>NZ_CP088911.1:6088577-6410721 GCF_021165735.1 Yinghuangia sp. ASG 101 | reverse complement strand
CAGATAACGCACGTCCGGGCCGTGCTCGGCCTCCAGACGCGTGTTCCAGTCGCGGACCGCGGCGACCGCGCGGTTCTGGGTGTCGCGCAGCGCCTCACCGCCCTCGCCGGGGAACACCGCGGCGCTGGGATGGTTCTGCACCACCGGCCACAGCGGGTCCTTGACGAGCTTCTTGATCTCCTGGCCGGTCCAGTCGCCGTAGTGGCACTCCCCGACCCGGTCGTCGACCTGCACGCCGGCGTCCAGCGCGAGTTTGGTGCCCTCGCGTACGGCGGCGATCTCGGCGGCCGTCTCGCGGCAGCGCTCCAGCGGGCTCGACACGACGGCGGCGAGCGGCACCGCGGCGATGCGCCGCGCGAGCGATGCGGCCTGCTCGCGGCCCTTCTCGTCGAGGTGGACCCCCGGGGTCCAGCCGGCCAGTACGCCCGAGGAGTTCGCGGTGGTCCGGCCGTGCCGGACCAGGAGCAGCGTCGCCATCGGTTCACTGTACGGGGCCGGGCGGCGGGGCGGGGAGCCGCGTACCCGTCCCGTTCCCGCCGGGCGCCGCGGGCGGGGCGCTCCCCGCGCGGAGCCCGAACCGTCACAATGTCCGCGTGATCGTGGACTGCGCCATCTACCGCAACGGCGTCCGGACACCCGGGCCGGCCGACTTCTCCGACGCGCTGGACGAGGCCCGTGCGTCGGGGGACGCCTTCCTGTGGATCGGGCTGCACGAACCCACCGAGAAGGAATTCGAGCTGGTGACCAGCGAGTTCGGCCTGCACCCGCTCGCGGTCGAGGACGCGCTGCACGCCCACCAGCGCCCGAAGCTCGACCTGTACGAGGACTCGGTCTTCGTCGTCCTCAAGACCCTGCGCTACACCGAGGAGTCCTCGGCGGTGGAGACCGGCGAGCTGATGATCTTCGTGGGCGACTCGTTCATCGTCACGGTGCGCCACGGGACCGCCAACCCGCTCTCCGACGTGCGCCGGAGGCTTGAGCGGCAGGACGACGTGCTGCGGTACGGCCCGGGGGCGGTGATGTACGCGGTGTGCGACGCGGTCGTCGACGCGTACGTCGCGGTCGCCACCGAACTGGAGGTGGACCTCCAGGAGTTGGAGGGCCGGGTCTTCTCGACGAACCGCGACAACGACACCGAGCGCATTTACCTGCTCAAGCGCGAGGTCCTGGAGTTCCGCCGGGCCGCGCAGCCGCTGTCCGACCCGATACGCAGGCTGGCGACCAGCGACGTGCTGTACGTCCCGACCGCGACGCAGCCGTTCTTCCGCGACGTCGGCGACAATCTCGCGCGCGTCAACGAACAGGTGGAGGCGTTCGACCGCCTGCTGTCCGACGTGTTGAGCGCGAATCTCGCGCAGGTCGGCGTGCGGCAGAACGAGGACATGCGCAAGATCTCGGCATGGGCGGCGATGGCCGCGGTGCCCACCATGCTCGCCGGGATTTACGGCATGAACTTCAAGCACATGCCGGAACTTCGGCAATGGTGGGGTTATCCGGCGGTCCTGATCGTCATGGTGGTCGTGTGTCTCGTCCTGCACCGGCTCTTCCGCCGCAACGGATGGCTGTGACTTCACCCACATTCCGGCGCGGAGAATTTCGGTGCTCCCCCGGAACCTTCGCCCCGCGTCCTCGTTGACTCCTGTGACGGCCGAGGCGGGGCTGACCGGATCCCCCGCCCCGGCCGTAAAGCGTTGGTGCGCACCCTTTCGTGATCCCGTCGGCGCCGCCCCGGACATCCGTCGCCGGATTCCCCGCTTAGGCTGGTCGGGTACTCAGGCCAGGGGAGAGCAGGTGGGGATGTTCGGCAGGCCGGGCAGGCAGCGGATGTCGCGGACGCAGCCGCCCGCGGTTCCGAGTTCGGGAGCCGCCGGGTCCGACTGGTCCGCGCACCGTGAACTCGAAGACGCGGTCCGCGCCTATCTGTTGCATCCGGACATCGCGTTGGAGGCCCTGGGCGCGGTGTTGGGCCGTCGTCCCGTGCGCGCGTTCACGCTGGAGCGCGTCGTCGACATCAACGCCAACGGCACCTCGGTGTGGCAAGAGGCGGCGGTCTGCGACGACCACCGCCTGGTGCTGTGGCACAGCGAGGACATGACCGACGCGTCGGCGCCGGGCGGCACCGTGCTGGACTCGTCGGTGCAGGTGATCCCGCTCGGCTCGGTGTCGCACGTCGGCATACGCACGCTGGTCGGCACCGGCGCCGACGGAGGCCGCGAGACGCGCGGCGCGTACGTGTTCCTCGCCACGCCGACGCTGCAGGAGATCGCGACCGTCCGCGGCGAAGAGGGCACCACCACGGGCCGGTTCCGGCAGGAGGCGTACCGGTTCAGCAAGTCACTCGACGACGGCGGGCCGGGGCAGATCCGCCGACTTCTGGAGTTCGCGCACGCGGTGTCCGAGCGCGTACCGGGGCCGCGGTAGCCGGGGGCGCCGACGCACCGTGCGGCGCGCGATCACGACGAGACGGGGACGAGCCGAGGAGCGGTCTCCGTGCGGGCCGTTCCTCGCCTCGTCGCGCCGGGGGATTCCGCGGTGGGGCGTCGAGCACGCGCGGGCCGGAAAGCGTGGTCCCGCCCCGCCGCCCCCGGAGATCCGTGGGCGGCGCGACGAACGGCCTTGAGCGGCACGGCGCGACGCGGCCGTGGGGCGCGGGCGTGGGGCGCGGGCGCTCAGCCCCGGCCGGAGGCCTCCAGGGCCTCCACCACCGTGCGCAGCGTGGCGATGCGGCCGTCCAGGGTCTCCGCGGTCGGTGTGACCGTCAGGGTCGTGACTCCGGCGTCCGCGTACGCGTGCATGCGGTCGGCGATGCGCTCCTTGGTGCCGAGCAGCGCGGTCTTGTCCAGGAACTCGTACGGCACCGCCTGCTCGGCACCGGCGTAGTCCTTCGCCAGGAACTTGTCCTGGATCTCGGCGGCCTCCTTCTCGTAGCCCATGCGGACCGCGAGCCGGTTGTAGAAGTTCTGCTCGCGGCTGCCCATGCCGCCGATGTAGAGCGCGGCGTTGCCCCGCACGGCGTCCGCGGCCTTGACGGGGTCGTCGCCGAGCACGACCGGCACGGTCGGCACGACGTCGAAGCCGTCGAGGGTCAGCCCGGCCTTCGCGCGGCCGGCGCGCACGTGGGCCAGCGACTCCTCGCCCTGCTCCGGGGCGAAGAACAGGCCGAGCCAGCCGTCCGCGATCTCCCCCGCGAGTTCGAGGTTCTTCGGCCCGACCGCGGCGATGTAGAGCGGGATGTGCTCGCGGACCGGGTGCACGATGAGCTTGACGGGCTTCCCGGGGCCGCCGGGCAGCGGGAGGTCCCAGTGCTCGCCGTGGTGTTCGAGGCGTTCGCGGCGCATGGCCTTGCGGATGATCTCCACGTACTCGCGGGTGCGGGCGAGCGGCTTGTCGAAGCGCACGCCGTACCAGCCCTCGGACACCTGCGGGCCGGACACGCCCAGGCCCAGGCGGAAACGGCCGCCGGAGAGCGTGTCGAGCGTCGCGGCGGTCATCGCGGTCATCGCGGGTGTGCGGGCCGGGATCTGGAAGATCGCCGAGCCGACGTCGATGTGCTCGGTCTGGGCGGCGACCCAGGTCAGGACCGTCGCGGCGTCGGAGCCGTACGCCTCGGCCGCCCAGCAGACCGCGTAGCCGAGCCGGTCGGCCTCCTGGGCGACCGCGAGGTTGTCGGCGTCGTTGCCGGCGCCGAAGTAACCGAGGTTGATGCCGAGCCGCATACCCATGGGGCCGCCCCTCCGAGTGCTGGATGGATGTTCTCCGGGACACTACCGGTATTACTACCGTTCAGTAACGTCCCGCGCGCCGTTGATCGCCGAACACATGACGCACTTATTGTGTACGGCCCCGCCACCGGCGCCCGCTCCGCCCGAGCGGCTAGTCTCCCGATCCATGGAGCAGCGACATCTGGGCCGGACCGGGCTGCGGGTCTCCCGCATCGGCCTCGGAACGATGACCTGGGGGCGGGACACCGACGAGCAGAACGCCGCCGAACAGATGAAAGCGTTCCTCGACGCGGGCGGAAACCTCGTCGACACCGCCGACGTCTACGCCGACGGCGAGGCGGAGTACCAGCTCGGCCGCCTCCTCGACGGCTACGTCCCGCGCGCCGAGGTGATCATCGCCACCAAGGCGGCCAGCGTCCCGTACACCGAACGACGTTTCGACGGGTCGCGCGCGCATCTCCTCCAAGCCCTCGACGCCTCGCTCGCCCGGCTCGGCACCGACCACGTCGACCTGTGGCAGCTGCACGCGTACGACCCGGCGACACCGCTGGACGAGACGCTGCACGCACTCGAACTCGCGGTCTCGTCGGGCCGCGCGCGGTATGTCGGCGTCTCCAACTTCTGCGGCTGGCAGCTCGCGAAAGCCGCGACGTGGCAGCTCGCCGCGCCGGGTCGCGTGGTGATCGCGAGCGCGCAGATGGAGTACTCCCTGCTGCAGCGCGGAATCGAGCGCGAGGTGCTGCCGGCGGCGCTGGACCTGGGCGTCGGCCTGCTGCCGTGGTCGCCGCTGGGCCGGGGCGTCCTCACCGGCAAATACCGCCACGGCATGCCGGCCGACTCGCGCGGCGCGTCGGACGACATGGGCCCGTTCGTCGCGGCCTATCTGGACGCGGATTCGCGCCGCATCGTCGACGCCCTCGCGACCGCAGCGGACGGGCTCGGCTCGGCCGCCATAGAGGTCGCGCTGTCCTGGGTCCGCGACCGCCCGGGCGTCGTCGCCCCGATCGTCGGCGCCCGTACGGCGGCACAGCTGCGCTCCTCGCTGGCGTCGGAGGCCCTGACGCTGCCCGCGGAGATCCGCAACGCCCTGGACGACGTCTCGGCGCCGCTGACGGGCTATCCGGACCACGACTGGAGCCAGGCGTAGTGCGGATCGGGCGGGCGGAGGGCCGCCGGGCGGGTCCGGTGGGCGCCGCGGCCGTCACCGGGCTTGCGGGGCAGGCGGGACGGGGCCGTCGGGGAGGGCCGGGCGCCGCGCGGGTGGGGGACGGCCGCGCCGCGGCGGGCAGCCGTCGTACGGTCCGGGTGAGCGGGATTCCGGGCGGTGTCCGGGCCGAGGCCCGCCGCGAGGGACGGCTCGCACACCGACCGCGGCGACCTCGCGGTCCGGCGTGAGGCGCCGCCACGCCGCCGCCCGTCGGCCGTCGGCACGTCGGCCGCGGTGCCGAATGTCGGGGGGCGGCGGCAGGATGCTGCCGGCGGCCCCGTGCGAGGGCCGCCGGACGACTGGCATGAGAACGACGACATGAACGAGAGCGGGGACGGCGGCATGGACGGCGACACGCGGTCCGGCGGGGCCGAGGGTACGGTTCGCGGCGGCGCGGCGCCGAGCGAGCGGCCGGGCGACGCGCTCGCCGCCGCGCGGGCGGCGTTGGCGGCACTCGACAAGGCCAACTCCGCCGGCGACGCGGAGACCTCGAGCCGCGAGGAACTCGCGGCGGCGTGGCAGGCGTTGACGGTGCTCGGCCAGGCGCAGGGTTCCGCGGGCGGCACGGGTCCGTCGGCCGCGCGGCGTTCCGCACCGGGAGGGTCGGAGTGGGCGCTGCCGGTCGTGGACGCTCCCCCGTCGCGCCTCGACGAGCCGCCCACGCCCGTCGCGGCGGGCGGTTCCCGGCCGGGCGACGGGTGGGCGCTGCCCGTCCTGGACGCGCCGCCGTCGGCCGCCCGGAGCGGCGAAGCCGCCTCGGGCACCGAGGTCGCGCCGCCGCGCCGACCGCGGGAGCCGCGCGAGGCCGACGCCGAGCGCCGCGCCGCGCCCCCGGCCACCGCGCCCGACGGCGCCCGGGAGGCCTCCCGACGCACCCTCGCCGGGGACCCGGACGCCGCGTGGGCCGCCCCCGTGCTCGACGCGCCCCCGGCCGCCGAACCCGAGGTGCCGCGTGCCGATGCCGTGCCGGGCGGTTCGGCCGACGCCCCGCCGTTCGCGCCGCGACGTCCCGAAGGCGCGCACCATGCCGCCGGCTTCGCGGCCGACTCGTCCGGGCCCGACGCGGAGGCCGAGCCCGACGCCGCCGACGTCGACGCCGTACGCGAGGTCTTGGCCGCGGGCGGCGCTCCCGTCCGACTCGCCGAGCAGGCGCTCGTGGCGCTCGGGCCGGACGCCGCCGACCTGTTGCGCGAGAATCCCTGGAACCTCCTGGCGCTGCCGGGCCTTTCACCGCAGCAGGCGGACCTCTTCGCCCAGGGCACGGTCGGCGGCCCCGACCCCGACGACCCGCGGCGCACCCAGGCCCTGATCACCCGGCACCTGCACCGCGCCGCCGGCCACGGGCATACGGCGGTCGGCGCGCCCTCGGTGGTCGGCGCGCTCGAACAGGCGGGCGTGCGCGACGCGTTCGGGGCGCTGCGGGCCGCGTACGACAACGGGCGCATCATGGCGTTCGCCGAACGCCCGGCCGCCGGGGACGACGTCGACAGCGCCGTGGCGGACGAAAACGACGACGCGACAGACGCGTTCGACGAGCCGGGCGCGTTCGACGACGGCTTCGGGCACCCGTTCGACTCGCCCGCCGACCACCTGACGGTCGCCCTCGAACGCCACGCCCTCGCGGAGGAGAGCATCGCCGAGGCGGTGCTGCGCCTGCTGTCGACGGTCGCGCCACCACCCGAAACGGCCGTGCCGTCACCCGCGTTGCCCGAGTCCGGGGTCGTCCTCCACGTCCCGGGCGCCGGCGAGGACCCGCCCTCGGCTCCCCTCGCCCTCGCCCGCGCGCTCGGACCGCGTGCCGTCGTCGTGTGTCCGACCGCCGACGGAGCGTCCCGCGTACGGGACTTCCTCACGGCGGTCGGCGACGGTGACGGCGGACCGGTCGTGACGACGCCGCGCGGGCTGTTCGGCGACCGCGGAGGGCCCGCGCGCGGCGTGGACGGGCTGCTCGACACCGACCTCCTCGTCGTCCGCGACGCGCACCTGCTCGACGTCCAGAGCGCCGCCGCCGTGCTGGAGAGCGTCCCGGACGGTGCCCGGGTGGTGCTGTGCGGCGATCCCGACGAGTTGCAACCGGCGGCGCCCGGCCGGGTGTTCGCGGACCTGCGGGAGTCCGGCGTGGTGCCCGTCGTGGTGTCGTCGGAGCAAGGTCCCGGCGTGCTGGGCCAGTTGGTGTCGGCCGTTCGCGCCGGTTCCCTGCCGCCGGTGGAATCACCGGACCGGCAGGTCGTGTTGGTCGGCGTACGCGGCGCCGCCGAGGCGGTGCACCGATGCGTCCAACTGGTCGCCGACTCGATCCCGCGCGCGCTCGGCATCCCGTCCGACGACGTCCTGGTCGTCACCCCGGCGGAGGGCGGCGGGGCCGGCGCGACCGCGCTCAACGCGGCGCTCAAGGAACGCCTCAACCCCGGCCCGGGGCGCTACGCCGGCTTCGACATCGGCGACCGGGTGGTCCGTGTTCCGGGCCCGCGCGCGGAGGCGCCGGCCGAGGGCCGCGTGGTCGACGCGGTGCCGGACGGACTGGCCGTCGTGTTCCGCGACGCGCCCGACCGTCCGGAGACCGTGCCGCGCGCCCGGCTCGGCGAACTGCGCCACGGCTGGGCGGTGACCGTACGCCAGGCCCTCGGCACGCGGCGGCCCGGCGTGGTCGCGGTGCTGCCCGGCGACGCCGGCGACCTGGTCACGCGGGCGCTGGTCTATACCGCCTTCACGCGGGCGCGGCGGCACCTGTCGGTGGTCTATCCGGCCGACGGAACGCTGCCCCGGGCCGTCGCGCGCACGCCCGAAAGCATCCGCACGACCCGGCTGGTCGCGGCGGTACGCGAGGCCGCGGACCAGATGCTCGGCTCCCCCGAGGAGCCGACGGACGCGACCTGACGCGACCTGACTCGACCTGACCCGCCCCGACCTGACCTGACCCGGCAGACCGCCGGGCGCGGCTAGCGGAGGTCCTGCTCCAGGGACTCCAGGTCGTCCTCGTAGGCCGTGCTGGTCTCGAAGCGGTAGATGACCGATTGCGGATCCACCTCGTCGAAGGGCGCGTCCAGCCACTCGCCCGGTTCGCCCGGTTCGATCGCGGTGACCCACAGCGTCGAGTCGCCCGTCTCCAGGCCGATCTCCTCGGCGCGCTGGGCGATCTCGTCCGGGTCGTAGACGTCGAACAGCATCGCGACCGCGGCCGAGGTCGTCTCGATCCCTCCGGCGCCGACCTCGCCCGGCTCCTCCGATTCGGCGTCCGCGCGCCGGGCGTGGTCGAGCAGGACCAGGGAGTCCTTGACCACGTAATCGCGGCGGATGAGGACGGTGACGGCGTCGGGGTTGTCCGGGCCGAGGTATTCCTCTGTCTCGGAGCGGTCCGGCACCTCGAAGGGCGTGACTTCGTCGTAGACGTCGTACAGCAGCTCGTCGTACGCCTCGGCGAGACCCGCCAGTTCGTCGTACGCCGCGAAAACGGCCGGGTCGCTCTCACCCTGGCGCCGCTCGACGGCGGCCAGGTGACGGTCGACGGCCGACTTCAACGCCTCGGCGGCTGCTCGTACGTGCTCGGGCGTGGGCTGTGCAACACCGGTCATGGCATGACGCTATCCGCAACAGCCCCCGTTGCGCACAATGGTTCCGATGCCGGATGCCGCCACGTTGTCGAATCGGCGGTTCGGACAGTCAGGAGTGATCGATTGGCGGACTACGAGTTTCAGCAGCTGCACCTTCCGCGCGGCACGTCGCGCAGCGACGCACGCCGGATTCTGGCCGAGCACGCGGAGTACGGACTGTGGGAGTTGGACCGGCTGACGCTCCGCCGGGACGGCAGCCGGAGAGTGCTGTTGCGGCGGCGCATCATCAGACAGCTGAGGCTGACGTGACGCAGATCGCAAAACGCGACGAGATGACACGGGCGCGGCACGTGTGACGCGTGTGACGCACGTGTGTGCCCCTCATTCCGCCGCCTCGACCGCAGCGCCCGCGTGCAGGGCGGGCTCCCGGCCGAGGCGGCGGAACGGCGCCTGCCGCCCTGCGAGGCCCGCTCTCGATGGACGGCCCTGACGCCTCACCGTGCTCTCCCCCTCCCGACGAGGGCTCCGCCACCTCCGCGAAACACCGGCCGGGCCCCCGGCCCCTCTTCGCGCGAGCGCGCACGGCAGGCCGAGGGATCTCCGAGTGTCCTCCGACCGCCGATGCGCCCCCACGCCCGCTGGCGCGCGGCGTCCCGACAACGCCGCCTCCCGTGTCGATCCGCGCGACCGCCCCTCGCCCCCACACCGCCGTGGCGCGCACGCGACAGCGGTACCAACCCCGCACGACCGCCCGGCCCCGCGCATCCGACGGTGCGGCAACGCCCCCGCGCCTCACGCCTGCACCGAACCCCGTGCCCGGCTCCCCAACGCGCGAAAGCCCCTCCACGCCCGGCGCCACCGCCGTCGTACGCGACCCCGCGCGGTCGCGCGCAAGCCCCCGCCGCGCTCCCGCACCACCCGCGCGTACCGAGGCCCGCGCCCCGCGTCGACTCCCCCGCGCAAGCCGCCGCCGCGCTCCCCGCACGGCCCGGAGCCGCCCCGCCCCGAACCCTGTCCCCGCACCGGCGAAGGCCGCCACCCTGAGCAGGGGTGGCGGCCTTCGATGTCTGTCACCGACGGTCCGCGGTCGCGGACGCGTCGGGGTTCAGCTGCCGGACGTCCTCGTCCGGCGGTACAGCACCGCACCGCCGAGCAGGAGCGCCGCGCCGGCGGGGAGCAGGAACAGCGTGGTCGAGGAGGCGCCAGTGTGGGCCAGTTCGCCCTTCGGGTGGGACGGGGCCTCGTGACCGCCGGTGTTCCAACCGCCGTTGTCCCAGCCGCCGTTGCTCCCGCCACCGGTGGTGTCGTGGGGCGGGTGCGTGGTGGGCGGCGTCTTGGGCGGCTGGGTCGTCGGCGGGTGGGTCGTCGGCGGGTGGGTGGTGGGCGGCTTCGTCGTCGTGGGCGGCTCCGTGGGCGGCTTCGAGGTGTGGGGCGGCGTGGGGGGTTCGTGGTCGGGGACCCCGGAGACGTTGGCGCAGTTGTTGCCGAACGCCGGGTTGAGCAGTCCCACAACGTTGACGGTGTTGCCGCAGATGTTGACCGGAACGTGCACAGGAATCTGCACGTTGTTGCCGGACAGAACACCCGGCGAACCCACCGCGGACCCTTGCGCACCGCTGTCGGCGTTGGCCGTACCAACCGCAGCGGATGCGAGTGCCCCCGAGGCCGCGAGGGCGACCAACAGCCCCTTTTTGGCACGCTGTTGCATAGGAGATTCCCCTGAGTCTTCCGTGTGAGGGGCGGGGCTGTTGCCCCGCGACGGCAATAACCGGGCCAGGCCCTCACAGGTCACTCAGCTACACACGTTCGCCGCAGTTTATCCCTCGTTCGGATGAGGTTCTGGATTTCTTACAACCTTTCGATGCGGTCATACGAAAGCATCGATCGGCCTCCCGGCTATCGCCACACAACGGCCCCGAACGCGCCGAACGGCCTCGGAACCGCGAGGCTCCAAGGCCGTTCGTCACACAGCGGCCACGCAATGCCGAGACATCCGGCCGCCAGGCGATCGGGCGCCTGGGATCAGGCGTTGATGCAGGTGTTGCCGAACACCGGGTTCAGCACGCCGACCACGTCGATGCTGTTGCCGCAGACGTTGATCGGGATGTGGACCGGCACCTGGACGTTGTTGCCGGACAGCACGCCGGGGGAACCGACGGCCGCGCCGTCCGCACCCGAGTCCGCCATCGCCGCGCCGGTGCCCGCAAGCGCCAGCCCACCGGTGGCCGCCGCCAGAACAGCGAACTTGCCCATCTTCTTCATGAGTGTCAGTCCTCCTCGTCGGAACACGGCGCGCTTGCGCGCCGCACAAGGGGAAACGACACCGATTTGCCGAGGCTACGACCCGCCTGCGGTATTCACCCGTTCGGACCAATTCCCTGCGGTGAACCGGAAAATCTTGGTCAGCACGCGTCGATAAACCGGTCGAGAACCCGCACACCGAACTTCAGTCCGTCGACCGGCACGCGCTCGTCGACCCCGTGGAACATCCCCGCGAAATCCAGCTCCGGCGGCAGCCGCAGCGGCGCGAAGCCGAAGCAGCGGATGCCGAGGTCGTCGAACGACTTCGCGTCGGTACCCCCGGACAGGCAGTACGGCACCGCCCGCGCCCCCGGGTCCTCCGCACGCAGCGACGCCGCCATCGCCTCGACCAGCGCGCCGTCGAAGTCCGTCTCCAACGCCTTGTCGCCGTGCACCCGCTCACGCCGCACGCGCGGCCCCAGGACCGCGTCCAGCTCGGCGTAGAACTCGTCCTCGAAACCGGGCAGGAAGCGCCCGTCGACGTGGGCGGTCGCCTGGCCCGGAATGACGTTCACCTTGTAGCCCGCGCCGAGCATCGTCGGCTGCGCGGTGTTGCGGATCGTCGCCCCGATGATCCGCGCGATGGGCCCCAGGCGTTCGATCGCGCCCTCGACGTCCTCCGGGTCCAGCTCGATGCCCAGCGCGTCCGACACCTCTTCGAGGAACGCCCGCACGCTCTTCGTCAGGCGGATCGGGAACCGGTGCGAACCCAGCCGCGCGACGGCTTCGCACAGTTCGGTGATGGCGTTGTCGGAGTTGATCATCGACCCGTGACCGGCGGTCCCGTCGACGACCAGCTTCATCCACTCCATCCCCTTCTGCGCCGTCTCGATCAGATACAGCCGCAGATCGTCGTTGACCGAGAACGAGAATCCGCCGACCTCGCCGATCGCCTCGTTGCAGCCCTCGAACAGGTCGGGGTGGCGGTCCACCAGCCAGCGCGCCCCGTACGTACCCCCGGCCTCCTCGTCGGCGAGGAACGCGAGCACGACATCGCGCGGCGGCTTGCGCCCGCTCCGCATCCGCTCGCGCACGACCGCGAGCACCATCGCGTCCATGTCCTTCATGTCGACGGCGCCGCGCCCCCACACGCAGCCGTCGGCGATCTCGCCGGAGAAGGGGTCGTACGCCCAGTCCACGGCATTGGCCGGCACCACGTCGGTGTGCCCGTGGATCAACAGCCCGGGCCGGCCGCGGTCCTCTCCCTCGATCCGCACGACCGTGCTGGCCCGCCCGCGCTCCGACTCGAAGACCTGCGGCTCCAGCCCCACCTCGGCCAGCTGCTCCGCCACCCACTCGGCCGCCGCGCGCTCGCCCGGCCCCGAACCGTCCCCGAAGTTGCTGGTGTCGATGCGGATCAGATCCCGGCACAACCCGACGACCTCGCGCTCCGCCCCCGACTCCCCGCCCTCGGCCGCCGCACCCCGTCCACTCATCGCCGCTCCCTCACCACAAACCCGATCTCCTCGACGCCCACCATCCTGCACCCGCGACATGTCCCCGACATGACAAACCCCGCCCGTCTCCCCGTCCCGCAACCCCCCTCCCCCTTTGGTACAGTTCTCCGCGTCGCCCCGACCAAAAAGTCACGGGCCACACCCAAGTCCGGGTGGCGGAATAGGCAGACGCGCTAGCTTGAGGTGCTAGTGCCCGCAAGGGCATGGGGGTTCAAGTCCCCCCTCGGACACTTTCACTACGCACATAGTTGGTGCTGGCCGAGTCTCGGCCAGCACCTTTCGCGTTTCGTGCTCGTAGGTGAGGCGCAGTCCGAGGGTCTTGTAGATCTCGGCTTTGCCGGTGGGGTCGGCGTGGCGGATCACGGTGAGCATGCCGCCGAGGACGTCGATCAGGGCGCGGATCTCGTCGCGGCTCATGCGCCCGTGGTTCCGGTGCTCCCCGGTGATGCGGGCCAGTTCGTATTCGGCTGCGGCGCGTTCCTTCTGGACGTCGCGGCTCCAGGTGGTGACGAGGTGGGGGTCGGCACCGGCTTCGAGGGCGGCGCGGTGGCGGGCGAGTTTGCGGTCGCAGTCGGCGAGGGTCTGGCGGGCGGCTTCGACGCGGAGGTCCCGGTCGGGTTGGGCGTCTTCGAGCGCGGTCAGGACGTGCCGGATCCGGTCGGGCGCGAACGCGGTCGCGAGCCAGGCGTCCAGCGGCGGGAGGACGGCGTCCTCGCGGACGTAGACGGTGCGGGGGTGGTCGAGCGTGTTGGCCAGGGCGTATTCGCTGGGGAAGCGGCAGCGGTAGTGGGCGGTGCCGTTGTTCCAGTTGCCCTGCATGCGCCGTCCGCACGAGGAGTGGAACATCCTTCCTTTGAGCGCGTAGGGGTGCCGGGTGCGCACGGCGCGGCCGGTGGAGGCCGCGTTGCGGGCGTGGAGGCGCTGTTGGACCTGGCGGAAGAGGTCTTGGCTGACGAGTGCGGAGTGGGCCTGGCTGTCGGAGTACACCCAGGCTTCTTGGGGGTTCCAGGCGAGTTTGGTCTCGTGGCCGAGGGCGACGTCTTCGACGTCGAGGAGGCGTTCGTGTTTGCGTTGCTTGTTCCAGACTTCGTGGCCGGTGTAGCGGGGGTTGGTGAGGATCGCTCGGACCGCGCCTTTGGCCCAGGCGACGCCGCTGCGGTGCGGGTTGCGGGCGCGGTCGTAGGCGGACGGTGAGGGGACGCCGTCGGCGGTCAGGCGCTCGGCGAGGGCGTGGATCCCGGTGCCGGAGAGGTAGTCGGCGAAGATCCGGTCTACCACGGGGGCGGTGACGGGGTCGGGTTCGAGGCGGTGCAGGCGTCGGCCGTCGGCGGCCTTGGCGGGGTTGGGGTGCGGCCCGGCGTCGGCGAGGCGGTAGCCGTAGGGCGGGCGTCCGCCGAGGTAGCGGCCTTCGATCTTGGCTTGGGCGGTCATGGCGGCGCGGACGCGGACCTTGATGCGCTGGCGTTCGGCCTTGCTCATGCCGCCGAACACCGACATGACCATGTCGTGGGCTTCGGACTCGGGGTCGATCGGGCCGCCGACCTCGGGGACCCACATCTCCACGCCGTAGTGCACGAACACCGGATGCGTCAGGCCGAACTGGTTGCCGTAGAACGCGCGTTGCGGCTCGCCGATCACGACGGCGTCGAACCCGCGGTTCGGGTCCTTGAGCGCTTCCAGCAGCGCTGCGGAGCGCGGGCGCCGCTTCCACGGGAGGGCGCGGGTGTGGGCGATGTCGAAGTACTCGGCGACGATCACGCCGCCGACGGGTTCGATGAGGGCCTGCGCGCGGTTCAGTTGCCAGTTCCGTGACGCGACGGGGTCTTGTTGGTCTTCGGTGGAGACCCTGCCGGCGAACGCGAATCGCTTCGTCATGCCGCGTTCCTTTCGGGGGGATCGGTGGCGTCTTCGTCGCCGGCCCGCTGCTGTGCGTCGAGGAGCATCCGCAGCAGCGCGGCGGCGACCGGGGGTGTGATGACGGGTGGCTGGTCGGGAGGGATGACGGTGACCTGGTGCTCACCGGGCGGCGTGGTGTCGCTTGCGGTGCGGGCGGCGGGGTCCGGGGGGATTGCCGGGTCGGGGTCCGGTGCGGGAACAGACGGGGTCATGGGGTTCCTCCGGGCGAGGCGTACCTGACGTGCGGGGCGCCGCCTGCCGCTCGGTCAGCGGATCCCGGCCATCGCGTCGGATGGCGCGCGGGGCCGGGAAAAGAGCTGGTCACAGCCTTGAAACCGCCGGTCGAGCTGCGAGTGTAGCGACGTGGGGGCTGAACTCAAGCGGATTGGGGCTGCGGGTGCGTGCCGGGGCTGAACAAGCCGGGCGGGGCTGGCCATTGCCGTCATGCGGCCCGCAACTCGGGCCCGTCGAGGACCGGTTCCGGGCGTGGTTCGGCATCGGCGGTCCGGTCGGGGTGGCGGGTGATCTCCCAGCGGGTTCGGGCGACGGCCCGGTCCTGTGGTCGGCGGGGGCGTCCGGGGCGGGTCCAGCCGTGGTGCGGGGCGAGTTCGGCGACGGGGGCGAATCCTGCCGCGCGCAGGCTCGCCCCGGACTCGCCGACTTCGGTGTAGCTGATCAGCCTCCGGTAGCCCAGCGCACGCGCGGCGCGCCACGCGGCGCCGTACAGCTTCGAGTTGGCGTTGCGGGTGCCGTCCGTACACGTGCGGGTGACCTCCAGGGTGAGGCCGTCGTCGAGCAGCCGGGCCACCGGACGGCCGACCACCGCCACCCCGACCACACCGTCTGCGTCGGCCACGCCGAGCGCGAACTTCATGCCTTGGGGCGGCCGGTGGTGCCGGTGGTGGGCGGTGATGAACGCGCACGCGTCGCGGAAATGCATCGGTACGATCGTCAAAGAACTCATGCTGCCGCCAGCTCCGTCGCGTCCGCCGCCGACCACGCGACACCGCGACCAGCGGTCGGCGGCCAGAACGGGAACAGCACCCGGCCCTCCGCACCGGCGGTGTCCGCCTGACGGAAGACGAACACGTCGCAGTGGGCGGCAACGGCCACCGGATACTCGGCCGCGCGTTCCCGCCCCCTCGCGAATCGGCGCGGCGCTAGGGCGTGGTCGACGGCGCGGCGACGGCCGTGCGGGTCTGCGGTGAGCGCGACGATGCGCCGGTCCAGGCGGAGTCCGGCGGCGCTGCCCGCGCCGAAGACGCAGCCGGGGAGGTCCAGCAACTCGAAGCGGCGTCGCTGCGGTTGCGCGGCGACGACCACGTAACCGCCGGGCTGCACCAGGGGTTGGCACCACGTCAGCAGCCGGGTGAGATCGTCGCGGATCCGTGCCTCGGCCGACCCGCCGGGGGACGGATCCGTCGCCGGGTCCGGTTCGTCACCTGCCCCCGGCCGCGGCAACCGGGGGCGTACGGCCGTCAGGACCAGGGCGGCGCGCCCGGCCAAACCCTGCGTCGCGGTGTCGGCGAGGTTGCGGGGCCCGGCGTCGAGGACCATGCCGTCGCTGTCGGCCGCGGCGCGCTTGGCGCCGGTCACGTTGGCGCGGGCGGCCCTCCACCAGCGGGGGTCCGTGGTCGCGCCCACCGCGTGGCGTCCAGCGTGCAGCGCCTCGACCAGGACGGCCCCGGCGCCGCAGTCCGGGTCCACAACGGTGTCACCGGGCCGGGTGTACCGCGCGATCACGCGCGCGGCGACTGCCGATGGGATCCCTGCCGCATCGGTGGTCTCGGCAACGCACCCGCGATCCGTGAACCGGCGGGACCGGTCCCGCCCACCGGTCGCCCAGACCTCCAGATCCAGGGACATCACGCCACCTCGCAGTCGGTAGGTCGCCGTGCCGCCACGGTGGCGAACAGCAGGAGTTCAGCGCGGACGCTCACCCCGGACTCGTCGGAGCCTCGCTTCGCGACGCTGGTCGATGCCGGGCCGGACACCACGATCAGGCGATCGTGGTACGCGAGCCCGATGCCGCGCAGCTCGACGATCAGTCGCCCGAGGGGACCTGGTGGCGGCCCGGTGCGGTCACTGTGGGTGATCAGGACGAGGAGACCGGGCTGCGTGAGGAGGCGGTCCCAGGACACCGCTGCGAACCACGCGGTCCTGTCCGGGTCGACGGCGGCGATCACCACATCGAACCGGTCCGGACCGCTCGGAAACCGGGCCGGCTCCGGACCGTCCGCCGGGTCCGGACCCGGACTCGGCCCGGTCGGTCGGCGGACCGGCCTCAGTCCGGGAACGGACTCCGGCACCGGAACGGACGGCGCGTCGGCGGGAGTCTCGGCCGCGTTGTCGAGGTCGAGGATCCACATGCGGACCGCGCGGTGGAGTCCGGGTACGGTCCCGGCCTCCCGGTGCAGTCCGCCGGCTCCGGGCGGTGCGGGGTGCGGAGAGATCACGAGAACGTGATCACCGGAACGCGCGTACGTCGTCGCGATGTTCGCAAGCGTCGAGTGGAGCCATCCGGAGCCTGGCGAGGAGGCGGCGGCAGGGTGGCGAGGCTCGGGAGTCCACCACACGGTGACCGGGCGGGGCAGGTGTCCGGTCCGGCGGCGGGTGCGCGGGGGCCGGGCGTGTCGCGGACGGGGCGGGGCCGGGTCGTCCGCGCCGGAATCGTCGGGGCGGGAACGCCGGTGCAGAGGCGGTGTCATGCGTTGCTCCGAGGTCTCGGCACGAGAAGGTCGGACACAACAGAAGGCGGGCTGTCGGCTCAAGTTGGACACACGAGTCCGCGGTTGGCACGGCACGCGGTTGCGGCTGCCGTCCTGCGAGCGGCGCGGTCGCCGGTCGCGCGCTCGCACCGTGGCAGACGGTGAATGAACTCAGGCGGCCCGCGTGAAGAACACAACCTGCCGCCCCTGAACCACCTACTAAAAGCCTCTCAAGTTGCCACCAGAATCAGGCGCCCTGACCGCCAGGAGACGGCGGCCAGGAGCAGAATCCTGCCCTTTTTCGATCCCGTGCAGCTCTGATTTCAGGAATCTTCGGCGTTCTCTGCGCAGACTACGCGGCGGGTGGATCCTGGCGCTTCCACGCCCCGGTGCGGCTACTAAGAAGTACTCAAGGAACACTTAAATATGCAGGTCAGAGCCAGACTCGTCGACCTGGACGAGTTCCGTGGCGCGCGAGGTCCGCCGTGCGGATCGGGTTCGCCCCCCGAGGAACCCGGCGAACATTTTCGGATTTCCCCCGATGCCTTGAGGGTTCCTTGTTCTTTCCTTGTCTTTTTCTTGCGGCAGCCCTGCATTCCTGGATGGGTTCGTTTCCCCGAATCCGAGGAGCTGCCTCCACATGGCTGTACACAACCCCCGCCATATCGCATATCCGCCAGGCGAACCCCAATCCCCGCTGGACATGGCCCGCACCGCCTTCGCGCTGCTGGTCACCGGGCCGGCGCCGCTCGCGGTGGACGGCCGGGCCTTCCCCCACCTGCCGGGCCGGACGATTCCCCTGGACGAGTTGCGGGACCGGCTGCTGTTGCGCCGCTGCCCGCTGGAGACCCGCGACGCGGCGTGGGCGCACCTGGTCACGCGGTCGCGGACCGAGGGCGCGGCATGGACGGTGGCGTGCGTCGGGATGGCGCTGCCGGCGTTGATACCGCTGGGCCGGTGGATGGCCGACCGCTACCCCGGTGAACCGTGGGACATCCACGCCGAAGTGCTGACCGGGTTCCTGCGCGGCCTCGCGTCGGTGGATCTGGACCGTCCCGGGATCATGGTGCGGCTGCGCTGGGGCGCGTTCCGCGCCGGGCACGCCGCGTTGTACGAGGCGTTGGACGCGCCGACGCCGATCGCGCCCGGCTTCCGGTCGTTGCCGCCGCCCCCGCCGTGGGGGCACCCGGATCTGGTGCTGGCCCGCGCGGTCCGCTGGGGAGTCGTGACCCGGACCGAGGCGGACCTGATCGGGACCACCCGTCTGGATCAGGTCCCGATCACGGACTGGGCAGCGACCCAGCACACCACGACCGCCGCCGCGTACAAGGCGCGGAGCCGCGCCGAACGCCGGCTGGTCGCGTTCCTGCGCGACGAGGTCCGTGACGCGGACGCGGACGACCCGGTCGCCTCCCGCGTCCAGGCGGACCTCGCCCCTGCCACGCCGTCCGCAGCGCGCATCAGCCTGGCACACGCGGCGCGGTCACGGTCTGTGACTCCCGGGCGGGCGTCGGCGCTCGCGGCGACGGCAGGTCGTGTGTCGAACGGAGCCCTCGAACGGGGCCTTTCTCTTCGCGGAGGATCCACAGCCTCCGCACGGCCCACACCCGTTCCGGAGGCTCGCCGATGCGCGTGACACGTATCCGCCCCCTCGACCGCCTACGGCGCCGCGCCGCCGAGACGACCACCGACCGTCGCCGTCCGGAAAGGCACTGCCGTGGGGCTGGTTCCCGCCGGGGAGCCGTGGCCCGCGTCGCGGTCTTCACTGTGCTGCTGGTTCTCGCGAGTGCCACCCAGGCATTCGCCGCTAACGACATCCCCACCGTGATCAACAACACGAGGAACTGGATCGTCGGGATCCTCGCGGGCCTCGCCACCCTGTTCCTGACGATCGGCGGCCTGCGGTACGTCATGGCCGGCGGTGACCCCGGGGAGGTCGAGAAGGCCAAGGGCGCACTGCGTGCCGCGGCGATCGGCTACGCCCTGGCGATTCTCGCGCCGGTGCTGCTGGAGATCCTTCAGGGCATCGTGGGCACCGACCCGGCCCAAAATCCCGCGCCGCCACCGCAAGAAGCCAGGGACGCGTGATGCGGGGCGGGCCAGGGAAGCGCCGCGCACGGTCGCGATCGTGGCGCGTGGTTTGGGTGCTGGTGGTCGCGGCTGTGGCGGCAGGTGCCATTGCAGCAGCGCCGTCGGCTGCCGCCACGCCGATCACGTCCGGGCACACCGTGGTGGCCGCGCCGCAGGAACCGACCCCCGGCCCGCCCACACCCACACCGTCCCCGTCCCCGTCCGTTCCTGCGACGGTGCCGCCGGGCGGTACGCCGCAGCTCCCGCCCGGGGTGTCGCCGTACGGTCCGGCTTCGTGGTGGAACCCCGGTGACTGGGACTGGAGTTGGACTGAGGACGCGTTCGGGTGGATTCCCGGGGTGCCGGGCGGCCCGGACATCCCGAACCCGCTGGATCTGCCGAAGCTGCTGTGGAACGCGCTCGGCATGATCCTGGGCATGCTGCTGCGGCAGATGACGCAGCCGCTGTTCGACATCCTCGGCAAAACCCTCCTTGCGACCCCGGATGTCTCGGCCAACGGCCCGGTCCACGACCTGTGGCAGCGCAACCTCGTCCTGGCCGTGAGCGTCTACGGCCTGCTGATCGTCGGTGGCGGAGTGCTGGTGATGTCGCATCAGACCGTCCAGACCCGGTACGCCGCCAAGGACATCGCGCCGCGGATCGCCATCGGTCTGATCGCCGCTGCGACCTCACTGGAGGTGATGTCGCGCCTGATCGCGCTGGCGAACGCCTTGAGCCAGGAGATCGTCGGCTCGGGTCTGGACGCCGCGGGTCTGGCGCAGGCGCTGATGGCGTCCATGATCAGGGTTGCCGGCGGGCCGCTCTACCTGGTGGTCATGGGTCTGGTCGGGCTCGTCCTGCTTGTCGGGGTGCTGCTCGGCTTCGTGGTCCGCGTCGCGTTGGTGATGCTGCTGGCCGCGAGCGCGCCGCTGGCGCTGGCGTGCCACGCCACGCCGCTCACCGATCCGCTGGCGCGGTTGTGGTGGCGGGCGTTCATCGGCGCGCTGGCCATTCAGGTGGCTCAGTCGATCACGTTGATCACCGCGCTGCGCGCGTTCTACGCCCAGGGGAACACGGTGTTCGGGTTCCCCACCACGGACGGTCTCGGGGCCATGCTCACCGGTTTGGCCCTGTTCTGGATCCTGCTGAAGATCCCCGGGTGGGCCGGGCGCATCATCCTCCAGGGGACGTCCATCCAAGGTCCGCGGCTCGGCGGATTTATGCTGCCGTTCCTCCTTGGCCGCCGCCTCGGGCCCGGCTTCCGGCCGCGCGGCGGCGGCCTGGGCGCTTTGCGCCGGTTCGCCTGGGGCGGCGGAGGCCCGCACTCCCGGCGAGGCGGAAATCCCCGCCGCGGGCCCGGGGGTGGTGGTGGCAACGCCGGCGGCGGAGGAGGTCCGCGCCGCAGGCCCGGGGGTGGCGGCAATCCGGGAGGCGGAGGTCCGCGCCGCGGGCCGCGGGGCGGCGGGGGCCGACCGGGGCCGCAACCGGGACAGGGTGCGAACGGTCCGGTGCCGCAGCAGCGTTGGCAGCAACTGTGGGGCGGCGCAGGCCAGCACCGGCGGCCTGGGCCCGGCGAGTGGGGGCACGGCGACCAGCGCCCTTGGGACCGCCCCAGCCGGCGCACGCTGCGCGCTGGCGGTTCAGGCCCGGCCCACCGGCGTACGCCCAACGGGCCAGCCACACCGCCGCAACCACCACCCGTGCCCCCGGCGCCACCGCTCCCGCCCCTTACCCGCAACGGACCGCGGCGGACCGGCTCCGGTCCTGCCGCCGGACCGCAGGGTGCCGGGACGCCCTCCCGGGGCGGCAGCAGCGGCACCGCGACCACCGGCACCGGACACGTCCGCACGCCGACCGGCAACACGCAGGGCAGGAAACGCGCGCATCCTAACCGGCAAGGAACTCCCGGGCCGCACAGGACGCGCACGCCACGGACCGGCGCCTCCAGTCCGGGCGCCCCGGCAACCCGTGCGCCGAATCCGCAGCCGGGGCAGTCGCTTTCCGCGAGGGACCGTGGACAGGGCGCGGGGACCCCGCCGCCTCCGACCTCTGCGAGGAGGCCGGGGCAGCGCAGCACTACCGGGCAACCGCGAACGGGCCCGGCTCGGCCCCCGCGGGCGCAGCGCCCCGTCCCGCCTGTGGCGAACACGCCGCAGAGCGGAGGCAGTTCGCCGCCACCACCGCCCCCGCCGCAGTGGCGTTCGCTGCCGCCGGCGCAGCGTCAGATCCTGCGGCGCCTGCGCTACACCGCGGCCGGGGTGCCGCTGTCGCCGCCGCCGAACTACCCGCTGAGCGGCCCGGTCCCGCGGGCGTGGCTGTCGCCCGCCGCCGGTGGCCCGTCGATGCGGATCCGTCCCTCGCTCGACAACGAGTGAGACCCCCGAACGGAGGTGAAAGATGTCCCAGTCCTGGAGCGGCGACGCCGCCGACGAATACATGCCTGTACGCATCCCTGCCGACATCGACCGCGAGGACCGCGTCCTGCTGGGGCTCACAGCCCGCCAGTTGCTCATCCTCACGATCACCGCCCTGCTCCTGTACGGGAGTTGGTCATTCGGCCGCCCGCTGATCCCCATGCTTGTCTGGGCGGCGGTAGCGTTCCCGGTCGCGGTGTTCGGCGCTGCCCTGGCCCTGGGGCAGCGTGACGGGCTGCCGCTGGACCGGCTGATCGCGGCGGCCTTGCGCCAGCGTGTAAGCCCGCGGCGCCGCGTCACGGCCCCGGAGGGCGTGACCCCGGTGCCGTCCTGGCTCAGCCGCCGCGCTGTTGCCGGGTCCGGCGACGGTGCCGCTGATTCAGCGCCCCCGGCTGAGCTGCATCTTCCGGCCGAAGACGTCCACGACACCGGCGTCGTCGACCTCGGAGCGGACGGACTTGCCGTGGTCGCCGTCTGCGGCACGGTGAACTTCGCGCTGCGGACCGTCACCGAGCAGGAATCCCTCGTCGCGTCGTTCGGCCGGTACCTGCACTCCCTGACCGCGCCGGTCCAGGTGCTCGTGCGAGCCGAACGCGTGGACGTGTCCGCGCAGATCGCCGAACTCCGCGAGCAGGCCCAGGATCTGCCGCACCCCGCGCTGGCGGACGCCGCGCGCGAGCACGCCGATTTCCTGGCCCAACTCGCCAACGACAACGACCTGCTGCGACGGCAGGTTCTCCTCATCTTGCGCGAACCACTGCACCCGACCCATCCGGCAGACGGACCCGGCGGAGCGTCCGTATTCGCGGCGCTGCGCCGCCGCCGGCCCCGGCGGACCCGTCGGGCGCAGCGCGGTGACGCCGTCGAACGCGCCGCCGAAGCCCGCTTGCGGCGCCGGGTCGCCGAAGCACGGGAGCTGCTGCACCCCGTCGGGATCGCGGTCACCGCGCTGGACGCGGGGCAGGCGACGGCGGTCCTGGCGTCGGCGTGCAACCCCGACAGCGTCCTGCCGCCGTCCGCGGACATCGCCGGTGCGGGCGACATCATCACCCGTCCCCAGCCCGAAGGCGCCGACACCGGCGAGGAGTTCCGGGCCGAGCGCGACGCCGGCGACTGGCCTCCGCCGCAGACCGACGCCTTCAGCTACTACCCGGACCCCGACGCGTGGGAACAGGAGCCGTACTCGTGAAGCCACGGCGAACCGAAACACGACATGAACCGTTCGGTACGGCCGGGGCGTTCGCACCGGATTCCCTGGTCGTCGGCCCGCGGCACGTCGAGGTCGGCGGCGAGTGGGTGGCATCGTTCGCGGTCACCGGATACCCCCGCGAGGTCCACCCCGGGTGGTTGCAGCCGCTGCTGACCTACCCCGGCCGCGTGGACGTCTCCCTCCACATCGAACCGATCGACCCCGCGACCGCGGCGCACCGGCTCAAGAAGCAGTTGGCCAAGCTCGAATCCGGGCGCCGCCACACCTACGAGCGCGGCCAACTCCTCGACCCCCAGGTCGAGGCCGCCACCGAGGACGCCTACGACCTGTCCTCCCGGGTGGCGCGCGGCGAAGGCAAGCTCTATCGGCTGGGCTTCTACTTGACCGTCCGCGCCGCCACCGAAGAAGCGCTCACGGACGAGGTCGGCGCGGTCCGCGCGCTCGCGGCGAGCCTGCTCATGGACTGCAAGCCGACCACCTACCGCAGCCTTCAGGGCTGGATCACCTGCCTGCCCATGGGCCTGGACCTCGTCCGGATGCGCCGCACCTTCGACACCAGCGCCCTCGCCGCAGCGTTCCCGTTCACGAGCCCGGACCTGGCGCCGCCGGACCCTGCGTCGGCGACGGCCCCGAGCGGCGTGCTGTACGGGTACAACCTCGGCTCGCAGGGCCTGGTGCATTGGGACCGGTATGCCCTCGACAACCACAACAGCGTCGTCCTCGGCAGGTCCGGCGCCGGCAAGTCTTACCTCGTCAAACTCGAACTCCTGCGCTCGCTGTACCGCGGCGTCCACGCCCACGTCATCGACCCGGAAGACGAATACACACGCCTTGCCGCAGCCGTCGGCGGCGCCCACGTGAGCCTCGGTGCCGAAGGGGTCCGGCTCAACCCGTTCGACCTGCCGATCCAGACCGGGCCCGACGGTCGTCGCATCGCCACCCGCGACGCCCTGGTGCGGCGGTCGCTCTTCCTCCACACCTTCCTCGCGGTGCTCCTGGGCGAGGCACCGGCCCCGGCCGAGCGCGCCGCGCTCGACGAAGCCATCACGGCCACGTACCGGCACGTGGGGATCACGAACGATCCGCGCACCTGGAAGCGCCCCGCGCCGCAGCTCGCCGATCTGGCAACGATGTTGGACAACGCCAGGATCCCGGTGGCCGAGAGCCTGGCCGCGCGGCTGCACCCGTTCGTCCACGGTACGTTCGCCGACCTGTTCGATGGCCCGACCACCACCCACCCCGACAGCCACCTCGTGGTTTTCTCGCTGCGCGACCTCGCGGACGAACTCAAGTCCGTGGGCACGCTGCTGGTGCTGGACACGATCTGGCGGCAGGTCTCCAACCCGCGGGCCCGCCGGCCCCGGCTCGTTGTCGTCGACGAGGCGTGGCTGCTCATGCAGCAGACCGCGGGCGCCGACTTCCTGTTCCGCATGGCGAAGGCATCCCGCAAGCACTGGGCGGGCCTCACCGTCGCGACGCAGGACACCGCCGACGTCCTCGCCACCAACCTCGGCCGAGCCGTCATCGCCAACGCCGCAACACAGATCCTCCTCCGGCAGGCGACCCAGGCGATTGACGAAGTCACCCACGTCTTCGACCTCTCCGACGGCGAACGGCAGTTCCTGCTCTCCGCCGACCGCGGCCAGGGCCTGCTGTCCACCGGCACCCAACGCGTCGCCTTCCACGCGATCGCCTCACCTGCCGAACATGCCCTGGTCACCAGCGACCCGGCCGAACTCTCCGCCTACGCCGTGCCTCCCTACGAGGCCGGCGGCGGTGCGTACGTCGACTTCGATGACCTCGGCCCGCTCCACGACGACCTGGGCGACGACCCCGACGAGCACATCGACCTCGGCGCGGCGTGACCCGACATCGGTTGCGAACGCCGACCGAGACGAAGGGGAAATGATGGTTCAGCCTGACCCCGCCGCCGACACTGCGCCGCGACCTGCGCGGCTGCTGCGGCAGAACCGGGAGCTGCGCGCGATCGGCGTGTGGAACTGGACGCTTCCCGCGTGGGCGGGACGCTTCCCCGCACCCGACGGCCGCACCTACAACACCTGCCCGTCCGCAGGCATCTGCCGCCACGTCTGCTACGCCCGCCACGGCACCTACACCTGGCCGGTGGTCCGGGCCCGCCACCAGGCCAACCTGCGGTTCGTCCTCGACGACCTGCCCGGCTGGCAACAGGCCATGACCGCCGAACTGGGGGCGGCCCGGTTCCGCGGCGCGTGGGTGCGCATCCACGACAGCGGCGACTTCTTCTCCGACCGGTACCTGCGCGCCTGGCTCGACGTGATCCGGACGCGGCCGTCGGTGAACTTCTACGCGTACACCAAGGAAGTCCGACGGTTCCGCGCGATGGTCGAGCCGCACGCGCCGGACAACTTCCTGTGGGTCTACAGCTTCGGCGGCGCCCAGGACGCCGAACTCGACCCCGCCCACGACCGCGTCGCGGACGTCTTCCCCGACTCCGAGTCGATCGAGGCAGCCGGCTGGCACTCGCAGGACGCCAGCGACCTGCTTGCCGTGCTCGGCCCCCGCCTCGTCGGCATCCCCGCCAACCGCATCCCGCACTACCTCAAGCGGCTCCGCGGACGCACCTTCCGGTCTTGGCAAGCCGAAGTCGACGCGGAGCGCAGCAGCCAGCGCCGCCGAAGGGCGCCGCGGCCAAGCAACGTCACACCGCTGCGCCCAAGCCGCCCGGCCGGCAGCGGAGACGAAACCCGCGCCGCGTAAGCGGCGACGGACATCTGCCGATCTTCGGCACACCCGAAGGGACGCTTCCCGTGATCCAACTTCTTGTCAGCAGGCCAGTGTTCACAGCATCCGAGGCTCCGCTGCGGTCCTTCATCCGCGACCCCGCGGGCGCGGTCGACGCATTCGCACACTGGGCGCTCGCTTGGGGACCGGTCATCGGCCCCCTCGCGGTGGCCCTCGGGCTGCTCGCGTTCTGGGCCCACCGGTGGTGGCGCAACCGCTGCCACGCCCGCCTCGTCGCCGACGCGCGCGTGATCACCGTGCTGGCGCCCCCGACCGCGTCCAGCGACGGCGGCGCGGCGCTGTGGGCCAACCTGGTCGGCCTCCTGCATCCGCCGTGGAAACGCCGAGTCTTCGGTCAGCCGCACCTGGTCTGGGAGTACCTCTTCACCCGGGACAGCATCCGCATCCAGATCTGGGTCCCCGGCACCGTGCCGCAGCACATGGTCGAGCACGCCGTTCAAGCTGCCTGGCCCGGCGCCCAAACCGACACCCGCCCCGCCACCGCACCCTGGGCTGCGCCATCAGGCGGACACATCGAGACACTTGGTGGTGAGGTGCGGCTTGCCCGCAGCGAAGCCCTGCCCATCCGCACCCAGTACCCCGACGACCCCCTGCGCGCCCTGCTCGGCGCCCCCACCGACCTCGGCCGGACCGAGCAAACCGTCGTCCAGATACTCGCGCGTCCGGTCACCGGCTGGCGGGTCACGAAGGCCCGGCGCAGCGCCCGCCTGACCCGCTCCGGCAGCCGAACCAACCCCGCGGGTGTGCTGCTGGACGTGATCACCCCGCGCACATCGCGCGCGTCCGCGGCCAAGCGCCGCGCGCCCGCGGGGAAGGCGGACCGGCAGACCTCCCTGGAGGAGTCCGCGCAGGACCGCGTGATCGTCGCCAAGCTCCGCGGCGCCCTGTACGAGACCCGGGTGCGCTACGCGGTCACCACGCAAATCAGCGAACCCACGATGCAGGACACGGAGTTGCAGGCCAAGATTCGCAACCGCCTGCGCGGCCGGGCGCACGCGGTTGCCGCGGCATTCGCCGCGTACACCGATCACAACTACTACCGCCGCACGCGCCTGCGCCACCCGTACGCGGCGCTCGCCGAACGCCGCTTCGCGCGCGGTGATTTGCTGTCCGTTCCGGAACTGTCTGTTCTCGCGCACGTGCCGTGGGACGAGTCCGTCCCCGGGCTTCAGCGCGCCGGCGCACGCGCCGTGCCCCCGCCGCCGGGCATCCTTGCCACGGGTGCAGACATCCGGCCGGTCGGCACGACCGACAGTGGGCATCCTCGTCCGATCGGACTGCGCGTCGCGGACGCCCGCCACCACGTGCACATCATCGGCGCCACCGGCTCCGGCAAGTCCGAGTTGATGGCCCGCATGATCCTCCACGATGCCGAGGCCGGGCGCGGTGTGGTCGTGGTCGACCCCAAGGGCGACTTGGTCACCGATGTGATGATGCGCCTTCCCGAACGCCTCGGCCGGCGTGTGGTGCTCTTCGACGCGGACAGCCGCGCCACACCGCCGATCCTCAACCCCCTCGAAGGCGACGACGCCGCCCGCGCCGTCGACAACCTCGTCGGGATCTTCTCCCGCATCTACGCCGCATCCTGGGGACCGCGCACCGACGACATCCTGCGCGCCGGGCTGTTGACCCTCCGTGCGATGTCCGGGCCGCCGCTCCTGTCCGGCCCCGCCACCCTGGCCGACCTGCCCAAGCTCCTCGCCGTCCCGTCCTTCCGCGCGCAAGCCCTGGACCAGATCCACGACGACGTCCTCGCCGGGTTCTGGACCTGGTACGACGCCCTCTCCGACCCCGCGCGAGCGCAGATGACCGCCCCACTGATGAACAAGGTCCGCGGGTTCCTGCTCCGCCCGTTCGTCCGCGCGGCGATCGCCGGCGGCGCGTCGACCGTCGACATGAACGCGGTCCTCGACCATGCCGGGATCTGCCTGGTCCGTATCGCCCGCGATGCGCTGGGCACCGAAACCTCCCGGCTGGTCGGCTCCATCGTCGTCGCCCGCACCTGGCAGGCCGCCACCCGCCGCGCCCGCACCCCGCAATCCCAGCGACGCGACGCGTCGCTGTACATCGACGAGGCCCACAACTTCCTCAACTTGCCGTACCCGCTGGAAGACATGCTCGCCGAAGCCCGGGGCTACCGGCTGTCGATGACGCTCGCCCACCAGTACCTCGGGCAACTCCCCAGCGACCTCGCCGAAGGCATCAGCGCCAACGCCCGCACCAAGATCTTCTTCAACGCATCACCCGAAGACGCCCGCCAACTCGCCCGGCACACCGCGCCCCGCCTGACCGAACACGACTTGAGCAACCTCGGCGCGTTCCAGGTCGCCATCCGGCCGGTACTCCACGGCGCGGAAGCCCCCGCCTTCACCGGCACCACCGACAAGCTCCCCGAGCCGATCCCCGGACGCGCCAAGCAGATTCGTCTCGCAGCCCGAGCGAACGCGCAGCCGCGCCGCGCAAACCCGGCCAAGCCGCGGCGTCCCGGAGCCGATCCGCGCCGCTCCGCCTGACACCACGTCATACTCCCCGAGTCTGTCCGGAGGCATCACCGTCGTGATCTCCAAGAACGCGCCCCAGAACGCCCTACGCGGCCCGATCGCCGCGCGCCCGACCACCCCGGCCGCGACCGGCGCCGACCACCTCGCCTACCTCGCCCGACGCCTCACCCCACGCGACCGCTGGCTGACCCGCATGCTCAACGAGCACCGGGTCTTCACCACCCGCCAGATCACCGAACTCGCCTGGAACACACCGCGGGTCGCCAACATGCGCCTGCTCGACCTGTACCGGTGGCGCATCCTCGACCGGTTCCAGCCGCGCCGCTCCAAGGGCACGACGCAGATGCACTACGTCCTCGACGTCGCCGGAGCCACCGTCCTCGCCTACGAAGACGATCTCGACCCCAAACGCGTCGCGTTCAACCGCAACAACACCGTGGGCGTCGCCCACTCACTGCGCCTGGCCCACACCCTCGGCGTCAACGGCTTCTTCACGCCCATGGTCCAGCGCAGCCGCCAGCCCGACAGCACCGCACGCCTGACCGCCTGGTGGTCCGAAACACGGTGCGCCGAGCACTTCGGCGACACCGTCCGCCCCGACGCTTACGGCCGATGGCGCGAACACGGCACCGAGATCGAATGGTTCCTCGAACACGACACCGGCAGCGAACGCCCCGCCCAAAGGCTCGGCACCAAACTCCTCGGCTACGCCCGACTCGCGATCTCCACCGGCATCACCACACCCGTACTCATCTGGACACCCACCATCACCCGCGAGGCCACCGTCCGCCGAGCCCTCGCCGAAGTCGTGCCCCACCTCGCCGACCCCGCCCTCGTCCCCATCGCCACGGCGAGCATCGAACAGGCCGTCATGGACGACGCCACCGACCCGTCCCGAGCCGCGTGGCTCCCGCTGGCACGGCGCTCCCTCGGCCGCCGACCACTCGCCGACCTGCCCGAAGCCTGGCCCCACCTCCCGGTACCTCACACGACGCCACCGGAGAAGACCGACACACAAGGCAAGTCGCGCCCCGACGCGAGCACCGCACGCGTCGCACCGCCGGATCCGGTCCCGCCGCCACCCGCACAATTCGGCGCGCCAAAGTGAGGCGGGCATGATCGCTCGCATCATCGCCGCCGTCTTCTCGACGTTCCTCGTCCTACTGCTCCTCGCCTTCGCCGCCGCGGCAGCACTGTTCAACGCCCTCGGAAAGGCCGTGAACCCCGCAGGCGCCGCCGCGGTCGCCGCCAGCGCGCAAGCCACCGCGGACATCCCCGCCGACTACCTGACTCTCTATCAGCAAGCCGCCGCGACCTGCCCCGGACTCCCGTGGACCGTGCTCGCCGCTATCGGCAAGATCGAGACCGATCACGGACGGTCGGACCTGCCCGGCGTAAAATCCGGCGCCAACGGCAGCGGCGCCATGGGACCGATGCAGTTCATCGCCGACACCTGGGACTCCTACAACCCACCCGGGACCGCCGGCGCGGCAGGCAGCGCCCCGTCACCGTACAACCCGGCAGACGCCATCCCCGCCGCCGCCCGCAAACTCTGCGCCGAAGGAGCACGCGACGGCAAAGACATCCCCCGCGCGCTCTTCAGCTACAACCACGCCACCTGGTACGTGAACCAAGTCCTCACCCAGGCCGACCAGTACACCGCGCCACCGACCGTCGACGCCGCACCGGCGCCGACCGACGCCGCAACCCAGGCAATCGCCTTCGCCCGCGCGCAACTCGGCGTGCCCTACGTCTGGGGCGGCGACGGCCCCAGCGAAGGCGGATACGACTGCTCCGGACTCACCAAAGCCGCCTACGCCTCCGCCGGCATCACACTGCCCCGCGTCGCCCAAGACCAGTACTACGCCACCACCCGCCTCCCGAGCAGCGCGGACATCCTGCCCGGCGACCTGGTGTTCTTCGGCACGCCCACCAACGTGCACCACGTCGGCATCGCCATCGGCAACGGACAAATGATCGAAGCCCCACGGCCCGGTGTTCCCATACGCGTGGGCCCGATTCTGTACCCCGGAAATGACTTCCTGGGTGCGACAAGACCCTTCTGACCGCCCCGTTCTGTTGCGGACGTCCCCGCTACAGGAGCAGCAGCGGCACCACGCCGGGCGGGGACAGAGCGGCGCCGGTCAGGAAGTACGGCGTCCGCGAGTCGCACGGAGCGTGTACGGATGGCGCACAGAGTGCCAACGGTTTCAATCAAGCGGCCGGGTGGTCGTCGCCTTCAAGGAAGTGCCGTAGCAGGGTGCGGCCGGGGGCTTGGTCGTCGAGGCTCACGTTGAGCGTGACGATTTCGGTGTCGCCAAAGATCGGTTCGCCGTTGGGGCGTCGGGTGTAGGGCACGCGTCCGTAGTCGATGCCGTCCGCCTGGTCGAAGGCGATCCACAGGATGCTCTCTTGCTCGCCTTCGTTCAGCGGATCGTTCGACACCGCGCGGGCGGAGATTCCCGCCGAGGACTCGAACCAGATCATGGGGACGGCGAACACCCATCGAACGGCGTGGACCGTGTGGGCGGCCTCGGCTGCGCGCCGCTCGAATGCCTGCGCGGTCGCGCGGTCCCGCAAGTAGTCGTAATCCGAGAGAACGAGCTTCCGCCGGCCGTCCACCGCGACGATCGCCGGACAATCACGACTGGTGATAGCGCGCTGCACACGGTGCGCGACATCGTCGACCAGGTCAAGGATCTCATCGTTCACCAGAAGCTCAATCCTTCGGCGATTTCCCGCCGGCCCAGTGCACGATGCGGGGCTCCCGCACACGTGGGCAGTGCGGTAAACGGGCGTTCCGCGGTCTCCGCCAACTCGTGTGCGTCGATCCGCATACGTCACCTCCCGGCTCGCCGCAAGTCTTCCTCAGGTACCCATGCGAGGCACAGAGCCCCTCGCACCCAGTGTGGGATGGCCGAACGGGGAAGGACGGGGCGCGCCACTGCTTGCGTACTGCCGCGGCGCGCTCCCATACTCCCGAGCTACGCGGCCAGCGTGACCTCCCCGCGCACCCGGGCGAGGGTGGTGAGGGTGTCGTGGTCGAGGTCGTCGACTCCGCCGGTGACGGCGCGGAGCATGTTCCGCTCGGCGCGCTGCGCGCCGCGGACGGTCTGCTCGTGGTGCGTGTAGGTGTTGACGGCCTGGAGCACCCCGTACGCCGTGCCCTTCCATGGGGCGACGCGGATGTCGTGGGTCCACAGCCGGGTGAGGGTGTCGCGTTTGCGTTCGGCGATGGTGCGGGCGCGGCCGGGCTGGTCGGGCAGTTCGACGTGTGCGTCGAGGAACGCCGCCCATTCCCGGTTGGTCACCGTGGCCTCGCACAGGCGCTTGACCTCGGCGGTGAAGTCGTCGGCGATCTCGTAGACGATGTTCAGCGCGTCGCGGGCTTCGTCCAGGCGCAGTTGCGAGTGCCGGGAGTGCTTGATCTTGATCTGCTGCCCGTGCTCGGCGAGGCCGGCCGCCATGGTGTTGTCGCAGACGATGTTGGTCACCGCGCGCTTGAACGTCGTGGCCAAGGATCCGTCGAACGAGGTGGCGCCGAACAGGTGGGGCCGGAACGCCACGCCCTCCGGCGTGGTGATCGTCTCCGGGACCTCGACGGACACCCACGCCACGGCGCCGCCGCGCAGGAGGCCGGCCGATCCGATGGACAGGTCGGCGTCGAGGAGCCGGCCGATGGTGTCGAGCAGCCACACCTCGTAGGCGTGGGGTTCGTAGGCGTCGGTGAAGATGCCCATGACGTGGCCGGTGTCGCTGCGCAGGATGGCCCGCCGCCCGGGGACCTCGTCGAAGGTGCCCGCGGTCGTGCCGGGGACGTAGATCGGGGTGGGGACGGCCTTCCAGCCGAACAGGCGCCGCTTGACGTCCTCGACCGGGATCGGGCCCGCGTAGTGGTTGGGCTCGGTGCCTTGCAGGCCGGCGCGGTAGTGCCACGCGTCGCCGCGCTTGTCGGTGAAACCGACCAGGACGTTCGCGTTCAGCCACTCCAGGGTTTCTTTGGACACGCTGATTCCTCCCTGTGGGGATGGGGTTTCGAGGTGGGTTGGCGGATTCCGTGCGGCGGGGGCACGTGGTCACGTGGCCCCGCCCGTGGTCGTGCGTCAGGTTGTCGCGTCGGGGGAACTCGCGGCGGACGGTTCGGTGTTGTTCGCGCGGCCGAATTCGGCGACGAGGAACTGCGCGTGCCGGACGGCCGAGAGCATCCGGAGCTGCGAGAGCTGGGTGTCGCGTTCCGCGAGCCACGCCAGCGCCTCGGTGCGGGCCTCTTCCATGCCGTCGGGGTCGGTCAGGGTGTCGAAACAACCGACCAGGACATTGGGGCCGAGGTCCCAGAGCATGGCGTTCACGGCGCAGGTTCCGGCGGCGACGGGGTCGACGTCGTTGGCCCGCCATGCGCAGTCGGCGGGGTCGAGTCCGCGGTCGCGAAGTTCGTCGGCGGCTGCGCGGAGCAGGCCGCCGGACCCGGCGGTCGGGTCGGTGAACATGGCGCCCGCCTGTGCGTTGCGGGCCAGTTCGCCGATGCTGTCGCGCACGAGGATTGCGGCCAGCGCGTGGGCGATCGGGCGCGGGGTGTAGAAGTCGCCCCGGGCGCGCTTGTCGGCCTTGCCCCGCATCTGTTCGATCAACGCGCCGAACAGATCCACACCATGCCGCAGATGGTCGACGGCCACCAGCTCCAAGATCCCCGCGCGGATCGCCGCGAGCGCGACGTGGTGCGCCGCTTTGAGACGCCGGGGCGCGCCGCGGTCGTCGGCATGGAGCCATTCGTGCAGCGGCCGGGCCCGCTCGACGAGGTCGGGCCGTTCGAACCAGTACAGGCCCCAGGCCAGTTGCAGCCACTTCCCGAAGTTCTCGGGTGTCATGGCCTCGATCTCGGTCCCGAGTTCGAGGCCGCCGCCGTCGTCGGTGAGTTGTGGCTGCCAGCGCACCAGGGCCAGTGCGGCGACAGTGCCGATCGGGACGGCGATGTCGCTGCCGGCCTGGGACCCCCACCAGGCGTCCATGACCTTGTCGTCGATGTGCCGGCCCCACCGGGCCGGGTCGTCGTACCGGGCCCGGGAACCGCCGGCCGGCCGCCGGGCGGTCACGACGGCGGCCTTGCGCCGGGCAGCGGGGTCTTGTCGCCGCCGAAGATGCGGACGCGAAACTCGTCATCCGCGTCCAGGACCACCACGGGCAGGGACGTGGACCCGTCGTCGCGCGCACGCGCGACGCGGTGCCAGCCGTCGATGATCATCGGGCTGTTCCCTGCGTCGCCGATGCGCACGACGACAACCGGGCGGTCCCAGTCGGCCGGATCGCCGGGGTCGTCGACGCGGACCGCGTCGAGCCAGCCGAACCACGGGCGCGGGTCGAACGCGGCAACCTCCCGCGTCGCGGCGAGTTGCCGTGCCAGCCCCACATCCCACCGGTAGGCGAGGAATTGAAACCACAGGGCCGGGCTCTGGCCGTCCCGGGCCGAGCACGGCGCGGTCAGACGTGCGATGAGCAGCGGCAAGGCGGCCACGTCGCCGATACGGCGCGCGTAGTCGATCGCGTCAACGATCTCCTGCCGTTCGGCTTCGGTCGTCCAGTGGGCGATGACGTGCCGGCACTCACCCATCGACCTCACCGCCGATGTCCCGCGCCATGCGGTCGAGTTCGGCCCGGGTGCGCACATGACCGGGGTTGGGGACGATGACCGGGGTCGCCGTGTCGTGTGCGGTGCCCTGGATCACGGCGTCCTTGATCATCCATGAGAAGTAGATCTCCAGGTCGGCCGTCACGCGGTCGCGAGCCCAGGACAACTCGGGTGCCGTGACGTCGGCAGTGGCCACCGTGTGGCCGGCGCTGTTGCGATACGCCACCTTCCACACGCTGTTCGTGCCCTCGGCGCGCGGCACGGCCCAGCTCGCCGGGACACGGGCACCGTGCCCGAGCAGGCGATCCAGTTCGGCGAACGCGTCCCGCAGCTCCTGCGCGGCGCGGTGCTGCGCGAACGGGTCCTGCGGGTTGTGGTCGTATGCGTGCATGGCCTGGCGTGCCCGGTGCAGGGCTTGAGTCAGATCCACCTGTCTCCTTCCAAGGCGGGTATGCCTGATCTGTGTCGGGGTAGGACGGCCGGGTGCCGGAGTGCGGGCTGCCGCAACCGCGACGGCGCCACGCGGGCGGGTTGACGTGCGGCCGGCGGGCCGGGGCTTGGCGAGGCGGGGAGCTTCACCGTGGGGCGCGGCCCCGGCCTGGGGCATGGGGTCCGCCGCACCGGCGGCATGCGGTTCGGTGGCCGGCACCGGGGCGGTGCGCGTCGGGGCCGAGGACCGCCGGGCGGCGTCCGACCGGGCGGGCCGCGGAGGGTCGGTCAGGTGCGAATGGCCGTGACTTGGTTGTCCGCGACGTCGATGGACCACGTGTCGTCCGGGCGGTCGCCTTGGGCGTGCAGGGTCCCGGTAACGCTGTGGTCGAAGGTGAACCCGGCGAGTTCGGGCGGATAGGCGCGGCCGGGAACGGGTGCGGCGAGTTCGGCGGCGACGTGGGAGCCGGGGCGTAGGAAGGTGTCGATGAGGTGCCGGATCCATTCCTCGGCGCTGTAGGTCTTCTCGGCGCCGTTCCACACGATCGCGGTGCCGTCCTCCGTGGGCGCGAAGTCGCACCACAGGTTGGGGGCGTGCGGGTCGGGGCGGTGGTCGGTCACGTCCGGGTCGCCGAACGCGTTGGGGTCGGCGGGGTCGGCGGCGAGGGTGTACGGGCCGGAGCGGCGGGGCTGGTGGCGGGTGCCGGCGTACGCGGTCAGGTACGCGATCTCCGCCGGGTTCAGCGGCGGGGTGATCTCCAGGCACCCGGTAAAAGTCGTGCTGTATCCCATGGCGGCATGCCTCCTGGGGTGTCCGGTCGGATGTGTGTACGTGTGCTGCGGACCGGTCGGGGCGACCGATTCCCGGTCCCGGATCGTGGGCCGATCGCGGGCTGCGGTCGCGGCGGGGTACCGGGGCGGGCAGTGGTCTGCCGTCCTGGGCCGGGTGTCCCCGGCCCAGGACGGTGCCGTCAGCCCGTCCAGGCTTCGCTGTACGCGAGATCAGGCGCGCCCAAGAGCGTTTCGGGGCCCTCGAAGTACAGTTCCTCCGGCGGCTGTGCGTCTGCCTCGGCGAGCGCCTTGCGGATGCGGTCCAACACCGATTCGGTGCCCTGCGCCGGCCGGGAACGGTCCTCGGGAGCCGAGACGCGGGCGGGCGGTCCGGCTCCGGGCGCACGGGGCGACGGGACATGGCCTGTGGCGCCGTTGGCGTCCGCGAACGCCGCCGCACGGGGCCAGTCCCAGGAACCGGGCTGTGGACGTGTCCAAGCGCGTGTCCGCCGCACGTCGTCCGGGAACGTGTCGGGATTTTGGTTCAGCGCGTACAAAAGCCCCTGGTGGCCGGTGGTGGTGAGCGAGTAGCGCACAGGCGGGATGACGACCGTCCCGTCGTCGAGCACCCACGCAATGGGCGTGACGTAGCTGTAGACGGTGTAGCCAATGCGTCCGTCCGGCACGTCGCGGATCTTCGCCCACCACTCATCAGGCAACCGACCACGCGACGCCGGCCCGCCGGCCGCGGCACGGAACGCGCCATAGGTCCGGAACGGTTCGCGGCCGGCCAAGGCGCGGCGAACAGCCCAGCTCCGCGTCGCGAGTTTGGGCAGGGCCATACTTTCCTCCTTGCACGGATGCCGCGGCATTGACGCTCGCGAGACTCCGAACGGCAAGGCCGCGGGAGGGAACAACAAAGCCCGCGACGGCGGGTGCCGTCGCGGGCCGGTGGCGCTGGACTAGCCGGTGCAGATTAGGCAGTTGCATTCGTGGGACTCGTGCGGGCACGGCCCGTCGGCGTCGTCGCCGTTGCACGGGCGACCGCCGTCGGCCTGGCACGGCTGTTCGCCGTGGCACATGGCGGTGTCGCCGGTGCACGGCGTCGGGTCGTCGCCGTTCGCGGCGATGTAGTCGCCGCCCCCGGGGTCGTCGACACGCGGACGCAACTCGAACACCGCGCCGCACGTCATGCACGACTCACACGAGGACCCGTCCTCGTGGTCGCAGCCGGCCGAGTAGAACCGGTGCCCGAACGACGACCACACGTGGGTGATCGGCTGCCAATCCGTGACGGTCAAAGCCACCTCCCAGGTGACAGCGCGCAGCCCCCGCCGCGGGTGCGGTGGGGGCTGCGCACGGTGGACTGATCTTGCTCGCGCCTATCCGTCTCGTTCGCCGGCGGCGACGCTGACGACGTGGAGCGTCGTAATGCCGTGCGGCGGCTCGAACTTCGCCGTCACGGAGCCGCCGTGTGCGTCGGCCAGGACGTCGAGAACTTCGGTCATGTCGCCGTTGTCGACGCTGGCGATCGCGGCGCGCACGTCGTCACGCACTCGGCACCACGGACAGGGGCAGGACCCGAGCCAACCGCCGATCGCGGCACCCTCGCACCGGCCGAACGCGCGGTAATGGCCGAGCAGTTCGTCAAGGTGCGCGGACCACGCCGCGATCCCGGCACGGATGCTGCCGTACGTCCCGCTCGACAGCGTCAGGTACGACGTGCCGTAGTCGACCTGAATCACGCGTACGAGCACGGGGGACCTCCCTCCTATACGGGTCGGAGCCGCCTCGCCCCGGCGGACGGGGGGACGCGCGAGGCGAGGCGGCACCGGCCCGCACAGAGGAGCGGCCGGGCTGTGCTTCGGCCGTTGTTCGGCCGCGCGGCATCGAAAACCCGCGCGGCCGAACAACGGCCGTGGCGCCGAACGGGAAGATCAGTAAGCACCGATTTCGGCGAGCATGCATTGCTCGACGTCGTCGGCCAGGATCACCGCCCACACGCTGACGTCCGGCCCTTCCGGCGGACTCAGCGTGACCGACCACTCCCGCGGTTCGGCGCCCGACGCTTTCTTGAGCGCGTAGGCGGCATCGCCGTCGGCGATCGCGGAGATTGCCGCTTCCGCGTCGCCAGCCACGCCGCACCACGCGCATTCGCATGTGCCACCCTCCGGATCCTCGGTGGCAGTGGCCAAGCACGCTTCCCAGTAGTCGCCTTGACGATCTTTCAGTTCGTGCCGGAACGCGTCCATGGCACTGTCGAGATCGACAAAGCACATGGGCTCGGTGTCCGGCAGATAGCCCGGCATGTTGTACCCAACGTGAATGTGCACGGTTCGTCCTTCCCGGGGCGGCTTCACCCGCGGTGAAGCCGCCCCGTTCGGATCACCTCCTGAAACCCGCCCGGCACGATGACCATCCGGGGATTGGTCCCCTGCCGGTACGCGTCAGGAGGTAGACGGCGAATTGCTCGATTGCTCGGCGGTGTCGCGCAGACGCACCGACGTACCGGATCCCGCCCATCGTGTATTCGGCGAAGATCCGGTTCGCGTCGATCACTTCGCCGGTTGCGTGGAAAACGTCGCCGGCGGACCCGGTGGCCGATCCGTCGACGTACCAACCGGCAATGGTTCTGGCGCACCCGTCACTGATCACCAGGCCGTACTTCCGCGCGGCCCGGCACTCCGTGAACACTGCCACTTCCTCGGCAGACTGCTGCACAACGCGCAATGTGACTCTCCCTCCACGCGGTGCCCGGGGACCCGTTCACCCCGGACGGGGGGAAACGGGGTGAACGGGCGCCCGGACACCGCATGTACCGCATGACAGGCAAGACCCGGAACATGCCGCGCGTCTGTGCGCCAAGCATCAGTTACCGTTTCTCGCCTGCGCCGACGGTTCGGAACAGTCGTGCGCCGAGGGTCGGAACACGGAAGGAATGCCGCGTTTCCACCCTCACTTAAATACGGGCCGCGGAGTGCCCAAAATACCGACCATGGCGGCACCGGCAGATTGCGGCACAACGCGCAATTGATGCTCCTTTCCACGCGGTGCCCGGGGACCCGTTCACCCCGGACAGGGGAAAACCGGGGTGAACGGGCACCGGGACACCGCATGTACCGCGTGACAGGCAAGACCCGGAACGTGCCGCGCGTCTGTGCGCCAAGCATCGGTTACCGTTTCTCGCCTGCGCCGACGGTTCGGAACAGTCGTGCGCCAAGGGTCGGAACACGGAAGGGATACCGTGTTTCCGCCCTCACTTAAATACGGGCCGCGGGAGCCGTGAAATCCCGATCAAGGCCGAGTAATTCCTAGTCCAGGATTCACGACGTTGATTCCTACGCCCTCACATAAATACGGGCCGCGAAGTGCGCAAAATACCGATCATGGCAGCATCGGATCCTGTTGTGCTGGGAAACGACGGAGCGGCAGCACAGGCACTGTGGCCTATGCTGCCGCTCCAGAGAATCGCTATTCGGCTGTCTTGCGTCGCGTGTCGTCATGGGCGAACGTGCCACGCGCTTCGTCTAGCCGCGACTCCAGCTCCCGCCATTCACGGCGCGCGGCATCGCTCGTACGCTGCACCTTCGATGACGAGTTACGCGGACCACCGTGGATTTCCATAGCGGCGCGCGCGATGACGCCGGCCCGCTTGAGGTTGTCCGATGCGCCTGCGATAGGCAGGATCCTGGCAAGCGTCCGGAAGTCCGAACCGTCTCCCCACGCCATGCGGAAGATCGTTGCGCTGTTGGCGGCATAGACCGGTCCCATGGCGAGTGCCGGGAGCACGTCCGCGTGCGGCACTCCGCGCATGAGCTGGGCGCCCGGTACCGCGTCGATTTCATCCGGCGGTACGTCCAACCGGTAGCCGTTCTGGGCGGCAGCGTCGCGCACTGCCCAGTACATGATCTTGCCGCGTCCGACGATGATCGTGGAACCGTCCTTGCGGACGTACTGCCACGACTCCGCTTCATGCGTCGCGACGGACACGGCGGACGCGTCGCACTTGTCGATGATCTGACGGAGCCGGCGGGCGAAGATCAATACGGCGTCCTGGGTGACGTCGTCGCTCACATCGTCGGTCCCATACCGCGGCGCGCCGGCCGGAGCGACGGTTGCGCTTCCGTCCATGCGCTTGCGTCCGCGCGACGCGTCCACCGTCCGGCAGTACGCACGCGCGATGCGCGCCAATTCCTCGAAATCCTCCATCGTGACGCGCGCCATGTCTTCCGGTGTGACGGAATCGGCGCAGCGACCGCGAATGTCTGCCATTCGCATTTCCCCGATCATTCTCCGCGTGCGCTCCAATACGCAACGCCTTGTATTTCTATTGTCTCGCAATAGGGGGGACAATCAAGAGTTCGCTGCAATTGATAGCAATGGGGCTGCTGGGAATTGCCAGAACCTGGAAATGCATCCGCTAATCCAATATCTCCAGACGCGGGAAATGAATGTGGAATTAGATCGAAGGAACGGGGGGTCGAGAATGAATTTCCGGGTTTTCCGAATGAGTATGAATCGGAGAAGGAACCGTATGGGTTCATGCTTGCTCGCTCTCCCCGCCCCGACTGTTCGGCCGCCTCCCGGCTATCGAGTTGCACGCGCGACAGGAGGGGGTTTCAGGTCTCTGACCTGCACAAACGACCCGCGGAGGGGTATCCGCTTAAGGGGATACCCCCCAGGAGGCCCAAGCGGCAGCCCTGGAGGGGGGCGCAGGAGAGGCGTGGAAGAACGGGTCAACCGATGGCGAGACGTCCGCCGGGATCCTGTGGGGGACGTCGGCGAAGCTCGTCGCACAGGGCGATGGTTTCCTCGCTTGGCTGCTCGTCGATTTCCGCGAGTGCCGTCGTCAGCAAAGCCAAGGTGCGCGTGATGTGGTCCATGAGCCCGAGGCGGGCTTGGACGTGCGCAATGCTGCGGTAGAGGGATTCATTGTAGGGGTCGAGCGGCCGTGCACGCTCCAGCAGGGCGAGGGCCTGAACAGGCGCGGATTCGATAATCGCACGAGCATGGGCACTCAGTGCGTCCAGGACATCACGGCGCAATTCTTCGCGGGGGGCGTCAAGCCATTCCGCGGTCATGTCCTCGGCAAGATTGCCCCGATACCGGTTCGCCAGGCGCTCGACAACGGCTCCGCGTTCCTCGTCGTCGGCCGCCCCACGCAAGGTCGTGAGGTCGTCCCAGATGTCCCACAGGTCGACCGCCGCCAGTTCGCCGTCCACCGCGTACCGACCGTCGCGGTGGCTGGTCACATCGTGTGCCTCGTTGCCCGTGGCACCGCGGATCGCTTGTCGCATCTGGCTGAGCGTGGCATGGAACACGTTGGAAGGACGCGCCGTTGGTGCCGTCGGCCACAGCGCGGCGCTCAGCGTCTGCCGGCGAACCCCGTCGGGATGCAGCGCCAGATACGCAAGGAGCTCGCGCTGCTTCGGGGCGAGGAACCCGGTCAGGTCAACAGCGTCGCCGTACCGCGTGAACGTCAGGTGCACGGGCCCGAGCACCTTCAGGTCGAAGACGGCTCCGTCATCTCGCTCTTCTTCCGCCGCAGTCCCCATCCCCGCCCGCGCCGACAACGGAGGGGCCACCGCAGGCGGCTCCTCGGGAACGTCGGAATCCGTCGCCGCCCAACCGCTGTCCATCGCGTCGGACCAAGGCGGCGGCAGCAGCGGCGCTTGCAGCGCCTCGTCGTCGTCCGGCTCGGATTCGTCGGACTGCGGCGGGCCGGGGAACTCGGTCTCGGCGTCCGGACCGGTGTCGGTGCCTATCTCGGGGGCTGGGTTCAACGTACGTACGCTGCCTGCCGGGGGCGGGGTTTGTCGGCGTTGCGCCGGACGCGGATGCGGCGGTGCGGTGGGCTCGGCTTGATACAGGAGGTCAAGTAGCGTGCGGCTGCCGTCGGCGGGCAGCGAGAACAGCCGCGTTCCGGACAGTTCGGCGACGGATTCGCTGGCGGTGGCGACTGTCCCGTCCGCCTGAACCCAGGCAACGGGTCCGCCCCACTGGCCCATGAGCACACCGGCAAGGCCGCATCGTGATCCGGCGGCGAGCACGTTCGTCAGGCGCTCTTCCAGGTGTGACAAAGGAGTGGCCACCAAGTACAGGTCGGTGCCCGTCTCGATTGACGCGAACGGCCCTGTCCGTGCGTCGATTTCGGATTCCATCATGATGAGCGCGGACGCCAGCTCCGGGACGACGATCAGGTGCGTGGGGTGCGGGCGAGGCACGTCGCCGTCGAAGAGCCGCCGGGCATCAGCCTCCGGAATGACAACGCGGATCCGTGCGCCGTCCGGGCGATGGCGGTCGGCGAGGAGCGCGATGAGCAGGGCCCGGACCGCGGCAGCGGCCCCGGGACCGGTCAGACCCAGCCCACGGCGGTGGACGATGCTCACAGCGAGCGCACGGCCGTCCCGGATTCCCAGGGACGGCCCGTCGATCGCCGCCGCGGACGCGGTGCGCCTGGCGCGGTTTCGAGCCGCCGCGTACGGATCCGCGGACACCAAGCCGGCCGGCGGCTCGGCGCCGCCTTCATCGTCCAAGGCGAGAACCTGGTCGTGCGCGCTGCGCATGGCGCGGACGATGGGGGCCAGCGAGAGATCGCCGCGGTCGCCGCTGCCGGGTTCGTACTCCCGGCGACGCCGCAGCCACACCGTGAGCGCCGCCACCGTGATCGCCGCAGCGAGACCCAGCCCCACGAACGCATCTCCCGAGAGGTGAAATGCGTGCTCGCTCGGCTCCTTCGCCGCATCCGCGTGCTCCTCCGGAGCTGTCGACGGGGCGGGGGTCGCGGACGGACCCAGCGTTGGGGGCGGCTCCGACTGTGGGGGCAGTCCAGGTGGGGGAACTGACGGCGGCACAGCAGGGGCGGGCTCTTCCGCGGGCGGCGGAGGAATCGGCAGGACCGGTTCCGGCAGCACCGGCACCGCAGGCGGAGCCGCAGGTCGGGCGTCTGCGGGCAGGCGCAGGATCCAGCCGGGGCGGATGACGTCGGGGTCGGTCAGCCGTCCGCCGTCGGGTTGGGCGAGGTTGCGGGAGAGCGTGTAGATCTGCGGCCAGCGGATCGGGTCGCCCAGTTGCTCGGCGGCGATGTCCCACAGGGTGTCGCCGGGCTGGACGGTGTAGGTGGTGTACCCGACCGAAGCAGGCCCCGCGAAGGTGCGCGTTGTTCCGTCCGTCCGGACGTCGGCCAAGGGCGCGGGCGGGGACATCGGTACGGGCGGGGGCTCGACCGGGGCGAAGGCGGCAGTGACCGCGGCCGGACGCACCGGCATGCGCGGCCCGTCGGCAACGACGGTGGTGTGGGTGGCGCGCATCATCGCGACCAGGGCGATGATGAGCAGCCCGGCCAGCCACGCCGCCGGCGCCCGCAGTACGCCCGCCTCGTGCTGGTGCGCCCGGTGAGCGGAGGCGTCCCGCACGAGAGTCGGGAAGTGCCGTAGGTACCAGCCGAGTTCGGCGAGCAGGCTGAGGACGAAACCAACCCAGGCGACCCAGCCGACGGCGACGAGGACGTCGAGGATGACCTGGTCGGTGGTCGGGGCGAGCAGCGCGTCGCGGACCTCGTCCCAGGACCGGCGGTGTTCCGGCCACGGATCCGGCGAGAGGCGGTGCAGCGCATACGGCGCCCCGGCCACCGCGCCCGCGAGCAGCCCGGCCGCGACCGCGGCGCGGAGGAACGCCCATGCGGCGTGGGCGAGTCGGACCACCCCGCGGCGGCCTCGCTGCGGGGTGAGGCGTACCGGGGTACGCGCCGCAGCGGTGCCCGGTCGGGTGCCTGGCGGGGTCATGGCCCACTCCTGGGATCGGGGGCTGTTACTCCGGGTTCGGCGCGGGCCGTCGCGGTCGCGGACACGGTGATCTCCCCGACTCCCGCCAGGTGCAGCAGTTGCGTGCGGGTGGTGCTCGTCACCGTTACGGTCACCTCGTCCGCGGCGACGCTCACCGTGCCGGTCGCGTCTGCGGCGGTCAGCGACGCCTGCGCGGCGGATCGTGCACGGACCGGGTCCAGCAGCGGACCGGCCCCGCCGCGCACCCACGCCGCGCTCAGCTCCTGTGCGCCGGCACGGGCGGCCTCCTGCGCCTGGTCCAGGGCCCGGGTTTTGGCTGCGAGCGCTGTCCCGCCGTCGAAGACCAGCCCCGCCGCCAGCAGCAGCCCCGCCGTGAGCACGGCGACGAACGCGGTCACCTGGCCGCGTTCGTCCCGGCGCAGGCGCAGGCGCAGGACGCTCGCTGCCAGGCGCGTGTGTGGAGTTCGGGGCCGGGGCGGGTTCTTCGGCTGGCGGAGGATGCAACGCGCCTGCCGCGGGTGGGGGTTCATTGGGTGCCCCGGTGTGTGTCGACGACGCTGGACGCGCTTCCTTGGAGGGTGCGGTGACCGGGCAGGCCCAGGGCGCTCATTTCCGCGAGCGAGACCGTGCACGACACCGCCACGTGCACCCGCCCGCCGGGCGTGAACTCCTTGGTGTCGACGGTAACGGCGAGGCTCGTGCAGGTCACCCCGGCGCCCGCGAGCGCGGCGTGCGCCGCGTCGTAGGCGGCCTGTTCGGCGGCGGTCGCGTTGCGGGTGAGTGAAGCGGCGCGGGCGGCCTGGTGTGCCGCGTCGTCGACGAGCCCGCGTGCGGACGCGACCCGTCCGACCGCGACCACGAACAGCAGGATCAGCACCAGCAGCGGCACCAGGAGCACGAGTTCGACCGTGGCCGAGCCGCGCTCCTCCCGCACCGCCCCGGCAAGCCGCCCCCGTCCGGCACACGTCCCCTGGCAGGTGGGCGCCGTCCGGGAACAGCCTCGACGGCCCTGCCCGGAGCGGCGGCCCGGCACGCGCCGTGTCATGCGGTGGTCCACTTGTCCACCGGCCCCGCGGCGACGGCGCGGACCCGCAGTGTCGTGCCAGGCACCACGGCGATCACGGTGCCCGTGATCTCGACGCGGACCCGGTCGGCCGTCCAGGTGACGGTGACCTTCGGGTCGGTGAGCACGTGCCCGCTGATCGCGGCGAGGACTTGCCGGGCTCGGGCGTCGCCGTCCGCGGCGGTGCCGGATTGGACGCGGGCGGCGGCGAGTGCACGGGAGGCGACGGACTGGGCGATGTGGTGGGCGTGCTGGACGAGGGCGTACTGGACGATCGTCAGGATGATCAGCATCAGTGCGGGGACCAAGACGACCAACTGCACCGACACCGCCCCGCGTTGATCAACCCGGAGGGCCCGCAGGCGGCCGAGTGCACCTCGCCACAGGGAACGGGCCGGTGTGGAGGCGGCCATGGCCGCTACAGGCCGATGGACTTGGCTTTGTCGGTGACCTTGAGCGCGATGATGCCGATGACCGCGATCGCGAGCGCCACCAGCAGCGCAGTCACCAGCACCGTCTCCGTGGAGTAGCCGCGCTCGTCACGCGCCAACTCCCTTATCCGGGCGCGGAGTCGGTGTATGCGAGCGGTCAGGGGCTGAATGTCGGGGAACATCCGGACCGCCTCCTTCCAAGGTAGAAATCGAGCACTTGTTTGATCGACTGTCATAGGGCGTCGAGGACGTGGGCGAGGGCGGGATAGCCGAGAAAGATCAGAAACCCGGCGAACAGCACCACCAGCGGCAGGGACATCCGCTCGGTGGCCTGCCCCGCGGCGCCTTGCGCGTCGGCGAGTTGGCGGGTGCGCAGCGCGCTGGCTTTGGCGGCGAGCGAGGTGCGGACTTTCGCGCCCTCGGTCCCGGCAAGCGCGACGCTCGCTGCCAGCTCACGCAGCTCCGCGACGTCGGTCTCCTCGCCAAGTTGCCGAAGTGGCCCCCAGGGTGGGACGCGGGTGAGTTCCGCCGTGGAAAGGGCGCGGCGTAGGTTTTGCGCGGCGTGGCCGTCGAGGGTGGCTGCGGCGTCGCCGAGGGCCTGCTCGACGCCGGCGCCGCCGGACAGCGCGACAACGGAGAGGTCGCAGAACGCCGCCAAGGTGTGCCGCATCTCCTCACGGCGCTTGTTTGCTTCGGCACGAACGTTGAGGTCGGGGACGAACATCAGCCCCGCCGCGCACACCACCCCGGCCCCGACCGGCCACACCACACCCGGGTTGCCGCCCGCGAGCCAGGCAAACGCAGTGAGCAGCAGCGGCGGGAGGAGCAGTCCGAACAATGCGCTCGTCGCCTGTTCGGCGCGGTGCACGGTGACGTCGCGGCCCAGGACGCGCAGGTCGCGGCGCACGGCGGGCAGCGGCAGCCCGCATGCGGCGACCGCCGGGACCAGGCGGCGCCCGAACCGCGACGCCCACCCGCCCTCGTGGGCGGTGGTGGTGAGGGGTGTGGGTGGTTCCGAGGCGGGGTGCAGCGCGGCGAGGGCGTCGACCAGCGGCACCCGCGGCGGGCGGAACCCGAACACGGCGAGGAGCAGCCCGAGTCCGGTGCCGACGCCCAGCACCGCCGCCAGGACGGGGTTCACCGGTCCACCACCCCCTTGCCGGTCGACCGCAAGTCCTTGTCAGCGGCGGCGGGTCGAAGGATCCGCACAGGAGGCTTGTCGTCGGCGAGCCTCGTCATCCACCAGAACGCCACCGCGAACAGCGCCCCCACGACCGCGAGGACGAGCTGTCCTTCGGCGGTGCCGTACGGCGCGAGGTATTTCCGGTCGAGCAACAACAGTCCGAAACCCATCGCGAGGGTCACCACGACGACCACCCGGACCGAGGTGCGCACCCCCGCGCGGTCCGCGTCCGCCTTCAGTCGCACCGTCACCCGCTCACGGGTCGCCGTCGCCAACGAACCCAAAAGATCCGCGAGTTGCCCGCCCTGGCGCTCCGCGGCGAGCAGCAGCGCGGCAACGACGAGGTCGGCGACGGGATCGTCGATGTCGGCGGCGAACGCGCGCAGCGCATCCGGCAGCCGGTCGCCGCGCTCGACCCGGACCGCGAGCGCGCGGATCTCCGCCTCCAAAGCGGGTGGGGCGACCTCGGCGGTCGCGCGGATCGCCTGCTGCAAACCGGCCGCAGCGGCGAGGGTGTCGCGGAGCAGTTCCGCCCACACCGCCACAGCCTCGATCCGCTCCGTCCGCGCCCGCACCGCCCGATCCGGCCGCACCAGCACCGGCAACGCCCACGCCGCGGCACCCGCAAGCACGGCGGCGACCGGCCACCCGGTCAGCGCCCCGACCACCGCCGCGCACACCATCACCCCCACCACCCGCCGCACCGACGCCCCGCGCACACGGACAACGAGCCGGGAAGCCGCCGCGGCGACACGGTCATCGGAGGCCGCCGCCCCGGGATCATCGGCGCGGCGCGGCAGGAGCCCCGAGCCAGCCACAGCGAGCCCGCCGCCGCACCCCAGACCGAGGAAAGCCGCCGTCGGGCCGTTCACGGGGCACCACCCCAGCGGGACTGGTGGAACACGTACGGATCCAGCCCGGCGGCGACCAAGTCGTCCATGGTCTCCGCGCGCGGCGCGGTCGCCGGGACCGCCCGCCGGTCTCCACCGGGCTTGTACACCTCGTTGGAGACGACCTGCGGCCCATCCGCGTCGACCACCTCGCGCACCGAGGAGACGACCCGCCGCCCGTCAGTGGCCCACGCAATGTGCACGACGACATGGACCGCAGACGCAACCAGGAGGCTGGTCGCCTCCAGCGACAACCGCTCGGGAGACTGGGCAGCGTACGCGGCCAGTTTGACGAAAGCTCCGCGCGACGTCGAGGTGTGCAGCGTCGACATACTGCCGTCGTTGCCCTGCGACATCGCGTTGCACATCGGCACGACCTCCGCGCCGCGGATCTCCCCGACGATCACCCGGTCCGGGCCCATCCGCAGACCCCACCGCACCAGCTCGGCCTGGTCGACTGCTCCGACACCCTCCAAGTTGGGCTCCCTCGCCTGCATCGCAACCACGTTCGGATGCGCAGGGTCGCGGTCCAAGCCGAGTTCGAAGGTGTCCTCAATCGTCACCAACCGCTCCGACGGCGGTATAGCGGAGGCGAGGGCCCGCAGCACCGTGGTCTTGCCGACATTCGTGCCTCCGGCGATGATGACGTTCTTCCGGGCCCTGACCAGCGCACCGAGGAAGTCAGCGAGCGATTCGTCGCACACCCCCAGGCGCACCAAGTCCGTGAGAGTGACGGTCCTGTATCGATGGCGGCGGATCGACACGGACACCCTGCCCGTGACCGCCATCACCGCGAACATGCGTGACCCGTCTGCCAATTGCGTGTTCAAGCGTGGAACGGCGCGGTCGAAGCGGCGTTCCTCCTCGCCGGCCCGCACCGCGACGGTGCGGACGAGTTCGACCAGTTCCGCGTCCGACCCGGCCACCGGCGGGACCTGCTCCTCACGGCCATCTGCGTAGCGGACGAAAACCGTGTCACAGCCGTTGACGAACACGTTTTCCACAGTCGGGTCGTCCAGGAGTTCTTGAAGTCCACCCAAGCCGAACAAGCCGTCCATCACCGCCCGCGTCGCCAACTCCTCCGTGGCCGCGTCCCACACGGGCAGCCCGGCGAACAGGCGGCGGCTGGTCTCCGCCCGCCACGCCTCCGTGAGCAGGCGGTCGGCGACCTCGCGCCGCTGCGACCCCGACATCGGCGGCAGGCCGGCACCCTCCAACTCGGCCGCATAGCCCGACAGTCTGCTGCCGACCTCGGCCCGCAGCCGGGCCGCCAGTTCATCCGCAGGCATCGACGACCCGACTGGTCGGCCCACCGATGCCGGGTCGGGTGAGACCCCGTTGAGACCGGGCACCGGGGGCCTCACGATGCGTCTCCAGCGTCCCGGAGCAGCCCGCCGAAAACCCCGCGAGGCGGGTGCGAGTCAGGTGGCGGCGTCACAGGATCAGCCAGTGGGCGGGCCGGCATGAGTCGGCCGGTGTCGGCACGCCAGAGCAAGTCTTCCGCCATTTCCCGCGCCGCCCGCAGCAACGGACGGCGGCGCCACCCCCGTCCCGAATTCCGGGACACGAGTTCTCGCACTCCGGCCGGGTCCCACGGCCACGCGTGCGCCCGTACGCCCCCGAACGCTGCCTCGACTTCCGCCGGTCCGAACGGCGACGGCCCGACTACCAGCAGATCCGTCGCCGGCACCCGCGCCCGCACTTCCTCGATCCGGCCCGCCACATGCGCCAGCGCGTCCACCCCGCCCCGTGCCACCAGCACCAGCACGTCTGCCGTCTCAAGCAGAGCGCCGACGTGGGGGCCTTCCAGACGCCCGGCATCGACGACCACCACGTCCGCCGCGCTTGCGCGCAACGTCGCGAACCCCGAGGCTGCCATCACCGTCAGCGCGGCAGCCGCCTGCGGTCCGGCCGTCGGCGCCCTCACCACCCGCACCCCGCACCCCACCACCGACCCGTATGCGGCAGGCTCAACCACGCCCGACCGCGTCGGCCCGCCGTGACGAGAACCCGCAGCCAACCCCAGCAGGCCAGCCGCAGCATCCCACGGCGACGCGTCGCACCATGCGGCCACCGAACCACCCGATTGGTCCGCCTCCACCAACAACGGCCCCACACCGCCCTCTCGGCGCGGCCACGCCGCCGCCAGTGCCAACGCGGACGCAGTCGCCCCAGGTGCCCCCTTCACCGAGCCGAACACCACAACCTGCGGCGGACTCACCCGGCACCACCGCCCGCGGCGGAACTCAGGACCACCAGCCGCGGGTCCACCAGCACTGCCACCTTCGACCCCGACGCCGCGTCCACCAGCAGCGTCACCACGAACCCTCCGCCCGTGGCATCGGCGGCGGCCCGCACCGCCACCACGACACCCTCCGCCGACAGCGACGGCGACGCCCCCGCACCGGTCTGCGGCCCCGCCGCCTGGCCCGGCCCCGCCAGGACAGCGACGCGCTGCCCCACGGCCAGGCCCGGCGGGGCGCCGCCGTCTCGCACCGACACCGCCACCAACGCCTGTCCGGCAGGCGGGAACCCGGCGGCCTCGCCGACCTGGTCTCGCGCGAGCAGTGATCCCGGCACCAGCGGCACCACCGCCACCCGACCCACGACTTCGTCCAGCGACGACACCGGCACGCCCGAAACGTTTCCCCGTAGCTCGGCCTCGCGCAGATCCGCCCGCTGCACAACCTGACCCGCCTCGACCCGCTGCGCGACAACCAGCACCGACGTCCGTTGTTGCTCCGCCCCCCGTGCGGCCACCACGAACCCCCCGGCGCAGACGACTGCTACAAACAGCCCGATCCACACCCGCACCGGACGGACACGCCGGCGCTTCCCCGGCACTGCACCCGGCGGCGGCGCAGCCGCCCACGTTCCAGCGCCGTTCCGCGCTGTCCGCGCATCCGACACAGCCACCGTCTGTTCCTCCATCACCCGTCGAACCAGACCGCACCCCGCCTTCGCCGCGCCGTGCGGACGCCTGCTCAGGACACCGCCACCACCACGGCCTGCACCTCACGCACCCGCAGACCCGTCGACGCCGACATCGACATCCCCTCCACCACCCCCGACTGACCGCCACCCGCCCACGACACCCGCCAGGTCACCGTCACCGTGACCGGGAACTGCTCGCCGGGCTGACCTGCCGACGAACGCGCGTACGTGTAGCCGCAGTCCGGCGAACCCGACGCTGGGTCAGAACCCGGCCCGTACGGCGTCCCCGGCCCCGAACACGTCACCGCGTCCCCGGTCCCCATCGACCACACCGCCGACATCGGCACCGCCGTCGCGGTCACCGATACACCCGGCACGGCGGCCGTCGCCGAGACCGGCCCCCACGTCGTCCCGTCCACCCAGAGCCAGGTCGGCACCGCGACCACCTGGTCCCCCGACGGGGACGTCCCCACCGCAGGGGTCGGCAGCACCAGGCGCGACACCGCCACCTGCGCCAACTGCGCGGGAGTCGGCGGAGGCGCAGGGGCCGCACCGCCGGTGTCCCCGTTGTTGACGTCGCCGCTGCCCAGCATCGCCAGGGGTTCGCCTGTCTCCGGGTCGGTATAGAGGGGGGCTTGGCCGTAGATGTCCGCGATCTGCTGAGCGGTCATTCCGGACTCGTACAGCCTGCGGTAGAAGACCTCCTGAGACCATGCGCCGCTGCCCCGAGGAGGCGCCGGTGTCGAGTTGCCCGCGGGGGAATCCGTCGGCGGGGATGGAGAGTTCGGGACGCTGGGGCCGACCGCTGTGACGACGCAGTCGGATCCGTTGCACGCCACGGTCCCTGTGCCCGTGCCGGGGGGCTCGTCTTCCGCGAAGGCCGAACCGCCGCCGAGACCCCACGCGGCCAGCACGAGGCAGACGAGCGCACCGGTCCGTGATGGTGCTGTGGTCAACACGTCCCCGGCTCCCCTATACGAAGAACGGAGACTTTCCACGCCCCTTCGACACGAACGGCGTCTGCGTCCGTGTTGTGCCTGCCGCCCGGCGCGTTGCCGTGGACGGATCCGTCGGCCTTGTAAAGCAGCCACTGCGAGTCGTCGAGGCAGTCTTTGATCTTGGCTGAGGCACCGTCGGGAGATGTCGACGTCACCTGGGGTGACATGCGCATCGGTCCTTTAGCGGTCAACGCGTTCTGCCGGTACACGTTGATCGAGGACCGAACCGTCACCAGCGCTTCGCCCGTTGCGTACTTCGCGAGCAGCGGGAAGTCGGGATCCCCCGTCGCCGACGCCTGCACCACCGCGGCCATCAACTGCTTGTACGCCTCCAAGACGGCGTCTCCCGGCTCGGTCCTCGGCGGTGCCGATGATGCGACGGACGATGGCGGTGGCGCAGAGGTCGGAGCAAGCGCAGGGGGAACGGGGAGCGTGACGGCAATCGATGGACTGCCGGGGGACGTTGATGCCGCGTCGCCACGGGAGTCGGAGTCCGTGCACGCGCCCATCAACAACGCCGCAATCGCTGCTCCGCATACTGCACCGGGGCCCGTCCGACGCATGCCGCTCCTTCCCCCGTTCCGTCCGCGCACGGCGAAGTACCGCGGCAGCGCTCCCACATGCCATCGCGCGAGACGCACTCATCCATGGTGACCTTTTGCCGATCTGTCTGGAAGTAACCGGTGTTGCGGGTATCTTGGGTGCCTGCACTTGAACTACCGGCAACGCGAGTGCCGGTAGTGGCACTACCGGTTTGCACTGGCCAGGTGACTCGCCCGTACGTTGTCGCCCGATCGGCATCCGCCCCGATGCCGGGCGCGTCGGCAGCGTGGGACCGTAGCCCGAATCCCGGGCCGACGCGACTCGGGCGCGCCCTCGTGCCGTCCCCCCGCGCCTGCCCGCCTCCCCACGGGGGTGGAGATGTCCAGTGACGACATTCGCAAGGAAAGCCTTCGCCAACTACTCAAGAGCCGCCGCCGTGAGCTGAACGCCGCATCGGTCGGTTTGCCCGAGAGACCGCACAGTCGATCACGCGGGCTGAGTCTCGAAGAAGCCGCCATGCTCGCGCGGCTGAGTGTCCGGGGATACTCCCAGCTCGAAAACGGCCACCACACACCGCGCCCCGAGACATTGGACGCGGTCGCCGGTGCCCTGCGCATGGACGAACGCATGCGCATCGACTTCTACTTCCTAGCCACCGAACACCGCGTTGCGCCCCCCAGGCCACCGACCACCGCAGAGCCCTGCCACTGGGGGCTCGCCGACGCATCCGCGCCGCACCCCGCCGTCGTCACCGACCACGCCTCAACCGTCCTCGCGCACAACGCGCCGGCTGTGGACTTGTTCGCGGAGACCGGCAGCGGCTCCCTCACCGGAACCAACCTGACCCTGTGGACCTTCACCGAGGAAGCAGCCCGAGGCGTCGACGGCATCGCAGCGCTCCGCCGCGCAGCCGTCGCACGCCTGAAGGTCACAGCCATCGCCTACCACGACGACAAGCCAGTCGACGAGGTCATCACCCGGCTCCACGAGATACCCGGCGCCGCTCTCCTGTGGCGCCACGAACGCGCCCGCACCGACCGCGGCGTCACGCTCGTCCGCTACCGCAGACCTGAGCACCGTGCCCGGGTCCTAACGTGGACCCGCATCGCGTGGGAGGACGGCTCCATCCTCCACACCGGCCTACCGCATGCCGCCACGCTCAGCGACACCCCCGGACTCAGGCCGTGACCCGCCTGGTCGGCAAACCGGAGAAACGAGCAGCGAACCGACAAGATCGACGCGAAGGACACCGAGCGGCACTGGCTGCCGTATGCACCGCCGCAGCTTGGACGGCGATCGCGGCCCTGGTGGCTCGGCGCGGCTCCGAACTCACCCGCGCCGCTCCGCTCGTCCTGGCTGGTGTATCCCCACGGCTGATCCACAGCGACCTGACCGAACACCGCCTCCCCAACCGGGACTTGGCGGTCGCATATGTGGGAACGCTGGGCCTGATCACGGCTGCTTCAGTGTCGCACGCATCCCCAGGCACCCTGGTGCGGGCGATCGCCTCGTCATTGGTCCTGCTCACTGCCGGCGCGGCACTTACCCTGACCACCGGGCAGTTCGGAGGCGGCGACACCAAACTGATCGGGGTCATCGGCCTCGCCCTCGGGTACGACGCCTGGGCCGCCCCGGTCACCGCCGTGCTGTACGGCTTCCTCCTCGCCGCCGGCGCGGTCGCGGTACGGGCCTGCGCCGCCAAGGCGCGCCGTATCCCTCGACCGGCGACGATCCCGATGGGACCGTTCCTCCTCGCGGGAGCCCTCACGGCCGCCCTGGCCGCGAGACCCGCGTAGCCAGGCCCGTCAGCGCGGCACCAGCCACCCGTGGATCATGCGCGGCCCGGTGTCGACCCCATGCAGGGCCAACCACAGCTCCACCCGCCGCCGACGCTGCGCCTGGCGCTCCTTCACGCGCTGTTCGCGCGCCCGGATGTACGGCCGCACCAACGCGGGCGGCGACTCCTCTGTCAGCGCCCGCAATGCCGCGGTCGGCGGATCGAACGGCGCCGTGTGTGGCGGTGTGACCGTGGGCGGCGGGATCGGGCGTTGCCCCGCCCGGTGTCGACCGCGCGACCCCCGGCGGATGATCACGGAGGTCACACGAACGAGCGAGCGCAGAATGGATCTGGTCACGTAACGGCTCCTGGTGGTGGGTGAATCCGGAAGAAGGCGCGCTGCGCTCAGGGCCAACCCCATCGGTCGAGGCGCGCTGCGGCTTCGGGCCAGCCGCGTGCCGAGTCGGCGATCGTGTGGACTTGCCCGACGCGGCCGGTGACGCGTGGGAGGAGGTCGAGGTAGGCGGTCGGAAGGAGGAGCAGCATTTCCTCGACTGGGCACACCGCGAGATACGCGTGCAACGCCCGGCGGGTCGCGTGCTTCAGGCCCTCCGGCCCCAGACGTCTCGGCTCGTACGGCCGCAAGCGCTCGTTCGCCCCGACCAGGCCGTACCGCGTGGTCAGGACGAACACCCGCCGCCGATACGGCAGGTGCGCCCCCACCCTCGCCCGCAACTGCGAAAAGCACGACCCGTCGTACAGGTCCAGAGCCGGGAGTTCCCGGATACGTGCACGCTGGCAGTGCGTCTCGGCCGTGATCACCATCTGCGGCACCTCGCGTGCCAGCCGCGCCAGGACCACACGCGCCGACGTCGAGCCGTTGCACGCCTCCGGCGGCGCGGACGCGCGCAACAGGCGTTCACCCTCAAGCGGAACCACCGAGCGCCGGACGTTCACGTGGCTGCGCCCGTGTGTCATGACGCCGGGGGTTGACGGCTTCCGGCGTGGTCACGACGGCGCCCCGGGGCGCAGGTCGCGGCCGGAGTCCGTGTGCGGATCGGCATCGTCGACCGGCAGGGTCGTGAACGGCAGGCGGTTCATGCACGTGCCTCGAATCCGACGACGACCGCGCAGTAGCCGCCTTCTCGCGCCTCGCACCGGAACACCTTCGAGAGGGCACGCGCCAGCAGGAGACCCCGGCCCCCTTCGGCTTCCAAGTCCGCTTCCAATACGGGAAGTTCGGTCTCGCTGCGGCGGTCCAGCACCTCCAGCCAGAGCATGTCGCCGCGACGGAAGCACCGCACGAGGATGCCCTGGGGGCCATCCGCAGATGCGTGCGCGAAGGCGTTGGTGACGAGTTCGGAGACCACCGTCTCCGGGTCGTCCGGCGGTGCCCCCAGGGCCACGCACGAGCGTTTGACGTACGCGCGGGCCTGGCGGACGGGCATGCCGTGGTTCGGCTCCAAGAGGAGCACGGATGGTTGCGGAACAGGATTGGCGAACACTGCTCACCCCGAGATCTTGGGGACCCAAGGAGCGGTTCGAACGATCACGTCGCGCAAAGTGATCTTCAATGCGCTCCACGTAGTATGCGAAACACTATGGACCCGTTGCGCGTTCGCGTGAAGTGCAATTGCAAAATAAACGCGAGAAGGTAGCTCCGGGAGCGCGCTCGCGGGCACACTGGCTGCAACGAGGAGGGGAACATGCCGATCAACGCGGGTTCCGTGCTTCAACGACGACGGCTCGGCGTCGAACTGAACCGTCTGCGCGTCGAGTCCGAGATGACGCTGGAAGCCGTCGCCAGGGAACTCGGAACCACCCGCAGCAGACTGAGCCGAATCGAGAACGGCAAGCACAGCATCAACGCCAAGGACCTCTCGGCCCTCATCGAGCTGTACGGAGTCAGCACCCACGAACGGAAAGACCTTGAGCAGTACGTCCGCGGCACCGGGCGTGACCGCGAACGCAACTGGTGGTCCCGCTACAACGAGGATCTGACCGCCGGCTACTCGGACTTCATCGCCTTCGAGGCCGAGGCCACCGTCGAGACGGAGTACCAGCCGCTGCTGGTCCCAGGTCTGCTCCAAACACCCGAATACGCCGTGGCCACACACGGATCCGGCTTCTACGCGTTCGGACGAGACCGCATCGAAGCCCTCGTGGATGTCCGCCGCCACCGCCAGAAGCGACTGATCTCGGCAAATCCCTTGACCCTGCGGGCGTTTGTCACCGAAGCGGCCCTGCGTAGTCAGATCGGAGGCCACGAGGTCTGGCGCGGGCAACTCGCCCACCTCGTAGAGCAGGCGGAACTGCCGACCGTCGAGTTGCGCATAGTCCCACTCACCGCGCCGGGAACGTACAGCAGCGGCGCTACGCTCTTGGACTTCGAGGACCAGGGCGACCTGAGCGTCGCCTTCCTTGACGCGATCGGCGGTAGCCTGTTCAGGGACGACGACCGGGACCTTCGCAGACTCCGACGCGTCTTCCAGCAGCTTGACGAGTGGGCATTGGCCCCCGAAGCGGGTGTCGCCCTGATCAACCAGATTCGGGAAGAGCCGGCGTGAGCATAGAGATCAACCACAGCGTTCTGGGCACCCTGCGCTGGCGCAAGTCCACCCACTCCGGGGACGGCACCCAGTGCGTGGAGGCCGCGTTCTTGCAAGGTGCCACGCTTCTGCGTGACAGCAAGCTGGAGGCGAGTCCCGTGCAGGTCTTCGCCCCCGAGTCGTGGACTGCTCTCCTCGACGAACTCAAGAGTCTGTGAAGGGCGGATTGCCCGTCGGCGACGGAGTCTGCACCCACTGAGCCGACAGCGGGCACCACACATCATTGCGGAGACGTGATCTTCTCGACGGACAGTCTCGTGCCGAGGGGCTACTCAAGCCCTCCTCGCATCACGCACGAGCATCGCGTAGGCCCGCGACGGCATCCTCTAGTAGTTTCGGCGTGTGGACGATGTCGACTTGAGCCGTTTTCGGGCTCTGCTCGTGGACTGGGACGGCACAGTCGTCGACTCCCAGCCGACCAACTTCCGCGCCCTGCGCAGTTCCTTGGCAGCCGTGACCGACATTGATCTCGCCGAGTCCTGGTATCGGGCGCGCTTGGGAACGTCCGTGGCCGACCTGCTTGCCGAACTCGGCGCCGTAGACGCGGTCGACGCGGTGTTGGCGCATTGCCAGTCGACGCTTGTCAAGCAGGCGGGTTCGCTTCGCGTCTTCCCTGTCGTGGTTGCTCTGGTCGAACGAGCGAAGGCGGCAGGGCTGCATTGCGCGGTGGTGTCGGGCGGCGGGGGTGTAGTCGTGCGTGCCGGCGTCGACGCAACCGGGCTTGGCCACCTGTTCGATGATGTCGTGGTGCGTGAGGACGCGCTGCGCGGCAAGCCTGCGCCTGATCTCTATGTAGAGGCCGCACGTCGGTTGGGCGTCCTCCCGCATGAGTGTCTGGCGGTCGAGGACGCCGACGAGGGACTGGCTGCGGCGCGGGCCGCAGGTATGGCGGTCGTCGACGTACGTGACCGTGTGATCTCTCAGTGGTGATTCATCAGGGCTGGTTCAGATACGGGCCGTTTGGGCAGTCAACTCCGCCGTGACGTCGCTGCCGTATGCGGTCTTCGGATAGTCGCGGCGGAGCCGGGCGCCGAGCTGCCTGGTGCGAACCTGGACGGATTCGACCAGACGCGGGCAGGCAAGAGCTTGTCTGGCGTATTCGACGGCGGCGTCCGGCTCGCCCAGTGCTGCGTGGGCGGCGGCAAGATCGAGTTGGGCGATAGCCATCCGGGTGGGGGACTGTCGGGTGTGGTCGACGGCGGCGTACTGCGCGATGGCTGCTTCTGCGGCGACACGGGCTTTGTCAGGTTGATCCAGCCACAGGTATGACGACGCGTCGTAGGAGGAGATTCGGACGGCGTCGGCGCCCCACAATCCCGCTCCGTGAGCCGGGAGGCGATCCGCGTAAGCCCGGGTTGTGACGGTTGCGTCGGCAAATGCGTCGGCGTGCCCGAGTCGGGCGTGGGCACGCGCAACCTGAGCGGCCAGGCGAGCGTGGGCCGGACTGTCTTGGGGCGCGGTGGCAGCCCCGCGGGTTGCGGCAGCGAGGGCTGCATCGGGTCGGTCGGCGTAGAGCAGGATGGTGGAGAGCGCGTCGTCGGCCCACGCGGACACTTCCGGTAGGTCGGCTTGGTGACCTTGGGCGAATGCGTCCGCGCAGTACGCCTCTGCGGTTGGGTTGTCGCCGAGGTCGTGGGCCAGCCAGGCGAGGATGACCGACAGCATGCCCGCGGTGTGGGCGATGCTGCGGCCTTCGCGGAGGGTGTGCCGCTGCCGCGTGAGGTGATGCGTCGTGCGCCTCAGGTCGAGAGTGGTGGGCCAGAGTTCCTGAGGTCGGTGAGCCGGGTAAGTCGCGCCGATCTGGTGGACAGCCGCGCCGAGCCGGTCGAGCAGGCCGGGACCCAAGTCGGACTCGGTGGCATGGCGTGTGAAGTCCGCCGCTTCGGCGGCGGCGTTGCCGGGGGTGAGGATCGGCGCCAAGGCAGCGGCGCTGATGGTGGCCAGGGCAGCGCGACGGTTCGTATGATCACCTTTTTCTGTACCGGTTTCGGTGTGGAGGACGACGGAAGATTCGACGCGTGGGGCTGCCGCGCGTCCGCCGAATCGGGGGATGAACCCGAGTTCGGTTGCGGGCCGGCCGAAGAGCGCTTCGAGGCAGCGGCGAGTGTCGCCCTGTGGCCAGGTGGTTTTGCCGTTCATGAACCGCTGGATGGTCGAGTAGTCGAACGTGGCCCCGGAAATGCCTTGCTTGCGCGCCTCGTCGGCGAGCTTGCGCCCGAGGTCTTCGTAGGTCCAGCCGCGCGCCCGTGTGAGGGCAAGCAACTGAGTGTTCGGTCTCGGCTGTTTGTCCGCCTCGGGTCCTGTGCGGCCGTCGGCGGTGGCCTTGCGCTGGCTCATCCACGCCCCCCGAGGCGAGTTTCGGACTGTGTCCTCCACGGTAGCGATGCGCACCCGTTCAGAGAGCCCCGCAGGACGTGTCCCGAGGTTTTGCCTGGTGGTTTGCATGGCGGTTCACCCGGCACGGCGGTTTTGCGAGGTGGTTTGCACGGTGGTTAGCCATGGCGGGACCGCCTGGCTCAGCGGTTGTCTGAGGCGAAGGCGCGAAAGACGAAGCGCTCTGGAAGAAGGGCGTGTTCGCGCTGCTGGTGTTCCCGAGGAGGACAGGACGCATGGACCGTTCTGAGAGATCCAAGAACAACGTCACTGACGGATACTCCGTGCGGTTTACGCCCCCCCTCTCGCGACTGCGGGAGGACCAGCCGCAGGTGCGTGCCCGCCGGCCTCGCAAGGTGACTGACGTGGCGAACGACAGCGAGCACCCGAGTGCCGGGAGCGACGACAACGCGCCCCTTGTGCGGCTGCCGCAGCCGTGAGGCCGCGGTAAGTCCCGTCGCCCGGCCGTGTCCTGCTCCGGCCGCGGCGGCGGCCACCCCGGTCGCGGGCCAGGTTTGAGGCCGCCGACCCCTGGCCCGCGACCGGCCCCACATTCGACGCTCCACCGTCGCCGTGACGTCATGGTCCCCTCTCAACCTTCCGGAGAGTCCCCGTCGATGTACACGATCACCAGAACATTCGGGCCCATTTGCGCCCAGCACGCCATCAGTCGTCTGCCCGAGGGTCACGGCTGTAGGAATATGCACGGCCACAACTTCTACGTCCACATCATTCTCGAAGCGAAGCGTCTGAACGAGTTCGGAATGGTCATCGACTTCACCGAACTCGACGCACTGGACAGCTATCTGCGCTCCTGGCCCCGGCTGGAGCGCGGTTTGAACGCGCTGTTCGACGATCACGACCCCACGGTCGAGCACTTGGCCGAGCACGTCGCTCGTTGGGCCAGCAAACATCTCGACCTCGGCGGCTCGCGTGTGGCGTGTGTCCGGGTCGCAGAGACCGACACGTGTTGGAGCGAGTACATCCCGGAACCGGCGTGAGCCGGGCTGGCGCGATCCTGCGCCGGGCTGCGGGGGCGGGCGAGTTGGTCGTGAACGAGCGGTTCGTCTCCCACCAGGGCGAGGGGCCGTCCCAAGGACGGGCGGCGGTGTTCGTCCGGCTCGGCGGCTGCAATCTGGCATGCGCGGGATGGCCGTGCGACACCCCCCAGACATGGCGTTGGGACGACCACGACCCGGCCGAGGAACTGCATCCGACGCCGGTCGCCGAACTCGCCACATGGGTGCTGGCGCAGTCTCCGGGCATGGTGGTGATCACCGGCGGAGAGCCGCTGATGCAGCAGCGGCAGCTCGTCCCGTTGGTCCGGGTCCTCTACGAGGCCGGGCGGCGCGTGGAGTTCGAGACCAACGGCACTCTCGCTCCACTGCCGGAGATCGCCGCCGCGGCAGCGCAGTTCACGGTATCGCCGAAGCTTGCCTCATCTGGGGAACAAGCGGGGCGGCGGATCCGGCACGACGTACTGGCCGTCTTCGCGGACACGCGCAAGGCGGTCTTCAAGTTCGTCGTCTCCGACGGGCCTGAGGGCGCGGACTGGGCCGAACTCGCGGAACTCGTGGAGAGCCACCAACTCGCCCCGGTATGGGTGATGCCGCAGGGCACCACCTCCGAAGAAGTACTTGCCGGCGCACAGGCGCTGGCTGCCCCGGCTGCGGAGCACGGGTGGCACGTGAGCCTGCGTTTGCAGGTGCTGCTGGGGGTGCGATGACAACGACACAACGTCGTACTCCCATCGTCCAGACACCTGACGACGGGTTCGTGGTGGGGCCTCGCCTGGGGCGGCTAGTCTGCGTCGAAGGGCTTTGGGGAGCGGGCAAGTCGACCGCCGCCATCGGGTTGTGCCAGGTGCTGGCCGAGGCCGGATACACCGCGCGGGTGGTTCATCACGGACCGCGGTCTGCGGTGATCGACGCGCTGTCCCATCTGCTCGATGAGGAGCCGCTGCGCGACCGGACAGGCACCGGCGGATTCACGGCCTCACACCACGCCCGGGTCGATGTGCTGCTGCGCCTCGCCCGTGAAGCACACCACCACACCCGGGTCCTCGGGCCGCTGCTCGGTGAGTACGACGTCGTCGTCGCCGACCAGGGCCTGTACTCCAAACTTGCCTACGCGCTGGCCGTGCTCGCCGAGACCCAGCCAGACGCCGACCCCACGATGCTCCTCACCGGTCTCCGAGGACTCGTCGCCCCCTGGTTCCTGCACCCGGACGTGGCCGTGTTCCTGGACACCCCGTGGCCGCTGGCGCGTGAACGCGCCATTGCCCGCGGTCACGGCGGTGGGAATCCCGGATCCGTCGAACGTCTGATGTTTCTCCCACAGTTCGCCGCCGCCTACCGGCTCGTCCTGGCTGCGCACCAAGACCGCGTCGCGCGGATCCGCGTTGGTCTGCGCCCCCCAGACCAGGTGCTGTCCCAGATCACCGACGCATTAGCGCGCCTGCTGGGCGCGCCGCTGAATGGAGCGCCCAGTGATGCCTGAGCCCACACCTGAGCCCAATCCGCTCGGGGCCGGAGTTCTGCTGTTCTCCGCCGGCCTCGACAGCTTCCCCGCTTGGCACTTCCTCGGCCGACCGCCGGTCGTGTACTTCGATCTGCGGCACCGCTACGCGCCGCAGGAGCGCGTCGCCGTCGAGAAACTCGCAGCCCGGTGCGGCATGGATCTGACGATCAGCCGCGAACTGGATCTGTCGGATCGGGAGGCACCAGATGCCATCATCCCGATGCGCAACGCGTATTTCGCGATGCTCGCGGCTGACCGGGCGGACCTGATCTGGTGCATCGGTGTCAAGGGGGACCACACCGCTGACAAGAGCCCTGAGGCGTTCGGCGTGATCGGCAACATGATCACTGCACTGACCGGCCGCGATGTTCGGATCCACAGCCCGTTCTGGGAGCTGACCAAGACGGAGATCGTCCGCTGGTACCTCGAACAGGGCCTGCCGACCGACGACTTGCTGCTCACGTTTTCGTGCAGCCGGTCCGATGGCAGACCTGTCCACTGCGGTGTGTGTCCCAGTTGCCTGCGCCGCTGGTGCTCGCTGGTCAATAACGGAATCGACGCCCCGTTCGAAGAGCCGCCGTGGCAGTGGGAGCGGGTCCGCACCTTCTATGTGCCCGCCATGTGGAACGGCACGTATCCCGACCATCGCGCCGCGGAGTTGTTCACCGCGCTCGCCCGGGTCGGCGTCACCGTGTGAGCACACCGCCGTCCCCGCTGACACCGCCATCGTGAAGGAAATCCGCCATGAAGGCGTACATCGCCGCACCGTTGTTCAACGACGCCGAGAAGGCGTTCAACCTGACCGTCGACGAAGCCGTCCGCGGCGCAGGCTTCGGGACGTTCCTGCCTCAGCGCGACGGCGGCGAGGCAGCGCCGCTGGTCCGTATGGGCATGAACGAACACGAAGTGCGCCGCCGCCTGTTCGACCTCGACACTGCCGCGGTCGCCGAGTGCGCTGTGCTGGTGATGGTGGTGGACGGCCGCGTCCCCGATGAGGGCGCCTGCGTCGAACTCGGCATGGCCCATGCCCTCGGCAAGGTCTGCGTCGGCTTGCAGACCGACAGCCGCAGATTCGGCGGCACCGACAGCAACAACCTGATGGTCGACTACGCGCTCACCGGCGGCATGGTGCGCACGCTGCCCGACCTGACGGCACTCCTCCGCGACGTGTTCCGAACTCTCGCGGGCACGTGACGACTCACTACCGAAACGGAGACTGTGATGTTGGGCGTCAACTTGTGCTTCGCCGTGAAACGGTGGCTGGAACCGGAGTCGTGGGCGGCGTTCGTACGCTCCGAACTGGACGTGACCTCAGTGCAGTTCACCTTCGACCTCGTCGACCCATGGTGGCCCGAGCCCGAACGTGCCGCTATGACCCGCCGCGCGGCGAAGGCCCTTGCCGACCACGGCCTGACGGCGCACAGCGCGTACGTCGGTCTGGCGCACTGGGTACCCGCCGGCCTGCTGGACCCCAGTCCCTCCGGACGTCGCGCGGCTGCGCTGTGGTGGCGGCGCGCGATCGACACCGCAGCGGAACTCGGAGCTGCTGCTGTCGGCGGGCCGTTGGGCACCCTCAGTGTCATCGATGCGGCCGACCCATCCGCGGCGGAGACCCGTTACCGCACACTCGTCGATACCGTGGCCGACCTTTCCGCCTATGCCCGGCGCTGCGGAGTGGCCGAGTTCCTCATCGAACCCACCCCACTCCCACGCGAGTTCCCCTCCACCCCCGAGCAAGCAGAGCGACTGATCGGTGACCTCGCGCAACGCGGAGCAGACAACGTCGGCCTCACCTTGGACACCGGTCACATGGTCTTCCAGCCGTTGTACGGACCGGACGCGAGCGTCGAGGACTGGTTCAGGCCCCTCGCGCCACACACGCGCCTGATCCACCTGGACAACACCGACGGACTCGGTGACCCGCACTGGGGATGGCCGCACCCGCAGGGCACGTTCGACGTCGCTCGATTCGGAAGGGCTCTCCTCGCCGCGGACCTCGGCAACGTCCCCGTGATGCTGGAAGTTTTCCCCCGGTTCGAAGACGGCGACCAGAACGTCCGTGACCTGCTGATCAGCTCGGTCGCGCACTGCAAGGCCGAGTTCGCTGCCGCAGGGCTGGGGTGAGCCACATGTCATTCCTCGCCGAACTGCCTCGCGACCGGATGCTGATCGACGCGTCGCTGTGGTCTGCCGATCTCGGCGCGTTGGCCGCCGAGGTAGACCGGATGACCCCCCATGCGGACCTGTTCCACATCGACGCCGCCGACGGGCACCTGGTCGACACGCTGCTGTTCAGCCCGGCCGTGGTCAAAGCCCTGCGGCCACGCACGACCGTGCCGTTCCACGTGCACCTTATGGCCCAGCGTCCGGCGCGGCTCGCGGCCCAGTTCGCCGACGCCGGAGCCGACCTGGTCACCGTCCACGTCGAGGCGCGCGGCGCGGGAGACGCCGTGCGGTCGGTCCGTGACTTGGGCGTGGCTGCGGGAATCGCCTTGTCCCTTGGTAGCGATCCTGAGGCAGTCCGTACGTTTCTGCCGCTGGTGGACGCCATCGTCATGGTTAATACACCGCTCGGCACCGCCGGGACAGGCATGGATCCTCACGCCCCTGGGCGGATCACCGCTGTACGCCACATCCTCGCCACCGCGGATGCCCCGAACGAAGCCGAAGCGCGTACGGACAACTCGAACATCACGGTGTTCGCGGACGGCGGGATCCGCACAACCACCGTGCCTCTGCTCGCCGACGCCGGAGCCGACGCCTTGGTCGCGGGCAGTTTGCTGTTCGGCAGCGCCGACCCCGCCACGATGGCCGGTTGGTTGCACCGCCGGCCGCGTGCCGCCGCACTCCCCGGGCGGGTCCGGTGACCAGCGCGCCGCTGCATGGCTGGGTCGCCAGTATCGACCTGTGGGGCACCTTGATCACGTATGGGGACCGGACTGCCGAAGCCGCTTGGCGGATCCGCGAGTTCACCGCGGCCCTGGCGCACTTCGGGCACCCGATACGGTCCGAGACCGTGCGCGCAACGACCCTGGCCTGCCGGGAGTCGATCCTGGCCGAGCAGCGCGAGCAGGGCACGCAGCCCTCCGCCGAGACGCAAGTCAAGCGGATCCTCTCCAGGCTTGGGCTTGACCCCGCCGGCCACGATGAACTCGTCAAGGTTCTGGTCGTCGCGCATACCCACGCCGTCCTGCGGGCCTGCCCCGAGGTGTTCCCCGAAGCGCACCGAGCACTGGCGGGCGTCCGCGCCACAGGCGCCCGGCTCGTCCTGACGTCCAACACCTTGGCCACGCCCGCCGACGTCACCCGGCAGATGCTCGACGACCTCGATCTCAGCCCCGCGTTCGATGATCTGGTGTTCTCAAGCGATCTCGGCATCGCCAAACCCCGCCCCGATGTCTTCCAGGCCGTAGCCGTCCGATCCTCCGCGACGTTGGACCGGGTGGTCCACTTCGGCAACGACTGGCGAACCGACGTCCTCGCGGCGCTCGCTGCGGGATGCCGCGCGCTGTGGTTCAACCCCCACACCCGGCCACCACGTCCCGGAATTCGTCACATCCACCAACTCGCCGATTTGCCCGATGCCCTGCGCAGCATCTGCGCCCCCACCGAAGACCGGAGCCTGTGATGCCCGCGACCGCGCTTGCCGCAGGCCGCACAGCGGCCCAACGACGTCTGTCCGATCTCCTCTCCCTGGCTGAGCACGGCTGCGGGTCGGTGTACTTGGCCAATCCGGACGCCGCCCGCACTCGAATCGCCGATGGTCGCGACCCGGTGCTTTACACCGCGTACCGGGACGTGATCGCGCCGCGCGGTAGCAGCTCTGACATCTGGTACGCCGACCTGGTCGTCTACCAGGCGGATGATCTGCCCGGTGGCGAGTTGTCCCGGTCGATCGGCCACTGGAACACCCCCGCCCAACTGGAGGTGTTCCACATCGTCAGCGGCCGGGTGCTGCTGCTCACCGCCCACCGCACGTCCACCGGCGGACCCGACTTGCGGTTCCAGGTCTGCGGTCCGGGAAGTCTTGCTGCCGTGCCATTCGGAGCTTGGCATCTGACCTGCGCTCTTGATGGTCCCGCTGCGGTGTTCAACCTCTACACGGATGTTCCCGACCTTGCCCGGCCTCACGACCCCACCAGTCGGCACGCCGCCGAGAGCGCGACCGCCAAGTACGCGTCCCAGCCGGCGGTCGAGGTCACCGCGGTGCGTGCAGCAGACGACGGGTTCGCCGTGACCGGCTCCGCACGCGGGATCGGTCGGTGGGGGCAGCCCATCCCCGTACGTACCGAGTCTTGGCTGCGCGACGCGGTTCAACCCGGCGACCTCGCCGCGTTCTTCCGCGATGCGTCTCACACCGAGTTGAACCGACTGCGGCGACTTGCGGTCGCCTATCTGCCCGCCCACACCCCGACCCCCCACAGCACTGCTGCCGGGGGTTCGTGGTGACCGAACCGCTCGACGAACCGGTGCTCGCCCCCGGCCCAGGAGCGCATGCACCACACGCGGTCTGCTTCACCCAGTCCCGCGCCGCCGTCGTTCTGCACACCGACTGGCCCACGGCCTACGCGCACGCCCGCGACACCCTCTATAGCTACGGACGCAGTCCGTACGGACCTGCACCGCGTCATGTGCGGCTCGCCCAATCGCCCGATCTGGACCCGGAAATGCTCCAGGCGGTGTTCGACGGTAGCCCGGTCCAGGAAATAGGCCCGAGTCTCATCGCGCGTGTGCTGTTGCTTCCGGAAACCGGCCGGGCGTACTGGATCCCCGCCCACAACACCCTCATTCACGCGAGCACCGACGGCGCACGGGCCGTGGCCTCCTGCCGCGATGAACACGCTGCGCTGTACTGGGGGTTCCGGCTGGTCCGTCAAGCCATGACCGCCCAACTCCTGGCTGCCGGAGCGGTATACGCGCACTGCGCGGCGTTCAACCACAATGGACGAGGCGTGATGATCGCCGGTCACCGAGGCTGGGGCAAGACCACCACCCTGCTCGCCGCGCTGCGCCACCTTGGCGGCGACTACGTCACCAATGACCGTCTGCTGCTGCACGTACACGGCGGTGTGCTCACTGGGCATCCGTGGCCGACAGACCTGCGGGTCGGCGCCGAGACCCTGCGCACGCTGCCGCACCTGAGGCGTCTGATCCCAGACAGCGCACGTGACCTACCCAGCGACGAACGCCAACGCTTACACCCCAAAATCGTCGTCCAACCAGCCCAGTTCGGCCAACTCGCGCCCGGCGGCATCGTCGACGACACGGCCCGTCCCGAGCTGATGATCTGGCCCCGGTTGGAACCCGGCCGCCCCGACACGGTCGTGGAACGCGTTGCCCCGACCACCGTCGCCCAGGTACTCCGCGACACCCGCATGTTCATGACCGACCCCAGCGGCGGCCCGAGCACGCACATCAACCACTGGCTGTGGCCCACACCGCCAGATGCCGTCACGCGGCACGACATCGCGGTCATCGCCGATTACGCCGCCGACCTGCCCTGCTACCGCATTCGTACCGGCGGCGACCCCAAACAGCTCGCCCACCGCATCGCCGAACTCCTCGGCGTCGCCCCGCCCGACCATCGCGCCCGCCGCTGAGCGGCTGAAGGGAAGACTGCTATGCCGCAACGCAGCACCGACCATCCCCCCGACCCACTCCGCCCCGTGAGTGGGTCAGCCGATCGGCCCGCCGACCCTAACTCCGCTGTGCTGCGCACAATTTGCGCACCCGGCCCATCGGCGGACAGTGCGCTCGCGGAACTTCTGGAAGACCCCGACCTTGAGTGGGGAGCCCTACTGGCCACGGCCGTCGACAACAAGGCGGTCTGCCTGCTCGCTGACCATCTGGCACGCATCCCACGCCCACGTGCCCTTTCATGGCACATGGCCCGTCTGTTGGAGTCCAGCCTTCGTACAAACCGGTACAAGACGACCGTGTTCCGCAGAGAGACACTGCGCGTCCTCGACGCCCTGCACGACGCGGGCCTGCGTGCTCTGGCGTTGCACGGCATTGCCGTCGAGTCGCGCCTGTACGGCGGACGCGGCGCACGCCAGTTCAGCGACGCAGACATCCTCCTCGCCCCCGAGGACCACGCCCCGGCCATCACCGTCCTGCACGGGCTCGGCTACCGCGTCGCCCACCACGGCCGGGCGCTCGCACTGACGCTCGACGATCCGATCGTTCCTCGCGTCACCGTCGATCTCACCCAGAGCCTCGCTCACACCAACGACCCGGCTGAGCTTCGCCACTCCCTTGATCGGTCGATCTCCTGGCCGCTGCCTGACGGCTGTAGCCGCCTTGCAGTGCTCTCCGACCTGGACGCGCTGGCCCACCACCTCGCCCGTCTGGCATCGTCGCACCGCTGGTCCGGCTATGCGGACGCGATCCGCAGTTTCCACTCCTGTGGGCCCGACTCCTTTCAACTCCTGGCCTTCGTCCTACCGTCACCCGCCCGCGACGGGTGGGACCAGCTCCGTCGGGAATGGCCGGACTTGCCGGACGATCCCATCGCTGCGCTCCACGACGACGTCACCACGCGGGGGGATCAGCCGTGATCGTGCAGCTCGCAGGTCTTCCCGGCGCGGGGAAGACAACCGTGGCTGAAGCTCTCGCGGAGCGTCTGGGCGACCGAGCGGTGCACCTGGACAAAGACCGCGTCCGCAATGCGCATTTCGGCATCCTCACCGAGTACACCCGCAGCCAGGACGACTTCTGCATGGAACTCGTCTACGCAACTGCGGCATGGCACCTGAGCCGGCGTACCAACATGATCGTGATCCTTGACGGCCGGACCTGCTCACGCCGCTACCAGATCAACAGGACCCGCGAATTCGCCCGGTACACGGCACACCCCCTGCACGTCATCGAGTGCGTCTGCCGTGAAGAGACTGCCCATGCGCGCCTCGCGAGGGGCACCGACCAGCACCCGGCCGCCAACCGCGATTTCGCTCTGTACCAACGGCTCAGGGACACGTCCGAGCCCCTGGTCATCGACCGGCTGCGCCTCGACACCGACCAGCCAGTAGCCCAATGCGTGGGCCGCTGCTTGGAATTCCTGTTCTCCCGCGGCTCCGCGACTCAGGAGGTTCCCCTCTGACCGGGAAGCCATCCGTCCTGCTCGACATCGCGCGTGAGACCGTTTCCCTCGCCGAGGAGTACATCCTCCGCCACCGCCCCACCTGCGTGACGGTCAAGGGGGACCGCGACACGGTCACCGATGTCGACATCGCCGTCGAACGCCTGGTCCGCGACACCCTCAGTCGCCGTACCCCCGGTGTCGCCTTCCTCGGCGAGGAGGAGGGGGCCCACGGAGGCGACGGTCGGACCGGGTGGGTTCTGGACCCCGTCGACGGCACCGCGAACTTCGTACGGGCCCTACCGCTGTGCGGCATTTCGCTGGCGTTTATCGATCACGGGGCACCGGTCGTTGGGGCCATCACGCTGCCGTTCCTGTCCCGCCGGTACTGGGCCGCCGTGCGCCTCGGAGCGTGGCGCGACGGGGTCCCGATCCGCTGCGCCGAGATCAGCGACGCCAGCGAGGCCGTCATCGCCGTCGGCGACTACGGCACCGGTCACGATGCAGGTCTACGCAATGACGCCGCCTTCGCACTGCACCGTCACCTCGCCTGCCGTGTCCAACGGCTGCGCATGCTCGGATCGGCTGCGGTCGATCTCGCGTTCGTCGCCGACGGCACCCTCGACGCGTCGATCACCTTCGGCAACGCCCCCTGGGACATGGCCGCCGGGACCGTCATCGCCCGCGAAGCCGGCGCCCTCGTGCTGGACTCCGACGGCAGCCGCCACACACGCTCCTCGCGCACCACCCTTGCCCTGGCACCGGGATTGCGCGCACCCGTCCTCACCGCCGTACGAGCCGCCACCATCGGCACCCCGTACGCACCCATGAACCATCGGGAAGAGGAGAAATCATGCTGATCAGCTTCGAGGGCCTGCCCGGAACCGGAAAAACCACCCAGACCGCGCTGCTGCTGAAGGCGCTGCGCGCCGACGCCGTACAAGCGACGCACCTGCCGGACCTGCGCACTGTCGACACCGATCCTCTCGGCAGCGCGCTCCTCGAACTGTTCACGTCCTCGAACGACCCGTTTCTGCGCCACGGCGACGTCCTCACCGACACGTACCTCGCAGCCGCCGTCCGCACCCACATGGACGCTGCGCTTCTCGCACCAGCTCTCGCCGCCAACAACGTCGTCGTCGAAGACCGCGGCATTCACACCATGCACTCCTACAGCCTTGCCACCCTTCTGCGCGACCACCGCGCCGAACCCCGATCCGCCGTCCAATGGCTCCGCACGGTCGGAGCATTTGCGGGCCGCACCGCCGACCATGCACTTCTGCTCAAACTCCCCGTAGATGAAGCAGTCCGCCGTGCCAGTCACCGTGACCGCCGCCCCTACACCGGCGAGGAGCACGCCTTCCTCCATCACGTCGACCAGGCGTACGACGAACTCGCCGCCCGCGACGCAAGGCTGCTGCCTGTCGACTTGACCGGCCTGGACGCAGAAGAAGGCCACCAAGCGGTCGTGAACGCACTCTCATCCCGCCATGCCTGGCCCATCGCCCAGACAGGCGACTCCGCCGCCTCGGCAAACGTGTCGTGATACCGCCGACCGCCACTACGCTCGTCACAGCGTCGCCGCATGATCCAACTGGAGTCCCGACTTGCCGTCCTCGGAAACGAGCCCCGTCCCGACCCGCATGCTCGCCGACCTGCGGCGCGCGCTCGACACCGGGGAACACGACGACACCGAAGCAGAATGGGGCCTGCGGTCGCTCAGCGGCGCGCGCAACAACCACGCCTACGCCTGGACCACGCCCGAGGACACGCCTGCCTGCGTCAAGCTCTACCGCACGGATGAGCGCCGCCGTGCCGAACGCGAATGGGCAGCTCTTCAACTCCTCGCCGCCCACGAGATCCACGAAGTTCCCGCACCACTGTGGCTGTCGCTCTCATCGACCCGGCCCGCGGTCGCTATGACCTGGGTCAGCGGAACCCCGCTGCTCGACGCCGCCGACCGAGCGACCGCGCTCAAGGGCCTCGCTGCAACCACCCACAGGATTCACGCCGTCCCGCTCACCGGTCTACTGGCTGGCCTTGACCGCGTCGACTCCATTGGTCACTACATCCAACGACTCACCGACGTCTGGCCCGACCAACTCGCCGCCGCGTCCGACGATCCGCTCACCAGGCACATGCAGTACCTCCTCGACCGCTGGCACGCCAGCGACGACGCCACCCTGCTCAGCCGCCCCGCGCCCGGCGTCCTATCCCGCGGCGACGCCAACCTGCTCAACTGGCTCACCACGGATACCGGCACCGCTTGCGTCGACTTCGAATACGCAGGACGAGGAGACACAGCCACCGACGCAGCAGACCTCGTCGAGCACATCAGCGCGCGCACCACCGATGACGCCATCTGGGAAGAACTCCTCCCCGACCTTGGCATCACCTCAGCGAACACTCCACGCTTCCGCGCCGCACAACGCACGTGCGCACTGCGCTGGCTTGCCGTCCTGTGGAAGCAACGGCACCGCCGCACCGAGGAATTCACCAACCAGCACCAGCGGGTTCAAGAGCAACTTCTGCACGCGAAGCGCGCACGGTGACCTGCCAGAGCCCACGGTGCTGTCGTCTCCGACGTGACCCATTCACGCCGAGGTGTCCTCACGTCAGAAGCGCTGCTGCCGGCCGAGCCCTCATGAGAGCAGCATGACGCTGTCCCAACTACCTGATTTCCCTCGGGGCAGAAGGCCGGCGAAGTCCGCGAGGACCAGCGCCGTTCCGGACGCACCGGCAAGCAATCCAGGTTCGTGCAACAGTCGGCCGTGTTCAACGCGCGCAATGCCATACGGATGGCCGTGGTCAAATGCAGCAAGTGTGGCGGCCGTGGCTCTGTCAGCCAGCCGGTAGTGCCCGAGTCGGCGTGAAGCATGGAGGATGCCAGCGGTGCCGTGGCAGAAGGTCGGGCCTTCGGTGTCCCACGCAGCCACGTGGGTGGCGGCGAGTTCATCGAGCGCGTGAACGGCTACGCGTCGTGGTTTGTCGTCGTTGAGCGCCTCGGCGGCGGCGATGAGGGCGGCGGCGATGCCGGGGGTTCCATAGCACCAGGCGTGTCGGCGTCCCGGCGGCGCCCCCGATGGTTCGGGGATGTGAGGCGGCCAACTCCCCTCGGATTCCTGGCGTGTGGTCAACCAGTCGGCCGCGGTTCGGATGGCGTCGACTTGACCGGGGACGGTGCGCCCGGACGCGTGGGCGGTGCTGAGGAGAGCGAGCGGCCCGGCGATGCCGTGCGCCATGCCGGTGGTGGCCGCGCCCGGTGGAGGGACCGGTACCGGGTGTTCGTCGGCGGGGAGCCACCATCCGGGCCTGTCTTGGTCGTCGGCACTGACGAGAGTAGCCAGGGTGGTCAGCACGGCGGTAAGGCCGTGTTCGGTGTCGTGGCCGGACTGCTGGGCGGCCAGGAGGATGCGGCCGATGCCGGCGAGTCCTTTGATGGTGTCGTATACGGCCCAGGGCGCGCCGGGGCGGGTGCGGCGGCGTTGGTGTTCGGCGACGCCTCGGGCTCGGGCCGACAGCCATGCGGCAGCGCGTGCGACGGCGGGGCGATGGACGTCGGGGTCCGGCATGTACGGGGCGCCCAGGATGAGGGATGCGGCCAGTCCGCCGGGGCCGGTGTAGACGCCGTCCGGGGCGGTCGGGTGTTGGGCGGCGACCCGCCAGTGCTCGCGGGCGGCTTCGGCGAAGCGGGCGTGGTGTCGGGCGAGGCAGGCATGGAGAAGCGCGGTGCCGGCCAGTCCGCTCGCGAGCGATCCGGGTGAAGCGGTGGCTGCGACCACCACGCCTGGATCGCGGAGGCGGTCCGCGACCAGTAGCGCTGCCTCGTCTGCGTCAGCCATCCTCGCGCGTCCTGTCCTGTGCCATGGGAGGGACGTAGCGGACGAGGTCTCGGGCCAGGGCCCGCACGACGGGTTCGCGGGTCGGCCCGAAGGCGCGGTTGCAGTGCATGTGGATCAAGTCGGAGGCGCACGCGTCGGCGAACTCGGCAGGTACGACTGCGTGGTAGGCCGCCAACGCGTCCTGCCACGCGTCGGCGGCGGGCGGCTGGTGGCCGTTCAGGTGTGTCTTGAGCGCGCTGCGCAGCGCGCGGTCGGCGCGGGTGAGTGTGCCGCCGTTCAGGGCCTTGGCCGGGTTGGGTGCGTGTCGGGCGATGGCCGCGCTGTGGTGGGCTGCGGCGAGTGTGCGTTCGTCCGCGTCAAGGGTGAGGCTGTCGAGGACGAGGGTGCTGTCGGCGGCGAAGAACTCTTCGGCGGCTGTGATGGCGCCCGGTCCGCCGTAGCGTTCGGTCTCGCGTTCGTAGGGGTGCACGGTGACCGGGCCTGCGACGCGGGCCGTGTGTAACTGCGCGCACCACGCGGATATCCGGGGAAGCACGTTGGTGAGGTGTTCCGGTGCGCCGTGCAGGCGGATGCGCAGGTGAGGGCCCGCGGCCGGGGTCTGGTAGCGGAGCCAGAACGCGTGGCGTCCGGTCCCGGAGTGCATCTCCCGCAACAATGAAGCGAGTTCGCGCAGCACGTCGTCCTGGCGGTGGGTGGGGACGGGGAGATGCAGCGCCAGCCATTCGCTGCCCGGCAGGAACAGCCCGGCCCCGGAACGTTCGGCGGCACGCGGTGTCGGTTCGCGGCGGGGCGCTGCGGCTGAGCGGTCCAATAGCACCACCAGGTCCAGGACGTGGTCGCTGTCGGGGCCGCTGACGGCGGGGCCGCCGCGTTCCTCGATGACGGTTCGGGCGCCTTTGAGGACGCGGCGGCGTAGGAGTTCCCGGTCGGTCTCGTCGCGCAGGTCCAGCGGTAGCAGGCGGTCCTGCTCTTCGACAGCGACGATGTCCGGCAGGGCGGGGCGGGTGTCGCTGCGCCACATGTGGAGCGTCTTCTCCCAAGAAACGGGACGGGCGGCGTGCTCGACAAGCGGGTGCGGGATCCGCCATCGGGCGGGTGCGAGGGTGATGTCGCGGTAGCGGACTCTGGGGGTGAACGGGGCGTTTCCGGCGGGGCCCCAGGACCAGGTGTGCCACGGGCGTTCCCCGCCGTGGCCGAGCAGGAAGAGTGTGCGGGCGGCCGTCGGCAGCAGTTCCGGGGCGAGGCGGCTGAAGAGCACTGGTTCCACCGGGCGGCCGAGCGTCCGGGAGCGCACCGTGAGCCTGGTGCCGTCGGAGACAAGGAGGAGATCGTCCGGGGTCAGGTCGCCAGGGCGGGGCGGTACGCCCAGCGCGATGCGGGTCGGGGCGCTGCCGCTGTCCACCGCCAGTCCGGCGGCGCTGGTTGCCAGTGGACGGCACACGATCTCCGCCACGACAGCCTCCGCGGTTGGGGCGGCCGGGCGCAACTCCGGTTGCCAGCAGGCGAAACGGCCTGCCGCCGAGCCCGCGGCCTGTGAGCCGCCGTCCGGCTGCACCGCCACCGTCAGGCGCCCGGCTTCGCGGTGCACGCGCACGTGGATCTCCGCCGAGCGCGGCACGCGGGCGCGGTCGCCGTGGTCGAGTGCTGCGATCAGGTCCTCGTGCACCTCCACCTCGGTCAGCCCTGCCGATTGTGCGAGCAGCGCGGCCAGCACGCGGGCGCGGCGCGCGTCCAGATCGTTGCGTGCCCCGATGGCATCGTTCTCGTCCGGCGGGCCGATACCGGCGGCCGGGTCGATCGCCTCCAGCAGCGGCACCATGCGAAACGGCCCGTAGCGGTCGAGGAAACGCCGGTGGAACGGCGCGGCAGGCTCGGCCAGATGGCCGATGCGCCACAGCACATCCGCCGCCTGCGCGGCTTGGCGGCCCACCCAGTTCGGAAGTGTCGTCGTCAGGTCCGCCAGCGTGTCCGCCGTCAGCGGCCGGTCCACGGTCACCACCGCGTCCGCGTGCTCGCGCGCCCGCCGCAGCAGGCTCAGCCGTTCCGGTGCCCCGGGCGAGTGGGTGTCCGCGTCGGCCAGCAAGGCGCGCAGCGCCGCCACGCGGTCCCGGTGGGGCCAGTGGGCTGGGGCTCGCGACAGGAGCCGGGTGAGCGGGTGGTCGCGTGGATCATCCGGCACCAGGTCGGTCAACAGCAGTCCCTGCTCGGCCAGTTGCCGGGCGGCGGTCGGCACGCGGTCGGCAGCGTCGGCGGCCCGCGGGAACGCGGTGGCGAACCGGCCGGGCAGATCCGCGCCACGGACTCCGTGGGCGCACGCCTCCATGAGCCAGGTCGCCACGAACGTGGCGCGGACACTGCTGCGGCCGACCTCCCGGAGCACCGGGTGGGGGTGCTCGGCCTCCCAGCGGTCGCCGTGCCGGGCGGCGAGGTTGTTGGTGGTGAAGGTGACGGCGTCCAGCACGTGCGCCTCTGCCAGCAGCAGTGCGGCCACAGCCGCAAGCCAGCGCGGACTGGGCAACGTGACCGCGCGGTGCTCGGTGCCCAGTTCCAGGCGTTCCCCGTGTCCGAACGTCGCCGTCCCGACACCGGCGAACACCCCGTGAGGGGTGCTGCGGCACCGCGAGCGGATGTCGTACGCGCGCAGCGCGGGCGGGTTCACCGCTGCCTGGGCATCGGCGGACCGGGACGCCAGGAACACCGCCTCCTGCAACAACCCCGGGGCGGCAGGCGGGTCCTGTTCCGTATACGGCCGCAGGGGGACGCGGGCCATCGCGGTGGCCTGGTGGGTGAACACGCGGCGCGGCATGGCAAAGCCCTCCGGGGGAGACACGACGGAGCGAAGGTGATGGGGACGACCGGCGCCCCCGCGCACCGTGGACAGGGTGCGCGAGGGCGCAAGCAGTACTGGACGGTCGGTGCGTGGACGGCTATCGGGCGCAGTTCACGCCGAAATGCCGGGCGTTCTCGGGGGCGGCGCAGCCGCTGGTCGGCCCGGCGGTCGGGGACTCTCCGCAGCCGTTGGAGGTGTCGTCGGCGGAGTCGCCGCATGTGGCCAGGGCCGTCATGTCGGTGCGCGGGTCCAGGTCGAACGCGTGGTCCAGTGCCGTGCAGTCCAGGGCATTCATGGGTCGTTTCCCCTCTGTCGAAGCCGCCCCCGGGGTCGCCGGGGGAGATCGATGACGCGGCGCCGCTACCAGTCGGCGACGATCCGCACGTGCCGCTTGTCAACCGGAACCCCGGGCCCGTCGGGGGCTCCGGCGTGCGGGTAGGCACACAGCACCGGGGGCGGGCCGCCGCGATACTCCCGATCCCACAGGCGGATGGCCGCGGCGAACACTTCCGCGTGCACGGTGCCGCCGACGATCCGCACCCCCACCTCGTGCCCGTCCACGGCCGGACGGATCACCGTGTACGCGTACCCGCCGGGCCCCCAGGTCGCCGCGCTGGACCCGGGCAACGCGTCCGGCGCCGCCATGCGACCGCAGGCCGGCACCGTCGTAGCGAGAAACAAGTCCAAGAGCGGCAGGGCCCGTTCACCGCTGCGCAGCACCACCCCGCTCCACACCGTGGTGTCGCCGCGCGCCGCGGCCAATGCCGCCGCGTCCACCGGCTGGTCTTCGTCCACGTACAGCCGTAGCCCGTCGCCCAACTCCACGACGGTCTGTGCCCAGGCCCCGGCGCCCTGCATCGCGACGAACCCGCCCGGGTCGATCGCCTCACTACTGAAGCGGTGCAGCTCGCGAACGAACGTGACGACGCGCGGCAGCCCCCGCATCCGCAGGGGAACCACCAGCCGCCCGCCGACGCGCAATTGGTCGAACCATGCGGCCGGAATGTCCGCGGCCTGCACCGTCACGATCACCGTGTCGAACAGCGCAGCGTCCGGAACCCCGAACTCGCCGTCCCCGGCCACCACGGACACCGCGCCGTACCCAGTGGCTTTCAGCGCCTGCTCGGCAGTAGCTACCAAGTCCGCGTCGTACTCGACGGACGTCACTTGCGCGCCCAACTCGGCCAGCAATGCTGCGTTGTAGCCGGTGGCCGTGCCGATCTCCAGCACCGCCTGACCAGGCCGGACCGCCGCCCGCTCCAGCATCGCGGCGACGATCCCGGGTTGAGACGCGGAACTCGTCAGCCGACCGTCCTCGTCGCGTTTGGCGGCGACCACGTCATCCGCGTACGCCTCCTCCAACGTCGCGTCCGGCACGAAGACGTGGCGCGCGACCGTGCGAAGGGCCTGTTCCACCTCCAGCGTCCGAACGGCGCCGGACGCTTTCAGGTGCTCCACGAGTTCGTTGCGCAGACGGTCGGCTGCGCACGCGTGTTCTGCGGAGCGCGGGTCAAGGGTCAACGTGTACCACCGGTGGTCTCGGGAGAGGAGATGGAAATCGAGGCAGTCGGCGCCGCCGCATCAACAGCGCGCGTGCGTGCCACCGACCGAGGTCCGACGCGCTGGGAAGCTGATGTCCGTAGCGGCTCGCGCGGTCCCCCCAAGCCTGCTGCCCGCGCGACGACTTGAGCCACTCATGTGCACGAATTTCTACGGGAATCCCCCGCAGGGACGAACCGTGAGTCATGCACCGGCCGATGACAGTCGCGGAATCTGTGGCCGTACCGGGGAGGGGCAATCACCCTGCGGCCGAGAACTCGCGCTCGGCCCGCAACCTCCGTACGTCCGCCGGGACCCGCGGCGACACGACCTGCGACGAAGTCGGATCGACTTGGCACCAACGCTTGTGATCAGTCGCCCGATCGGGGAAGTCTGTAGAATTGCGCGCACATCCATCGACAACGGGGGGCACGATGGCTCTACTCTTCTTCGGTATCGACCCGGGCAGCGACGGCGGCGACTGCCCCGGCGTCTGGGTCGACACGGACAACGGGGACATGCTCTTTCAAGGCTGGGACCCAGACGAGGAAACCCAGACCAACTGCCGGGCTGACAACGCCTGCCCCGACACGGAATCAGTAGTGCGGGTGCCGGCCAGGATGGCGGCCATGATCCGGAGGGCCTGCGATGTCGCGGAAAGTGCCGCCGCTCGATGAGTTGTTCGCGGGCTGCGAGCGGTCAGCGGTGCACCTGGAGGTCCGGGACTCCTACCTGATTCCGGGCGAACAGCAGCAGCTTGCCGACTGGCGCGCGGGCACCCTCAGCACGGAGGACCGCGCCGCACGGTGGGACGACTACCTGGAGCTGACAGCCGCCACCGTCGCCCGAGGAGTGGAGATCCGCCGGTTGCGGATCGTCTCCGAGCCGGTGAGCGAGTACATCGCCTACGAACACGCCGGCACCGCCGCGACCGTCAAGGCCGGCGAACTGGTGCGCTGGCTCGGGCGCGCCCAAGCCCGCGACCTGCTCCTGCCCGTGAACGACTTCTGGATCTTCGACGGGCACCTGATCCGCTGGGCCTTCTTCGCCGGCGACGGCAGCGTCGCGAGCAGGCTGGTGGAGGACGCCCCGGACCTGGCCCGCCGTCTCCTGGACGCCTTCGAGCCCGCATGGGAACGCGCGGTGCCGCACACCGAATACACGGTCGCCTGAACAGTCGATCCGCCTTCCACCGATGCCCCGTTCGCCTTCGTCCAGCGCCCAGGCAGCGCGGGAAGCACTCGGCCTTCGGCTGCGCGAGATCCGCGAGGACGCGGGCCTGCTCGGGAGGGAGCTGGCCGCCCGCGCCGGGTGGCACACCTCCAAGTGCTCGCGCCTGGAGACCGGCACCACACCACCGTCGGCCTCGGACATCCGCGTCTGGTGCAGCACATGCGGGGTCCCGGACATGGCCGAGGATCTCATCGCGCAAGCCCGCAACGTCAGTTCGATGTACCAGCTCTGGAGACGCCGCGAAGGCACCGGGCTACGGGCCTTGCAGCACACCTACACACCCGTGTACGAACGGGCCCGCTCGTTCCGTATCTACACCTCCGACATGGTGCCCGGGTTCCTCCAGACCCACGCCTACGCGAAGGCCGTGCTGTCGACGATCGCCCGGTTCCGCGGCGTCCCCGACGATTCGCAGGCCGCCGCCACAGCCCGCATGGAGCGTTCCCGGATAGTCCGTGAAGGCAGCAGGCGGTTCGCGTTCGTACTGGAGGAATCGGTGCTCCGCCACCACCTGGGCGACGCCGAGACGATGGCGGGCCAACTCGGCTACCTACTCACGGCAATGGCATTCCCGGACGTGTCGATCGGCGTCATCCCGCTCGGCACACCCCGAACGTCAGTCTGGTCGCAGAAGACGTTCGGCATCCTCGACGGCATCCACGTCTACGTCGAACTGCTGTCCGCCGAAATCACCATCACCGCACAGTCCGAAATGGCCGACTACGACAAGGCGTTCCGGGAACTCTCGGCCCTCGCCGTCTACGGTCCAGGCGCCAGAACACGGATCACCGCTGCTCTTGAGGCACTTGACATCTGAGTAGGGACCATCTCAGGAGACGCGAAGCACGGTGGGCGCCCCATGGACAGGGCGGGCTAGCGATAGTACTTGCGTGACCAACTCCCTGGACCGTTTGTCGGTGAGTGCCGTATGTACAGGCGCGCCGATGTTGCCTTCTCCGCCATGGTCGGATGCCGGGACCCGGCAGCGCACGTCGAGGACGTGTTGGGCCGACAGTGTCGAAATGATACGCAACTCGGAGACTTCGGCGGCGTTAGCTCGCTATACCCGCCCAGCCCCGGGCCTTGCAGGCAAACATAGATCTGCCTTTATATAGGTGCCCGTCTAAATTAAGGCTGCTGCCCGGCGGCGTTCATTGGGTGTTCACATAGACGGACTTCTATCTTATTGGGCCCGAACGGGGTGCCACGCAGCCGCCCGCGCGTCGCGGGCCGAGCAGATCGAGGTCGAGCATCGTGAGAACCGGACGCAAGAGCCTGGCCGCTGTCGCGGCGGTAGTGGCTGCCGGCGCCCTGCTGGCGGGGTGCGGTGACGGCGGCGGGGGCGACAGCGACACGGCCGCCCCGATCACGGGCGGCCCGTCCATCGACCCGGGGCTGTCGGGTTCGGTGAAGGTCGACGGGTCATCCACGGTCGCGCCGCTGTCGACCGTCGCGGCCGAGTTGTTCAAGGGCAAGGCTTCGAAGGTCCAGGTCACGGTCGGCACATCCGGCACCGGTGGCGGGTTCGAGAAGTTCTGCCGTGGTGACATCGACATCGCGAACGCGTCGCGGCCGATCAAGGACACGGAGAAGAAGGCCTGCGAGGGCGCGGGCATCACCTACGACGAGTTCATGGTCGCCAACGACGCGCTCACGGTCGTGGTCAGCAAGGACAACACCTGGGCGGACTGCCTGACGGTCGCGCAGTTGAAGAAGATGTGGGAGCCCGGCTCGCAGGTGAACAACTGGAACCAGGTCGACCCGAGCTTCCCGAACGAGCCGCTGAAGCTGTTCGGAGCCGGCACCGATTCGGGGACCTTCGACTACTTCACCGAGGTCATCAACGGCAAGACCCAGGCGTCCCGTACGGACTACAGCCCGAGCGAGGACGACAACGTCACGGTGCAGGGCGTCTCCGGATCCAAGGGCGGCCTGGGGTACTTCGGGTTCTCCTACTACGAGGAGAACATGGGCAAGCTCAAGGCCCTGAAGATCGACGGCGGTTCCGGCTGCGTCGCGCCCAGCGTCGAGTCCGCACAGAACGGCACGTACAAGCCGCTGGCGCGCCCGTTGTTCGTCTATCCCTCGGCCAAGGCGCTGACCCGCCCGGAGGTCAAGGCGTTCGTCGAGTTCTATGTCGCGAACAACGCGCAGATCGCCACGGAGTCGAAGTTCATTCCGCTGAACCCCACCCAAGAGGCCGAACTGAAGGCGGACTTGGCCAAGCTGACCGGCGCCGGAGCCGGCGCGCCGGTCACCAGCGGGCAACCGAAGTGACGTCACACGCCGCCAAGCGGAACGCCCCGGGGCGCAAGTCCCTGGGGCGTTCCCGCCCCCGCTATGGGGAACGCGTCATCCGGGTGCTGCTGGTCGCGGCGGCGCTGGTGTCGATCGCGACCACGATCGGCATCGTCGTGTCCCTTTTCGAGCCCACGGGTGAGTTCTTCGGGGAGGTCAGCCCGTGGGAGTTCCTGACGGGAACCACGTGGACGCCGCTGTTCGACCCGGCGTCGTACGGTGTGCTGCCGTTGCTTGGCGGGACCTTGCTGATCACGGCCATCGCCGTGTGTGTGGCCGTGCCGTTGGGGCTGGGCAGCGCGATCTACTTGTCGGAGTACGCGAGTCCCGGCGTGCGCAAGGCGATCAAGCCGGTCCTCGAACTGCTGGCGGGCGTCCCGACCGTGGTGTTCGGGTTCTTCGCGCTGAAGTTCGTCACCCCGCAACTCCAGGACTTCTGGCCGGAGTTCCTCGGCGGACGCCCTGAGATCTTCAACGCGCTGTCGGCGGGTCTGGTGATGGGGATGATGATCATCCCGACGATCGCATCCCTGTCCGAGGACGCCCTGTCGGCGGTTCCGCAGGCACTGCGCGACGCGTCGTACGCGTTGGGGTCGAGCAAGCGCGTGGTGGCCACGACGGTCGTGGTGCCGGCCGCTCTGTCCGGGATCGTCGCCGCGTTCGTGCTGGGGGTCTCCCGTGCGGTCGGCGAGACGATGATCGTCGCCATCGCGGCGGGCAACCGGCCGAACCTGTCGTGGAACCTGGTCGAGGGCATGCAGACGATGACCGGGTTCATCGCCCAGGCGGGCTCGGGTGACCTGCCGGTCGGGTCGATCGACTACAACACGATCTTCGCGGTCGGCGCGCTGCTGTTCGGGCTGACGTTCCTGATGAACCTGTTCTCCATCCGCCTGGTCCGCCGCTACCGGGAGGTGTACGAGTGACCGCCGTCGTCACCGACAAGGCCGGCCCCGCTCCGTCCGGGTCACACGTCCCGCTCGGCCGCAAGCAGCGGCGCCCCGCCGACACCCTGTTCCATGCGGCGCTAGTGGCGTGCTTGGTCGTCGCGATGGTGTTCCTCGCCGCGCTCATCATCTACATGGTGAGCAAGGGCTGGGACCGCCTGGACTCGCGGTTGATCAACAACTTCCCCTCGATCCGCAACCCGGGGAACGCCGGCGCCCGTTCCGCTGTCCTCGGGTCGATGTGGGTGATCGCTGGAACCGCGATGATCTGCCTGCCGATCGGCATCGCCACCGCGATCTACCTGGAGGAGTACGCGAATCCGGCGCGCTGGTACAACCGCTGGCTGGAACTGAACATCCAGAACCTCGCCGCGGTGCCGTCCATCGTCTTCGGCATCCTCGGCCTCGGGATCATCGCGCGTGGCATGGACCTGGGCACCACGATCATCACCGCGTCGCTGACTCTCGCCCTGCTGGTGCTGCCCGTGGTGATCATCGCCGCACGCGAGGCGATCCGCGCCGTCCCGGGGACGATCCGCCAGGCGTCCCTCGCGCTCGGGGCCACCAAGTGGCAGACCGTGTGGAAGCAGGTCCTGCCCGCCGCGACGCCGGGCATCGCGACCGGGTCGATCCTCGCGCTGTCGCGCGCGATGGGCGAGGCGGCCCCGCTGCTGCTGCTCGGCGGCCTGACGTACGTGCCGTTCGACCCGACCGGCCCCAACTCGCAGTACACCGTGCTGCCGATCCAGATCTACGGCTGGACCAGCCAGTCCCGCGAGGAGTTCGCGCACCTCGCCGCGGCGGCAAGCGTGGCCCTGTTGATCCTGCTGATCGTGATGAACTCCGTCGCGATCTTCATCCGCAACCGCTACAGCCGCAGGTGGTGAGCGCGTCGGTGTCCGCCCCCACACCCGGCCCGGAACGCCAACCCTCCGCGAAGGACCCTGAGATGACGTCAACCACCCTGCCGACCACCGACGTTCCCGAGACCGCCCGTGAGCGCGGCGTCTTCGACATCACCGACCTGTCGGTCCACTACGGCTCGTATGAGGCCGTCCGCGATGTCACCATGAGCGTGAACCCGCGCGAAGTCACCGCGCTGATCGGCCCGTCGGGCTGCGGGAAGTCCACCGTGCTGCGCTGCCTCAACCGCATGAACGACCTCGTCCCGGGAGCGCGCGTCGGCGGCCGTATCGCCTACCACGGCGAGGACCTGTACGCCGACCACATCGACCCGATCGAGGTCCGACGCCGCATCGGCATGGTCTTCCAGAAGCCCAACCCGTTCCCGAAATCGATCTACGACAACATCGCCTACGGTCCCCGCGTCAACGGCATCCGCGACAAGGAGAAGCTCAGCACCATCGTCGAGCGGTCCTTGAGGGCCGCGGCGCTGTGGGACGAGGTCAAGGACAAGCTGAACACCAACGCCCTGGCCCTGTCCGGTGGCCAGCAGCAGCGGCTGTGCATCGCGCGGACCATCGCAGTGGAGCCGGAGGTGATCCTCATGGACGAACCGTGCTCCGCGCTCGACCCGATCGCGACGATGAAGATCGAAGACCTCATGCACCACCTGATCGCCCGCTTCACGATCGTCATCGTCACGCACAACATGCAGCAGGCCGCCCGCGTCTCCCAGCGCACCGCGTTCTTCACCGCGGAAGTCGACGACGCGGGCGAACGGCACGGCGTCCTCGTCGAGACCGACGACACCGAGAAGATCTTCGGCACACCGAACGACCGGCGCACCGAGGACTACATCGCCGGCCGGTTCGGGTGATCGAGATCGGTGTCGGGAGCACGGACGACCGGGCGGGGTTCGCCGAACCCCGCCGACGCCGTGTGCTCGTGGCGGACCGCGACCGTCAACTGCTCGCCGAACTACGGCACACCCTGGGCCGCTACGGCATCGACGTCGCCACCACGCAGGGGCCGCTCGAACTCCTCGTGGAGGCAGCCGCGACGCTGCCCGAGGCGGTCATCCTCGACACCGGCCTGCCCGGACTCGAACTCGACGTGACGGTACGGCTGTTGCAGTACCGCCTCGGCATCGCGGTCCATCTCGCGTCCGCGGACGACGAGTCGGCACCGGCCGAGCGCGCCCTCGGCACGGCCTCCCGACTCGCGCGCCCGTACCGACTCGGCCAGATCCTCAGCGCGGTCGCCGCGGACCCGGACCCCGAGCACGTGCGCTCGGCCGAACCGACCGCACCGAAACTCACCCTTGGTGACCTGGCACTCGACCCGATCGGCTACCACGTCACACGCCGCGGCCACCTGATGACGTTGCCCCTGCGGGAGTTCGAGATCCTGAGCTGCCTCATGGCGCACCCGAACCAGGTCGTCAGCCGCGACCGCATCGCCCGCGAAATTTGGGGCAGCGCGCAGATGCCAGACCCCAACACCGTCAGCGTCCACATGACCCGCCTGCGCCGCCGCCTGGCCGAACCGCCGGCCAGCTGCTGCCGCATCGACACCGTGCGAGGACTCGGTTACCGCTTGCTGTGCATCAACGGATAGAAGGCTCCCGCCGCAGGTCCAAGATCTGCGGCGTTAACCTCTCGCAGGGTTCTGGTTCATGTCCGGTAAATTTAGACGATGAACAATGTGGCCGTGACCTCCAAGCAGCAGCAGTCCTCCGCATGCGGCAGCGTCGCGGCCACCTCGCCGCTCACCCGCGAGGACGCCGAAGCGCTGGCCCGCACCCTGAAGACCGTTGCGGACCCCACTCGGCTGCAACTGCTGAGCCTCATCGACACCGCCCCCGGCGGAGAGGCATGTGTGTGCGACCTTGCCGAGGCTTTGGGATTCACCCAGCCCACGGTCAGTCACCACCTGAAGATACTCGTGGACGCCGGTCTGCTCACCCGTGAGAAGCGCGGCACCTGGGCCTGGTACACGGTCGTCCGCGAACGCATCGACATCGTCGGCCGCGTCCTGGGCACCGTCGTCGCCTGAGCCCAACAGCCGAGTCTTATCGCCTGGGGCCCATCGGCCTCGGCTGCGCCGCCACCGGCCACGCCCCGTCGGCCGGGAGGTCCAACACACAGCGAAGCCGCGCCAGCGCGTCCGGCGCCGGCCGGTAGCATGCCCAGCGCCGCCGCTTGTCCGGGGTGCGCTCCAGGAGACCGGCGGCACGCAACGCCTCCAACTGCCTGTGCTCGGCCGTGGCAGGCTGCGCGGTCAGTGACGTCACCGGCACGCAGGTGGACACGCGTGCCTCGTGGAGCACGCGCATAAGCATCCGGAAGTGCGCCGGGTCCGCCAACACCGCGAACATCGTCGTGAGTTCATCGGACGCGTCCGTGACCAGGGCCTGGCGGTCTCCGGTCGGGCAGCACGCGTCGAGCAGGACGTCGTCGTCTGCCGGAGCGCGGCGGGCAAGATCCATGACTCGAATATAGAGAATCATCTATTTATTTGGAAGTGGTCCGCTCGCCGGATATGTCTGGGGCGAGACCGCTCCAATGGTTTCGCCTCAGTCGCGGACTGCTGGTGCTGTGTTCGCTGTACGTCAACCGAACTGCCTTATGGGGACGTTACGTTCGGCTCGCTCGGCCGGATTGCCGGCACTTGTGACCAAGGGGAGCGGCGATGACCATCACAACCACGCCTCCGGTTGACGGCTCGGCCGTCGCGGACGCGGTGAAGGACTACTACGGCAAGGTGCTGCAATCCTCGGCCGACTTGCAGACCTCGGCATGCTGCGCGGCGGAGGCACCGCCGCGGCATGTGGCGGAGGCGCTGAAGAACGTGCACGACGAGGTGATGGCGCGGTTCTACGGCTGCGGTTCGCCGATCCCGCCGGCCGTCGAGGGCGCGACCGTCCTCGACCTGGGCTGCGGCACCGGCCGGGACTGCTACGTGCTCGCGCAACTGGTCGGCCCCGCAGGGCGCGTCATCGGCGTGGACATGACCGACGAGCAACTCGCCGTCGCCCGCGCGCACACGGACTGGCACGCGGAGCGGTTCGGCTACGCCAACGTCGAGTTCCGCCACGGGTACGTCGAGGACCTCGCCGCCGCGGGCATCGCCGACGCGTCCGTTGACCTGGTGGTCTCCAACTGCGTGCTGAACCTGTCGCCGGACAAGCCGCGCCTGTTCGGCGAGATCATGCGGGTCCTCAAGCCGGGCGGCGAGCTGTACGTGTCCGACATCTTCGCCGACCGCCGCATCCCCGCCGCGCTGCGCGAGGACCCGGTGCTGTTGGGCGAGTGCCTGAGCGGGGCGCTGTACACCGAGGACTTCCGCCGCGTGATGGCCGACGCCGGATGCGCGGACGTACGCGTCCTCTCGACCTCGCCGGTGGCGCTCGACGCCGGGGAGATCGAGCGGAAGATCGGCTTCGTGGGCTTCACGTCGCAGACCGTGCGCGCGTTCAAGCTTCCGCTCGAAGACCGTTGCGAGGACTACGGGCAGGTCGCCACGTACCTCGGCACCGTGCCCGAGCAGCCGCACGCGTTCGACCTCGACGACCACCACCGCTTCTTCGCTGGCAAGCCGGCCGCGGTGTGCGGCAACACCGCCGACATGCTCGCCGGTTCGCGGTACGCCCCGCACTTCGCGGTGGTCGGCGACAAGACCACGCACTTCGGACTGTTCCCGTGCGGACCCGAACAAGGCACCTCCGCTGCTGCGGACGGGGTGGCAGGCTGCTGCTGACACGCTCGGCCCCGCGTTTCTCGATGGATGCGTGCGCAAGGACGGCCCGCGGCCGGGTCAGAAGCCGGAATGCGGCTTCATTCCTGGCCGCGGGCGGGTCGATTTCTCAGGCGGCGACTTCCTCGCGGTGTTTGACGTCTTCGAGGTACCGCTCGGCGTCGAGGGCGGCGGCACAGCCGCTGCCCGCCGCCGTGATGGCCTGGCGGTAGATGTGGTCGACGACGTCGCCGCACGCGAATACGCCGGTGAGGTTGGTGTGCTGCGTCGGGTGGGTGACCTTGACGTAGCCTTCCTCGTCCAGGTCGATCTGGTCTTTCAGCAGCTCGGTGCGCGGGTCGTGGCCGATAGCGATGAACAGGCCGGTGATGTCGAGGTCGCGCAGTTCGCCGGTGACGGTGTCGCGGAGCTTGACTCCGGAGAGCTTGCCGTCGCCGACAATCTCGGCGACCTCGCTGTTCCACGCGAACTTGATCTTGGGGTCGGCGAAGGCGCGGTCCTGCATGATCTTCGAGGCGCGCAGCTCCTCGCGCCGGTGGATGACCGTGACGGTCTCCGCGAACCGGGTCAGGAAGGTGGCCTCCTCGATCGCCGAGTCGCCGCCGCCGACCACCGCGATGTGCTGGTTGCGGAAGAAGAACCCGTCACACGTGGCACACCACGAGACGCCGTGCCCGGACAGTTCCTTCTCGTTCGGCAGACCCAGCTCGCGATACGCGGAACCGGTCGCCAGGATCACGGCCTTCGCGCGGTGTACGTTGCCCGAGCCGTCCTTGACCACCTTGACGTCGCCGTCCAGCTCGGCCTCGACGATGTCGTCGGACACCAGCTCGGCGCCGAACCGCTCGGCCTGCTTGCGCAGGTTGTCCATCAGGTCGGGCCCCATGATGCCCTCGGGCCAGCCGGGGAAGTTCTCCACGTCGGTGGTGTTCATGAGCGCACCGCCGGCGGTGACCGCGCCTTCGAAGACCAGCGGCCCCAGGTCGGCACGCGCGGCGTAGACGGCGGCCGTGTACCCGGCCGGACCGGAACCGATGATGATCACGTTGCGGACGTCGGACATCGCTCAGGCCTCCGCGGGGAGGATCTCGGCGAGCAGGCCCTGGATGCGCTTCTCGATCTCGTCGCGGATCGGGCGCACGGCGTCGATGCCCTGCCCGGCGGGGTCCTCCAGGGCCCAGTCGAGGTAGCGCTTGCCGGGGAAGATCGGGCACGCGTCGCCGCATCCCATGGTGATCACGACGTCGGACGCCTGTACGGCCTCGGTGGTCAGCACCTTGGGCTGCTGGTCGGCGATGTCGATGCCGACCTCCTTCATGGCCTCGACGGCGACAGGGTTGACCTGGTTACCCGGGATCGACCCGGCGGAGCGGACCTCGACGCGGTCGCCGCCGAGGTGGCGCAGGAACCCGGCGGCCATCTGGGAGCGGCCCGCGTTGTGGACGCAGACGAACAGCACGGAGGGCTTGGCCTCGCCGCGGTTCTCGGTGGTGCTCAAGGGAGGTCTCCTCTTATACGCGGTGGTGTACGGCGGCGTCGGGTCAGGCGGACGGCGGCACGGAGTCCGCGGTGGGTTTGGTGAACCAGCGGCGGGCGGCGAGTGAGACGTACACGAGCCCGACGAGGACCGGGACTTCGATGAGCGGGCCGACGACGCCGGCGAGGGCCTGGCCGGAGGTGACGCCAAAGGTGCCGATGGCGACGGCGATGGCCAGTTCGAAGTTGTTGCCGGCGGCGGTGAACGCGAGGGTGGTCGCGCGCGGGTAGTCCAGGCCGACGGCCTTGCCCAGCGCGAACGAGCCCGCCCACATGACCGCGAAGTACACCAGCAGCGGCAGCGCGATGCGGGCGACGTCGCCGGGCTGGTCGGTGATGGCCTCGCCTTGCAGGGCGAACAGGATCACGATGGTGAATAGCAGCCCGTACAGCGCGATCGGGCCGATCTTCGGCAGGAACTGCGTCTCGTACCACTCGCGGCCCTTGGCCTGCTCGCCGAAGCGGCGGGTCAGGTACCCGGCGGCGAGGGGAATGCCGAGGAACACGATCACGTTGAGGGCGATCTTCCAGAACGAGATGTCGAGGTGCTCGCCGTCGCCGAGGTTCAGCCACCCGGGCAGCACGTCGAGGTAGAACCAGCCCAGGACACCGAAGGCGAAGACCTGGAAGACGGAGTTCAGGGCGACCAGCACGGCTGCCGCTTCGCGGTCGCCGCAGGCCAGGTCGTTCCAGATGATGACCATCGCGATGCAGCGCGCCAGGCCGACGATGATGAGGCCGGTGCGGAACTCCGGGAGGTCGGACAGGAAGATCCACGCGAGGGCGAACATCAGCGCGGGGCCGATGATCCAGTTGAGCAGCAGCGACGGCAGCAGCAGCCGCCGGTCGCGCGTCACCGAGTCGAGTTTGTCGTACCGGACCTTGGCGAGGACCGGGTACATCATCAGCAGCAGCCCGAGACCGATCGGCAAGGACACGCCCGCGAGTTCGACCTTCTCCAGTGCGTCGTCGAGGCCGGGGATCCCCTTGCCGAGCAGGATGCCGACGACCATTGCGGCGCCGATCCACACCGGCAGGAAGCGGTCCAGCACCGACAGGCCCCGCAGCACCGACAGCGCGGGATCACCGTCGGAGTGGCTGCCGCCTCCTGGGGGCGGGCCTGCGGAGGTCTCTCGAATGGTCTCGCTCACGGTGTCCTCGTCGTCAGGGGTACGGCCGGTCCGGTGCGTGCGAACAGCTCGCACCGCGCTGCCTATAGATGCTCGTCTATTAGTTGCTCGTCTATTTATGGCGGTTCGCGGTGGCCGCCAAGCAGTGAAAAAGTGAACCGAACGTGAACTCGACCCCCTTTGCTTCGCTACGAAGCGGCTCAGCAGGGTCGTCGCAGGTCCTGCTCAAGCACTCGGGATGCTCCTGCGGCCAGTTCCGCGAGTGTCGCCGCGGCGGCCCGCACCGCGTCCGGGTTCAGCCGGTAGTACTTGAAGCGCCCGCGCGGCTCGACGGTCACCAGTCCGGCCTCGCGAAGGACGCGCATGTGGTTCGAGATGTTCGTCTGCGTCGCGCCGGTCTCCTCGACGATGTGACACGTGCAGAGCGCCTCGCCGGCGAGCAACTGCACGATCCGGTGCCGCATCGGGTCAGCGAGCACGCGGATCGCATCACTCTCTACTGATGTCACCATGGACTGATACGTTACGCCACGCATAGACGAATGTCTATTCCATGTGGCTGTATGCGATCTGCGGCACAAAAAGGCCATCGCCGACACGGCGGTCGCTGTAGCGCCGTGCCGACGATGGCGGTCTGTGGGCGCCCCTCAACGGGAGGGACGGGAGGGGGCTTACAGCGGTCCGCGCCGCCAAGGGCCGCGGATCGCGTACGTGCGTCCCGGCGGGGTCGCGGAGGTGGTCGAACCGAGCGTGTTGACGAACAGGGTGTCGCCGTCGGGGCTGAAGCACGCTCCCGCGAACTCGCTGTCGTCGGCGACGTTGACCGAGAACTCGAAGGGCCGGCCGTCCTTGCCCAGGCCGATGAGGCGGTTGACGTTGGCGATACCCGGCGCGAGTGGGTGGGTGTCGTCGTCGTTGGAGGCGTCGTCCTCGCACAGCACGATGCCGCCGCGCGGGGTGAAGGTGAGGTTGTCCGGAGAGTCCAGCTCCTTGCGGCCCTGGGACTCGTACACCAGCACCAGGCTGCCGCCCTCGTCGTGGCGGCGACCCGGAATGTACCGCCAGACCTGGCCGTACCCGTTGACGAACCCGTCCGCAGCGGGTGCAGCGCCCGGTTGCTTCACGTCGCCGCCGGAGGTGGAGCTGAAGTAGATCGACCCCTCGCCGTACCAGCAGCCCTCAAGGCGGTTGAACTTCGCGGCACCTGTGGCCAGGCCCTGCTCGGCGACCGTCTTCGCGCCGTTCTCCAGATTCGGATCCGGGTCCTCGATGCGGACCCACTCCACCGGAAGGCGCCGGCCGACCCGCTGGCCCTGGCGGAGGTCCTCGTTCGTGCGCCCGGCGATCTTCAGCATCTCCAAGACGCCGCCGTCGGCAAGGCGGCGCGGGTTGCGCGGGCGGTAGCGGTAGAAGCCGTTCGGGCGGCCGGAGTGGTCTTCGGTCTGGTAGACGAAGCCGTCGCGGGGGTCGGTGGCTACGGCCTCGTGGCTGAACCGGCCCATCGCCGTGATCGGCTGGGATGCGGCAGGCTTGCCGGGTTCCGGGCCGCGCAGGGGGACCTCGAAGGCGTAGCCGTGCTTGCGCGCCCAGCCCTGGGCCGGCCCCGCGGTGGTCTCCTCGCATGTGATCCAGCCCGCGCCGCGGTACATCGCGCCGCCCGCGCAGTTGACGACGGTGCCGTTCAGGCTGATGAAGTCGCGGACGACCTGACCGGTGCGCACGTCGACCTCGACGGTGGTCGTGCCCGAGACACCGAGTTCGTCGTACCGCGCGGACCCGGGCACGAGCACACGGCCGGTCGCGGTGCCCGGCGCGGTGCGCACCTCGTGGTTGCGGATCAGTGTGACGGTGTGGCGGCGGGTGCCGGGGAAAGCGCCCATGCCGTCGTGGGCGATCGGTGTGGCAATGCCGTCGCTCATGACCGTGCTGGTGACGCCGAACACCGAGTACGAGAAACCGGCGGGCAGCGCAAGCAGTTCCTCGCCCGTGTTCGCCGCGCGGGCGCGGCGCAGCGGCCCGTAGCCGCCGCGACCGCCTTCACCGGGGCGGTCGGCGTCGGGGCGCCCGGCATCGGCCCAGGCGGCGTGGGCTCCCAGGGTGGTCAGGGCGGTGGTGGTGAGTACGGCGCCGCCGGTCACAGCGGCACTGCGACGCAGGAAGCTTCTTCGGTCGACGGAAGCCATTCGCTGACGTCCCTTTCGCGAGGTCGGATGGTCGAGCGGACCGATCCTCGCAATTCATAGATGTACGTCGATGCTTGTCGTGAGTGGTGGTTCGGTGAACAGCGAGCCACCAACAGGTACCGCCGCTGGGCCGCGGTCAGCCCGTCGACACCAGCCCCAATTCCACCAAGAAGTCCGTCACCAGCAGGTCGATTTCATCGCGGATACGCCGTATTTCAAGCCGTGAACGACCAGACGGATCGGGAACCGTCCAGTCCAGATAGCGGCGACCGGGAAGGACTGGGCATGCGTCACCGCAGCCGAGCGTGACCACCACGTCGGCGGCGCGGACGACTTCGTCCGTCAGGGGCTTGGGGTACGCCTCGTCCAGGTCCACACCGATCTCGGACATGACCTCCACCAGCGTCAGTTCGAGTTCGGAGGCAGGCCGCGAACCGGCCGACCGGACCACGACCGTGTCGCCGGCGTACCGCTTCAGGAGTGCGGCGGCGATCTGGGACCGCCCGGCGTTGGCCTCGCACACGAACAGGATCTCGGGATGCGTGGCGGCGACGAGGCCCTCCGCGCGTGCGAGCGCGGACAGCCGCTCGGCGGTGAACCGCCCGGCAAGAATCGGCAGGTACTGCTGAATCGTTGCGCGCTCGGCGAGCAGCGCATGGGACTCCCGCAGGTAGCGGGCCACGGTCTGCGCGGAGAAGACACCGTGGAACTTGGCGGCCAACGACCCGCCGATACGACCGAGCGCGATTTCGGGGTCAGCGCCACCCGGGGGCGTGCCGTTGTCAGCCGAGGCCATCGCAGGCTCCCTATTAATAGACGTGGCTCGATATTTACATAGACGAATATCGATGTCCAGTGGGGAGGTGCCCCTACCGGGGCTGGGCGTAAGAAAGGAGGGCTGCCATAGCTGTTCTCGGAGCACCCCCGGTGCTGCCGCGAGGGCCCGTACGCGAGACTGCGGCGGTGACCGAGACGCCCCGTCCCGCAGTGGCCGCCGAGCAGCCTGTTCCCGCTCCCGGTGAAGAGCCGTGGCTGACGCCCGGCGTCAGGGGTATCGGTGCCGCGAGCTTCCTCGCGGATGTCGGTCACGAGATCCCCACCGCCTTGCTGCCGTCGCTGCTGACGTCGACTCTCGGCGCGCCGGCCGCCGCGCTCGGCGCGATCGAGGGCGCCTCGGACGCTCTGGCCGGCGCCGCCAGGTTCGGCGGCGGCGTTCTCGCCGACGACCCGGCGCGGCGGCGCAAGGTCGCGGTGGGCGGCTACACCACCACCGCGGTGCTCGGCGCCGCGACCGCAGGCGCGACCGCGGTCTGGCAGGTCGGTGTCCTGCGGGCCGCCGCGTGGACCGCCCGCGGCCTGCGTGTCCCCGCACGCAACGCGTTGCTCGCGGACATCGTCCCGGCCGGGAAGTACGGGCGGGCGTACGGGTTCGAGCGGATGATGGACAACCTCGGCGCGATCTTCGGGCCGCTCCTCGCCCTGGGCCTGGTCGCCTGGCTCGGGGTGAAGTGGGCGATCGGCTTGTCGGTCATCCCCGGGCTGCTCGCCGCGGCGGCGATCGTCTATGCCATCCGCCATACCCCCCGGCCCAGCAGCCGGGCGAAGACGCCGCTGCGGATTCGCGTCAAGCCAGTGCTGTCCGGCGAACTCGGCAGACTCCTCGGCGCGGTCGCGGCGTTCGAGGTCGGCAACGTCGCCGCGACACTGCTCATCCTCCGCGCCGCGGATCTGCTGGAGCCGGACCACGGCCACGACACCGCCACCGTCATCGCGCTCGGCCTCTACACCGCGTACAACGTTGCCGCCACCGCCGCGTCCGTGCCTGCCGGGCACCTCGCCGACCGCCTCGGACGCCGTGGCCCCGTCCTCGTCCTGACCGCCGGCGTGGCCGCGTTCGCCGCCGCCTACGCCCTGTTCGCCGTGTCCGGCGCGGTGATCGCGGTGCTGGCCGTCCCGTTTGTGCTCGCCGGATTCGGCATCGGCGCGGTCGAGACCGCGCAGCACACCGCCGTCGCCAACCTCGCCCCGGAAGGCCTGCGCGGCTCCGCGTTCGGCATGCTCGCCACCGTCCAGTCCCTCGGCAACCTCGCGGCCTCCGCCATCGCCGGCATCCTGTGGAGCGCCGTCTCCCCGCAGGCGGCGTTCATCTACCTGACCGCCTGGATGCTCCTCGCGCTCGCCGGGCTGGCCACCGCCGCGCGCCGGTCCGAGTAGACCCTCGCTCCGGCGGAGCGGACTTCCGCCGGCTGGGGCGGTCCGCTGCGGCCATGGGCTTGCATCCGGTACCCAGGTACAGGTTTACCGTCGAAGCGAAAGCCCCGGCCGTCGTGCGAGGCCGGTCGACGGGAGGAGTCCTGGATGTCGCAGACGTGGGTGCCGCAGGCCTGCACCTTGCCGACCGAGGAACAGCCGCTGCGCATCGCGGAATTCGACGACTTGTTCGCTGGTTCGCTGCTTGCCGCCGACCGACCGGAAGCCCTCCGCGCCCGCTTGACGCTGGCCGCAGACGCCGAAGACTCCGCCCGTGATCTGGCGGGACGCGAAACCGGCTGCTGCTCGTTCTTCTCGTTCGCCTTCGGTCACGACGCGGCGGGACGCGTGCTCATGGACATCGCAGTCCCCGCCGAACGGATCACGGTCTTGGACGCGCTGGTCACGCGAGCTGTGGCGGCGTCCAAGGCGCGGTCGTGAACGACGGCCCCGTCCAACCCGGTCTGAGAACCGGGGAACTCGCCGACGCAGCCGGCGTGAACCCCCAGACCCTGCGCTACTACGAGCGCCGCGGCCTGCTCGCCGAGCCCGACCGAACGCTCGGCGGGCACCGGCTCTACCCGCCCGAGTCCGTCGCCTTGCTCCGCGTCATCAAGGCCGCTCAGCGACTGGGGTTCACGCTCGACGAGGTTGCCGAGCTGTTGGAGGCGGGACACCGCCACGGCGGCAAGGGCCTACAGCACCGCGCCGACGTCAAGATCGCGGAGATCGACGCCCGTATCGCCGACCTCCAGACGATCCGGGCGGCGCTGGTCGGCGCCGTCGACGCGGGCTGCGACGACCTCGCCGTGTGTGCGACCAGCCCTTGCTGCCCGCTTCCCTTCGCCGACCTTGCCAAGGAGGACCGCCATGACGGCCCCTGCTGCTGACCCCACACCCGACCACCCGAACCGCCCGCCGAGCGGGCCGCAGGGCGGCTGGCCTGGGTGGCGGGCGCCGCGTGCGTTGCCTGCTGCGCGGTTCCCGGTTTGGTCGCGGCCGGCTTGCTCGGGGGCGGTGCGCTGACCGTCGCCGCCTGGCTGCCCGAACTGGCGATCGTCCTCGCGGTAACGGCCGTCGTGGTGTTCGGCTGGTCCCGGTGGCGTGCCTCGAACCGCGCGCGGCATGGCTGCCAAGCGGGAGCGTGCTCGTGCGCGGACACCCCGCGGAGCACGGATCTGCCGACGCCTTCAGTACGCTCCCGCTCGTGACCGTCGCCCGATCCCTGGCCTTGTTCCTGCTGGCCGCACTTGCCGAGATCGGTGGCGCCTGGCTGGTGTGGCAGGGGGTCCGCGAGCACCGGGGCTGGATCTGGGTCGGCGCCGGGATCCTCGCGCTGGGTGCGTACGGGTTCGTCGCCACCCTCCAACCCGACGCCGAGTTCGGCCGCATCCTCGCGGCTTACGGCGGGGTCTTCGTTGCGGGCTCGCTCGCCTGGGGCATGGCCTTGGACGGTTACCGGCCCGATCGCTTCGACGTCACGGGTGCCTTGATCTGCCTGGCCGGAGTCGGCGTCATCATGTACGCCCCGCGTGGCGATTGACGCCACGGATGCCGTCGGTGCACACGCCGGACAGGGCCGGGCGGCGCGATGTCCCGGGAGTAGGACGCCAACAGCCAGGACTGCATTGCGTTCGCACCTCAGCCGGTTCCGCGCAGGCGCTTGAGTACGTATCCGGCGTCGCGGGCGGCGCCGCGCAGTGACGCGGAGGACAGGCTGCGCTGCCACTCCAGCCCGACGTAACCGAGACCGGGTACGGCGGTGGAAATCCCGTGTTTGTGCTGGGGTTTGCCGTCGGGGTCGAGGGCGCCGAGGTTGTGCAGGTAGTTCAGGTGGGGGCGGTATCCGGTGGCCAGGATGACCGTGTCGAGGTGTTCGGTGGTGCCGTCGGACCAGGTGACTGTGTCCTCGGCCAGTGTGGTGAACATCGGGCGGTGGTCGGGGTTTCCGGTGGCGAGGGCGGATTTGTAGCGGCCGTCGTCGATGACGGCCATGGTTTGGCCGCCGAGGACGCGGCTCAGCGGGGCGGTGTCGAGGCCGGTCCGCGTCAGCCACCAGTGGAGGTCCTTGCCGAGCGTGCGCTGGCGGAACCACTTGAGCGGGCCGCGGGTTGCCAGCGAGACGCGGGCGACGTCGGCGAGGTCGACGGCGATCTGGACGGCGGAGTTGCCGCCGCCGACGACCACCACGCGGTGGTCTGCGAAGTCCTTCGGGTTGCGGTACTGCGCGGCGTGCAGGACGTGGCCGGCGAATGTGTCGAGCCCCGGCAGCGCTGGGCGGTACGGGTTGCCGAATCCGCCGGTCGCGGCGATGACGATCGGGGCGCGGAAGTCGCCATGTGCGGTGGTCGCGCACAGGGTGCCGTCGGGCTGGCGGGTGACGGAGTCGACGCGGTGGCCGGTGCGTATGTCGGCGTCGAGTGCGGCGGCGTACTCCCGCAAGTAGCCGATGACTTCGTCGCGGCTCGGGTAGCGCTCGGGGTCGCCGGGGAAGGGTCTGTCCGGCAGGGCGGAGTACCGGGCCGGGGAGAACAAGGCGAGGCTGTCGTAGTACGCGGGCCATGAGCCTACGGCTTCGTCGGAGGCTTCGAGGATGATCGGGCGAAGGCCGATGCGGGTGGCGGTGTGGGCGGTGGACAGCCCGGACTGGCCGCCCCCGACAATCAGCAGGTCTGCGGATTCCATGCCGGAACCGTATCATCGTCATGTCGGGAAATGACGAAATGAAGGAGTTGGCTTGTATGAGCGACGCGTCCGAGGGGGCCGCGGTGCAGGTACCGGACCTGGATGAGAGCGGGCGCGATTTCCTCAAGGCGCTCGCGAGCGAGACGCGCCAGCAGGTGATGGCACTGTTCGCCGGTGGGGTGCAGCTCAGCGTCGGCGAGGTCGCCGAGCGTGCGGGCCTGGGGCCGTCCACGGCATCCGAGCATCTGTCGCTACTGAAGCGCGGCGGGTTGCTGGTGTCCGTACGCGAGGGCAAGACCGTTCGCTACCGCGCGGATGCGACGATGATCGCGGCGCGGCTGGACGGGCTCAAGGCGTACTTGACGCTGTGCTGCCCGCCGAGCGACTGCTCGAACAGCGGGTGTTCCTGAGCCCGCTCAGCCGCAGTCGCCGGCCGTGGTGCGGCAGGCGTCCAAGCCCTCAGGGGTGGACGAGGCGAGGGTCGCGAGCAGGCGCATCGGGGTGACCAGGGCCTCGCAGCACAGGGCGTAGATGTTGGCGCGTCCACGCGGAGTCACGGTCACCAGGCCCTGGTCGCGCAGCGGCGCGAGGTGGTGGCTGACGAGGGTCTGCCCCATACCCGTGGCCTCGGTCAACTCCCGGACGGTATGGGGGCGTTCGGCGAGCAGGAGGACGAGGGTGAGGCGGTTCTCGTCGCCGAGCGCCTTGAGGAGCGGCGCGAGCGTGCGCGCCCGGCCCGCAGCGGTCTCCGGTTCCAGAAGTTCGATGTCCAGCGTCGTCATGACCCCATTGTGCCACAGCACATGTTGGCATCAACAGCATCTGCTGTTTATAGTTGCCATCGTTGTCGAACCCCGCTTTCGGATACGAGGAGTCATGCCATGACCGCAGCACAGGATCCCGACCGGACCGAGCTGCCCGTCGTCGTGATCGGAGCCGGCCCGATCGGGCTGGCCACCGCCGCGCACCTGCTGGAGCGCGGCGTCGAGCCGCTCGTCCTGGAAGCGGGCCACAGCGTCGGCGCGGCGATCCAGGAGTGGGGCCACGTACGGCTGTTCTCCCCCTGGCAGTACAACACCGACGCGGCGGCATGCCGCCTCCTCGAACCGACCGGCTGGACCGCACCGCCCGCCGATGAGCTGCCGACCGGCGCCGAGTTCGTCCGCGACTACCTCGCCCCGCTCGCCGCCACCACGCAGCTCGCCCCACGGATCCGGACGAACACGCGTGTGACCGCGGTATCGCGGCGCGGAATCGACAAGACGCGCACCATCGGCCGCGAGGAACACCCCTTGTTCGTACGGACCGTCGGTGCGGACGGCGAGGTGCGCGACATCGAGGCCCGCGCCGTCGTCGACGCCTCGGGCACGTGGGGCCGCGCGAACCCCCTCGGCGGCTCCGGCCTGGCGGCGGTCGGCGAGGCGCAGGCCGCCCCGCACCTGACCGGAGCGCTGCCCGACGTGCTCGGCCGCGACCGCGCCCGGTTCGCCGGGAAGCACGCGCTGGTCGTGGGCATGGGCCACTCTGCCGCGAACACCCTGCTCTCCCTCGTCGAACTCGCCGAAGCCGAGCCGGACACGCGCATCACCTGGGCGGTGCGCGGCGCGTCGGTCGCCCGACTGTACGGAGGCGGCGACGCGGACGGCCTGCCCGCGCGTGGGGCGTTGGGGTCGCGGGTGAAGCAGGCCGTGGAGGCAGGCGTCATCACCCTGGTGCGCAGCTTCACGATCACGAAGTTCGAGACACCGCAAGGAAGTTCAGGTCCGGTTGAGGTCATCGGCAGCACCCCGGACGGTTCGCGGGTGATCGCGGCGGACCTGGTGGTCGCTGCCACGGGCTTCCGCCCCGACTTGGACATGCTGCGCGAAGTCCGCCTGGAGATCGACCCGGGCACCGAGGCCCCGGTCAAGCTCGCGCCGATGATCGACCCCAACTTCCACAGCTGCGGCACCGTACCCCCGCACGGCGAACGCGAACTCGCCCACCCCGAGCAGAACTTCTACATTGCGGGCATGAAGAGCTACGGCCGCGCGCCGACGTTCCTGATGGCCACCGGCTACGAACAGGTCCGCTCGATCGCCGCCGCGATCGCCGGCGACCGCGCCGCAGCCGACGAAGTCCAACTCGAACTCCCGGAAACCGGCGTCTGCTCCACCAGCCTGCCCGGCCAGGGCGGCGCGGAGAGCTGCGGCGGCACCGCCGCCGAGCCCGCCGAGGCGTCCTGCTGCGCCCCCGCCGCACCCGAACCGGTCGTGATCGGCCTCGGGTTCGCGACCGGCCGCCCGAACGGACTCGCCGGCGCCCTCGAACGAGGCGATGCCTGACCCCGACGCGGCCGAGGCAGAAAGGCGGGCGCCGCTGACGACGATCACCGCGCCCGCCGCCCCGCCCAAGTCCGCGGACGACACCGCCCGGCCGCAACTGCGCACCGTCCTGGCCGCGCTGTGCGTCACCGAGATCACCAGTTGGGGCATCCTCTACTACGCGTTCCCCGTACTCGCACCCGCCATCAAGGACGACACCGGCTGGTCCGCCCCGGCCACCGCCGCCGCGTTCTCCGCCGCGCTGGTCGTCGCCGCCATCGGCGGCATCCCCCTCGGCCGACTGCTGGACCGCCACGGCCCGCGCACCGCGATGACCGCCGGATCGGTCCTGGCCTCCGCAGCCGTCGTCGGCGTCGCACTCGCACCGAACCTGCCGTGCTTCGCCGCCGCGTGGCTGCTCGCGGGCGTCGCGATGTCCGCGGTGCTCTACCAGCCCGCGTTCGCCGCCCTGACCCGCTGGTACGGGCCACGGCACCTGGCCGCGCTCACCACCGTCACCCTCGTCGCGGGACTCGCCAGCACCGTCTTCGCGCCACTCACCGACTTCCTCGCCGGCCACTTGTCCTGGCGCGGCGTCTACCTCGTCCTCGCCGCGGTGCTCGCCGTGGTCACCATCCCCCTCCACGCGTTCGCCCTGCGACGACCATGGCCGCCTGCACCCGCCCCGACGCGCCACGAACACGCGAGCGCGGACACCCGGTCCGTCATCCGCAGCCGCCCCTTCATCCTCCTCGTGGCGGCCCTGACCACCGCGTCTTTCGCGATGTTCGCCGTTCTGATCAACCTCGTACCGCTGCTCACCGAACGCGGCGCAACCAGCACAACCGCCGCCTGGGCACTCGGACTCGGCGGAGCCGGACAGGTCGCCGGACGCCTCGGCTACGCGGCACTCGTACGATCGACCACCGTGCGCACGCGCACCTTCACCGTCCTCGCCGCGCTGGCCGCAACCACGATCGCGCTCACCCTCATCCCCGGACCCGTCTGGCTCCTGGTCACTGTTGCCGTTCTCGCCGGAACGGCCCGCGGCATCGCCACCCTCGTCCAGGCCACCGCCGTCACCGAACGCTGGGGGCCGTCGATGTACGGCACCCTCTCCGGCATCCTCGCCGCACCCGTCACCGCAGCAGGCGCCATCGCCCCCTTCGCCGGCGCGGCACTCGCCGGACCCCTCGGCGGTTACCCCCACATGTTCGCTGCCCTCGCGGCTGTCGCCGCCCTCGGCGCACTGCTCGCGCTCGGCAGCATTCCCCGTCACGACAGAGCGCCATGACCCCGCGTGCATCGCCACGGTTCGCTGCGCATCAGCGTCGGCCATTCCTCCTCTGCGGTCGCTCGTGAGGGCAGCCGTCATGTAGGGGCAGGCGGCGCATCAGCGTTCGGCTGCGCGCGCCGCCGCCCACCCAGCTTCGATGCGATCCCGGGTATATCGGCACTCCGGCAGCGATCCCCTCACCACCTCGAACCGGCGTCCACCATCTTGATTCAACATTGCTGTTGGGCGGGAAGGGTGCACAGGCCCGCGACGTATTCGTCGCGGGCCTGTGATGGATCGGTCGAGATTGGATCAGCAGCAACCGCCGCCGGCGGGCTGGAGCGTAAGGGGCTGGCCGACTGCCGCGGTCTCACCGGAGACGCCTGAGGGGAGGCAGCAGGCGCTGCCCTCCTCGCGCGGGAGTTGGTCGGCGTCGGCCTTGACGACGTAGACCTCCCACGGCTCGGCGCCGGGGCCGTGGACCCAGACCTTGTCCTGGACGGCGTAGCAACAGGTGGTGTCGTTCTCCTCGACCGTGGCCAAGCCGGCGTCGCCGAGGCGGGTCGTGGCGGCGGCGACCTGATCGGTGGTCTCGACCTCGACGCCAAGGTGGTCCATCACTGTGGGCTCGCCGTCCTGGCCCTGAATGAGGACGAGCTTGAGGGGCGGCTCGGCGATGGCGAAGTTGGCGTAGCCGTCGCGGAGCTTGGCCGGTTCGGTGCCGAACAGCTTGGAGTAGAACGCGATCGAGGCGTCGAGGTCGGCGACGCGCAGGGCGAGCTGAACGCGGGACATGGCGGATCCTCCTGAGGAGTCGGGTGACGTCGCGGCTGACCGGAACGCGCCGCAGGCTGTGGCGGTCTGGTGGCGAGGCAGGCGCGTACGCGCTTCGTGCTGATCATGCCTGCGACCTGATTCGACGTCTGTCTATGTCTTCGAGCTTGCCTCTGTAATCGACGAATGTCAATATTGACGCATGTCGAATATGCGAGAGCTTCCCGTTCTGGAGACCACGTCGGCCGTGCCGTGCTGCGCGCCGCTGGTGCGCGAGCCGCTGACTGCGCCCGACTCGGAGCGTCTGGCCGCGATGTTCAAGGCCCTCGGCGACCCGGTGCGCCTGCGGCTGTTCTCGATGGTCGCCTCGCATGAAGGCGGCGAGGCGTGCGTGTGCGACATCCAGGACGTCGGGGTCTCGCAACCCACCGTCAGCCACCACCTCAAAAAGCTTCGCGAGGCCGGCCTCGTCACCTCCGAGCGGCGCGGCTCATGGGTCTTCTACAAAGTCGTCCCAGAAGCCATGGCCGCACTCGCGGGACTACTGGGACAAAAGGGGTGAAAGCGGAGGTCGCACGTCTGCTGTCGCCCGGCATCCGCCACGACTGATCTGTGCGCACGGGCGCGCTTGGCGTCAGACGCATGATGGGCGTTCTTGCCGACCCGCCGCACCTGTGGATTGTCGAACCGCTGAGCGATGAACCCTGCGCACTCCATACCCCGATCGAAGCGACCGGCTCCAAGGCGACCGACTTGTCCGACTGCGCGACGCCCCGTCGTCCATCGGACCGGGGAAATCCCCCGCGCCTTGACCGTGACACGCCTACCGTCAACGCATGACGCTTCATCCCGCGCCCCGCTGCTGCCGCAAGCGGCTGGGACGCCTCGCACGGTTCAGTGCAGGTGCTCGCCAGTGACAACCAACGACCACACCGTGCCCCAGATGTACCTGCGCCGGTTCGCGGCCCATCGGCCGGGCGCGAAAGGCCACTTCACACGGGCGCGCCACGTGACCGCGATGGACAAACCCTTCCTGGTGAATGTCCGCAACGTCGCATCGAAGAAGGGCTTCCACCGCGGCGTTGGTGCCGACGGCGTCGAACACGACGACACCGAAAAGATCATGACGCGCATCGAGACTGCCGCAGCCCCCGTGCTCAGCACCATCCTCGATGACCAGCGGCACGCCCTCATCCCACGCTGGCCCCTGCGCACGCCCGAGCGGATGCGCCTGGCGTGGCTGATCGCCGCGCAACTGCTCCGCACCAAGCGCCAGCGGCGCCGCGTCAATCACCTGATCAGCACCGCGGGCGGCGAAACCCTGCCCGCACCCGGCAACGTCAAGTCGTTCGCGGCGAACAACCCGCACCTGCACTACATAGCCGAGAACCTCGGGGTGCTCGCCGCCGTGATCCACGCACGGCCGTGGGGTCTCGGCTTCAGCTCCGCATGCCTGGCCACCGGCGACACGCCTGCCGTCATCCTCAACGGCCACGACGCCCCCGACCAACTGGCCGCCGCCGCGTACTGGGACATCGTGCTGCCCCTGGACCCGCACCGGGTCCTGATCCTCCCGGGAATCGGCATGCGCGACCACCCGGCCAAACACAACGATCACCGGCTGACGCTTCCGGGCGGAATCGGACTGATGCTCCCGCAGGTCGCCTACGACGCAGCCGACAGCCAGGTCTTCCAGCACCCCGACCACGACCCGTTCCGGCTGCTGCTTCCCGACGGACCCCGACTCCCCGAACCCGACCAGGACACCGGAGACGGTCTCGGGCCGCAGTACCTGATCACCTACGACGCCCTCCCACCGCACCTGACCATCGACCGGCGTTGGGTCACCGAGCACGCTCCCAGGCCGCCGGCAACCGAGGGGCCGTCTCAACCCCCTTCCATGGGGGAACTCAATCGCCTATCGTCGATTATCGATGAAAGACGAAGTGGCGCACCCCCGGACGCTCGACGCTGACACGGCCGCAACCTACGCCGCGTGGTTCAAGGCGCTCGCCGACCCGACCCGGATCCGCCTGGTCAACCTCCTTGCCGTGGAGCGCCGCCCGATGAGTGTCGGCGAGATCGTCGAACGCTCCGAAGTCGGCCAGTCAACGGTCTCCCATCACCTCAAACTGCTGGCCGAGGTCCGGTTCGTCCTTGCCGACAAGCGGGGCACCGCGACGTACTACCACGTCAACGAGAACTGCCTGTCCTGCTTCCCCAGCGCCGCCGACGCCGTCATGGGCCACGCCGCCCCCGACCCGTCCGCCGTCCCCTGCGAGGAGCCACCATGAGCAGCGATGACCCCACCACCAAGAACGAAGCCGTCGACCACGTACGCGACCGCTACGCCGCCGCGGCCTCTCGGATTGCGTCCGGCGAGATTCTGATCGACCCGTGTGCCACACCGGTGTTCGGTTCCGGTCTGTACGACAGCTCCGAGCCGCTGGAAGCGATCCCTGCCGGCGCGGCACAGGCAAGCCTCGGCTGCGGCAACCCTCTCGCAGTGGCCGACCTGAACGCCGGAGAGACGGTTCTCGACCTCGGCTGCGGCGGTGGCATAGACGTCCTGCTGTCCGCCCGTCGCGTCGGCCCCACCGGTCGCGCGCTCGGCCTCGACATGACCGACGAGATGCTCGACTTGGCCCGCCGCCACGCCACTGAAGCAGGCTTGGAGAACGTGCAGTTCCTCAAAGGCCGCATCGAAGAGATCCCGCTCCCGGACGCATCCGTCGACGTCGTGATCTCCAACTGCGTCATCACGCTCTCCACCGACAAACCGCGCGTCTTCCGCGAGATCGCCCGCGTCCTCAAGCCCGGGGGCCGTCTCGGCATCAGTGACCTGATCGCCCACTCCGACGCCACCCGCACCCTCGACGTCGACCCCACCGGCTGCGGCACCGCCGCCGTCCCCACCGACGAGTACGAGGCGCAACTCACGGCGGCCCGGCTGACCAGCATCACCATCACCCCGACCCACCAGGCCGGACCGGGCCTCACCGCAGCCATCGTCCGAGCCCACCGACCGGCGGAAACGTGACTGCCCCGCCCTCCTCGCCCCTACCACCCAAACATCGCGGCGTGCTCCGCAAGCACGCCGAAAGGGTCCGCACGATCTACCGGGCCGGCAGCGCCACGTTCGAACCACAGGCTCGACTGGCCCATGTTCGACAGATACAAGCTCCCCGACTATCGCCATGTCGCCCTCGGCACTGACGGCCGCGTGCTCGGACGGACCGCTGGCTACACCGTCTCCGACCGCTGCGTCCAGGAGGCCAGCGACATGTGTTTACCCCCCAGAACCTACGGCCCACTCGCACGACAAGGCCAAGAATGACTGACTAGTTGGCTTGAGTGTTTTTTGTCAGTGCTCCCGGGCAGTATGGCGAGCAGGAAGGAGGCATGATGTCCCACAGTTCGCAACGTCCTGATCAGGCACTCACACCTCCGAACGGCTGTCGATGGTGCGGTGTCGGCCAGTACGAGCATGCCCAGCGCTGGATGCCGGAGGTGGGTTGGCACGAATGGGCGGCACCCACCGATGAACAGCGCAAGGCACGCATGAAAGCCCGTCGGCGGAAGGCCCCAGGAAGCCCACCGCACATGGCCCTAGCCGTCTGCTAGCACCCGAAGCGCGTCGAAGATGTCCCTGAGTTCCTCCGGAATGTCCTCGGGGCCGTCCAACGCGCCGGCCAGATCACTCATCATCTGGGGCTTGCCCCCGGGCCCCTGCAAACTGGCGTTCTGAAGCAGTTGTTGAACACGCGAGCTGAACTTGCCGCTGCCGCGGAGGCCGTCGAAGTCTGCCGCTTCCCACGCGACATCTTTCGGCCAGATTTTGTTCGCGACCTTGGCCCAGACAGTCGACTCGAACAGTTCCTCCAGTTCGGCTGCCTGGTTCTCGATACCCACGTACTTCACGATCTTCGAGTACTCGGCGCCCAACATCTGCTTCAACCTGTCGACCTTGAAGAGAGACAAGTTCTGACTGTCGGCGTCGACCACGAGCGCCACGGAACGCTTGTGCTTGACGAGATAGCGCGCCAGATGCAGCGCTCCCTCATTGTTGCCACACGCCCACAACGCGATCCCGGCCGCTTGCAGAGACAAGCCGGTGGCCATCCGGAACAGCGCCGGGAACGCTTGTTGCTCGGTTTCCCCTTCCACTGCTAGAAAGCAGCGCTCGTGGAGCAGCACGGTGTTCCGGAGACCAACCGACGCCGCGATCCGGGCGAGATGCCCGTCGGTCTCGTCGTGCGTGTCCGCACCGAGCCGTTCGACGACAGTGCGGTCGTCGACCAGTTTGAGGTGCACCACGTCGTCGATATCGACGCCGTCGATGAGGTTCATCGAGTGAGTCGCCACCACCACGCGGACGTTCGGAACGCTGCTTTGGTCGCGAATAAGGCGCATGATCTTGCGCTGGTGCCCGTAGTCCAGATGGGTGTCCGGCTCGTCATAGACGACGATGGTCTGCACAGGCGGTTCCGGGGCATCTGCCTCAGACAAGTCGTCCACGTTCGGCTGTACGGCACCGTCGTCGACCAGCAGTTCGTTGTTCCACTCCCACACCGCCAACAGCACGCGCCGTGAACTGCCCAACCCCGATCGATCCAGGCCGACCGGCTCTCCGGAGACCTTCGCAATGCGAATCGGGGTCCCTACCAGCCCGGATTTGAACGACACATCGGGGTTCACCTCGACGTGCGCCAAGTCCGGGCAGCGGCTGCGGATGTGATCGACCAACGACTTCGCATCCACGCGCAAGAGATCTTGGACCTCGTCCTCGATCTCCCTGAGTTTGCCCTGCAATGCCTCGTCGGCCATATGGGCTTCGTAGCGACCGGACAGAGCAGTCCGCACAGCCTTGTCGGGTGTGGTGTCACGACCATCGAAGGCCAGGATACGCGGCAGCCGCTTCGCCACCGACGCGGGCAGCCCGACCCATCCCGGATCCCCGGAATTCGCCTTGGCATACGTGCTGAGTGCGTCGATCAAATCCGGCTTCTTCAACGACGCGGGACTCAGCTCAAGATCATTGACAAGGTCCTTGAGCTGTCCGACGACGAGCTTGGACAGGTCACCACGGAGCCGCTCGTCGTTCGGCACCGGCAAGAGACACTGCCACACGGGATCCGCGTCGCCCGTGATGTATCGCCGCACCGCGAGCTCATGCGGCAGATTGAACGCTGCCTGCTCCCACTCGTCGAGCGTGAACTCGCCCTGGACCCACGTCTCGTCGCAGCGTTTCGATGCTGCGGCCTCGCCAGGCACGGTCAGGTAAGTGCGGTCGTCATCGATCAGGTGGTACGCCCCGAGGAGAAACGCGAGCGCGTGTACTACAGCGCTCTTACCGCCATCGTTCTGTCCGGCGAGGATCGTTGGGCCGCTGATGGGGATCCCGCGTACCTCGCCAAGGCACCGAAAACCCGCCACGCTCATGCTGTTGAGGTGCAAAGCGAACGTCGCTCCGTTCCATCTGCGTCATCGGGCTGACCTGCGCCACCTCGATGTCCCACCGTCAGTCACCGGGGATGTCACGCAGCCCCAGGACTCCCCTGCGTACCATGCTAGTTCCTCCCGCCATTCGGTTGGCCGGCTTTTCGGAAGGTTGTTGCTGCGCGGCACGAGGCATGACCAATCACAGCGTCGTGTCGACGCCGCTCGTTCGGGAGCCGCCCGTCGCACCCGACGCGGAGCGGCGGGCTGCCATGTGTGAGGCGCTTGGCGACTCCATGCGCCTGCGGCTGTTCTCGATGGTTGCGTCGCACGAGGGTGGTGAGTCGTGCGTCTGCGACGTCCGGGACGTCGGGGTCTTGCGGCCGACCGTCAGCAACTACCTCAAGAAGCTGCGCGGGTCTCTCGTCACATCCGAACGGCGCGGCACATGGGTCTTCTATGAGTTGTCCCGGAGGCCGTGGTAGCCCTCGCGGGAATGCTGGAACAGAAGTAGTGGCCGTCGAAGGGGTTCGCCGAGGGTGCGTCTGATCTGGTCTGGCCCGCGCGCCGGTTCATCGAGCACGAGGTGCATCGTCACGCATACGCCCGCGGGACGAAGAACAGGCACGAACTTGCGCGGGCTTGCTCGCCGGCAACGAAACCGCCCCATCGGGGCCCTGGCAATCGACGGGGACCCTGGTGCATTCTTCGGGATCAACTGCACAATGGATTTCGCTTGCTGTCAGTTCGTGACGAACCGGGGGCGCAGGTGGGGGTTCTCTGGCCGCTAGAACCAGCGACGGCTGCCAAACATCGGCTCTATAAGCGGTATTTCGACGCCTGGTGGCCCGTGTTGCTCCAACCGGCACGCAGCGGCTTCCGCCGTCCGAAAGTGACGCTGCTCGACGCCTTCGCAGGCCCTGGCCGTTACGAGGGCGGGGAAGAGGGCTCCCCGGTCTTCACGCTTGACCGCCTCCTACACCACACCGCCCGCGACCGGATGCGGCTGAGCCGTGACCGCGTCCAACTGATCTTCGTGGAGAAGGACCGAGCCCGCTACAAGCACCTCCTCGGCGAACTCGAATCACGTTTCGGGTCGCTCGAATCTCTGCCCGTCCGCGTGGAGGTGCGTCACGGGGAGGCGGGGCGCGACAGCGGCGCGTTGCTCACAGAGCTCAACGCCTGGGGGCACCCCATACTCGCGATCTTCGACAGTTGGGGGAACGTCAACGTCCCCCTGACGCTCATGCGCCAAATAGCGCAGAACCCGTCGAGCGAGGTCATCACGACGTTCGGACCGAACTGGTTCAGCCGCCGCGACCAACTCGACAGCGATGTCCTGGATGCGGTGTTCGGCGGGCGCGAGCACTGGACACCGGCCGAAGCGGAGCAACGCCCCGATGAGCGATGGAGGGTGTGGCTGCACACCTATCGCGAGTCACTGCACCGGGCTGGCTTTCCTTACCGGCTGCAGTTCGAAGTGGTCCCGAAGACCGGCCAACCGCTGTACCTCGTCTTCGGAACGGGCCATGAGAAGGGCGTCGACGCGATGAAGGACGCCATGTGGGACGTCGACGGCGACGACGGCATGGCATTCAGAGACCCGCGTACCCGTAAGGCTGTGGCCGAAGGACAACAGCCCTTGTGGGGCCCGGTCGGGGAGATCGACCCCGAGCTTCGCGAACTCGTAATGCAGCGTTTGGCCCAAGGCGAGACCACGCTGGAGCAGTTGGGACGCTGGCTGCTCCGAGAGACGGCGCGCTGGCGGGTACGCGACGCACGAAAGTCCGTGCAATCTCTCAAAGATGAAGGACTGGTGGCGATCGCGGGTTCCGGCCGACTCACTGCACAAACCGTCGTCAGACCGCGCCGACGACGGAGCTGACCGGCATCTCGTTCCAGGTGACACCGTCGAGTTCGCGCCCATTGGCCTTCGGTGTGCGGCCACCCCACTGTTTGAAGAAGAACGCCACGTCGTCAGCCTCACATGCGTCCCGGATCGCGGACACCCACGCCGGGTCCATCACACGATGCCCCGCGCCGGACTCGCCGCCCGCGATCACCCAGTGAATCCCGTCCAGATTCAGGTTCGGCAGCGGGCCCAGCAGAGGTTCGCAGCTGAGGAACCGCACAGCGGCCGGCACATGACGCAGGTCGTCGATGCGGTACATGGCCGCCTGGTCTTCCACCGAGACTCCCATCCACACGTTGGGTGGCCAATCGATGCCCGGGGCAAGCCGCCGCAGGCGCCGCGACCTCTTCGTCAGCACCTGGTACGTGTGCTGAGGGGTCTCCGCCATGACCTGAAAAACTTTGCGGATGAACCGAGGTGGGACGCGTGCGTGGAAAAGGTCGGACATCGAATTCACGAAGACCGTACGCGGCGTCTTCCATGACTTGGGGACTGTCAACGCTGACGGATGCACACTAAGGGCGAACCCAGGGCCTGAGCTCCGGGGATCCCCGTCGTTCTGGTACTTGACCGCCCCCATCGCCTTGAGCCGCTTTGCGAGTGTGAGGGCATAACAGTTGTCGCAACCCGCCGAGATACGGTCACATCCTGTCGTCGGATTCCACGTCGCCTCGGTCCACTCGATGCTGCTGCGATCAGCCACGATGGGCCCTCCCGATGACCTCGAATGCCGCATCGCCGGATGCGACGCGGCGGCTCTGCACGAACCTTTCAACGGATCAGCGGTCCGGCAGATACGCAGATCAAACCTGTCTCGCTCACGTGTTCGAGTCAAGACCCTCCTGCTCCCGCACACCTTCCGTGCGAACTCAACGTTCGATGCTGCGGCTTGCCCCAGAAGGGGGGCGACCCCCCACCCTGATCAATGCCACAAGTTGCCTGGACCGACCGGCGCCGACACGAAGCTCCTTGCGCAGACTCTCAGCCGAGATCGGACGCCGGTGCTCCTGCCAGTGCCGCAGATCGGCAGCCCTTGCAAGCGCAAGCAGATTGTCCTCCGCAGGGTCAGCGCTCGTTGGCAGAACCGGCGAGAAAGGCGTCTCAGCGGCTTCTTGATCTGCTTTCAGTAGATCCTTGCCACGGCTCGCTTCACACACAGTCACGTTCACGCATGACCACGGCTCGTCACCTGACTGGCGGTTCAGCACTTCCAGCAAGCCGGGGCCGACCTCTGCCCAGCCGATGAGCAGCAACGGCCCAACGGCGTCGAAGGCGGCCCGCCCATAGTGCTGCGTGATCAACGGTTCGGCGACGTTCAGCGCGAGCGTCATCACGCTGGAGAAGACCAGGAGGCGTCGTGCCGGCAGGATCACGGTGGCGTCTGCGCCATCAAGCACGAGCCGTCGGATCGCAAGCAGGAGCCCGAGGATGGACAGGTCGACGGCCGGTGCGACGAGGGGTGCGACCCAGGGGAGTACGCCGAGACGCAGCGCGAGGGCCCAGACGTTGCCGAAGCCGAAGAGGAAGGTCAGGCCGACGACGGCGCCCATGATCAGGGTGACTGCGCGGACCGCGGAGTCCCGGTGTTCGCGGGCGTCGGCTGCGTGAATCGAGGGTGCGATTGCGGTCGTCATCACAGCACCGCAATCTGCTGCGCGCCTCGCGACATGGCATGTGTGTAGTGTTCGAGTCCCCCCTCGGACACGACGAGATCTCCATATCGTGAGCGTCGGGATCAATCTCGACGGTCACGGTGTGGAGATTTTTTGCGTAGGTGAGCTTCACACCGAGCTTCTTGTATAGCTCCTTCCTGCCCGCCGTGTCGGCGTTCTGCATGGCTGCGGCAAGGTCTCTGAGTCTGGCGACGAACGCCCGCAGCTCGGGCCCGGTCCAGCCCGCTGGGGCCTGCGCTGTTCGAAAAGCCGGATAAATCATTTGACCTGGGGTCTTCATATGACTGCTTCGTATTCCTCGAGGAGCCCGCTGACACGTTTGCCTTGCCCCGGCGGACGTTGTAGTGCGGGACATAGATATTGAGGAGTGCGCGCAGGTGGTGTTTGCCGGTGACGAGGATGCGGTCGCTGCACTCGCGGCGGGCGGCGGCGATCGAGCGTTCCGCGAACGCGGTCATCTGCGGCGCGGTGGGCACCACATGTATGCCGATTGAGGCGACGGGGCTTCCCCCTGTTTGGTGGACACCTCGGATGCTGACCCCGGTGTGGGTCGGCCAGAAGGGGTCTCTTATGGTGAGGAAGGTCCACTCGTCCGAGTTCAGGGCTGATGCGGTCGCTTTGTACCGTTCGGATCCGGCGCACACGATCTCTGGGATCGCCCGTGACCTGGGGATTCAGGCGGAGACCCTGCGGAAGTGGAACCGCGCCGCCGTCGGTGGAGCGGGCGGTGCGGTATCAGGCGCGAGTGGGTGGGGCACGGTGACCGGCGAGACGACGCCCGAGGAACTGCGTGCCCGGATCGCCGCGTTGGAGGCCGAGCTCGCCGCCGCCCGGAAGGACAACGCCACCCTCGCGATGGAACGCGACATCCTGCGGAAGGCCACGAAGTTTTTCGCCTCGGAGATGACCTGGTAGGCCGCTACAGGTTCATCGAGGACCACCACGAGACCTACCCGGTCAAGCGGCTGTGCCACGTGCTGGAGGTCGCCCGCTCCAGCTTCTCCAAGTGGCGCTCCGGCGCCGCCGCCCGGGCCGCACGCCACGCGGCCGACACCGAGCTCGCCCACGAGATCAGGCGGATCCACACCGAGTCCGACCGCACCTACGGCGCCCCGCGTATCACCGCGGAACTGCGCGGAGACGGCGCGGTCGTCAACGAGGAGCGCGTCGCCCGCGTCATGCGCAGGTTCGGGATCGTCGGGGTGCACCTGCGAAGGAAGACCCGCACGACCGTTCCCGCCCCGGCCGCCGCGCCGGTACCGGACCTGTTCGGGCGCGACTTCACCGCGACCGCACCCAACCGCAAATACATGGGGGACATCACCTGTCTACCGGTCGGCGACGGCGAGTTCCTCTACCTCGCCACCGTCGTCGACTGCCACTCGCGCCGCGTGGCCGGCTGGTCCATCGCCGACCACATGCGCACCGAACTGGTCGCCGACGCCCTCAAAGCCGCCGCGGCCACCCGCGGCGTCCTGACCGGCGTAATCTTCCACAGCGACCACGGAGCCCAGTACAAAGCCAAGGAATACGCCGACCTGTGCGCCGAGTTGGGCGTCACCCGCTCCATGGGAACGGTCGGCAGCTCGGCGGACAACGCCGCGTGCGAGAGCTTCCACGCCTCACTCAAACGCGAACTCCTCCAAGGCGCACACCGGTTCGACGGCCCCGGTCATGCCGCCAGGCCGTCTTCCGCTGGATCAACCGCTACAACATCCGACGGCGCCACAAACACAACGGACAACTGAGTCCCATCACCTACGAAGCACAACACGCGGCTATACTCGCCGCATAAGCACATAAAACGGTGTCCACTTTTCGGGGGGGGAACCCCATGCGGTCACACGATGGGGCAGTCGTAGTGGTGTTCGCCTGGTCCTGCCTCGGTGGTGTGTCCGTTGGGCAGGGTGACGGTGGCGGTGGTGCCCGGCGGCACGGTGGCGGTGAGATGGAATCGGCCGTGTTCGATGCGCCAGTGTGCGGCGATGCGTCCGTGGACGGAGTCGAACTCCGCTTCGGCCCAGGTGAGTTCACCGCCGGGCTGGGGGCGGATGTCGAAGTGGTGGTAGCCGGGGGCGTCGTCGCGGAGTCGGATGCCGGCGGTGTGGCGGTGGAGGAAGGAGATCACCGCGCCTTTGCTGTAGTGGTTGAGGGACGCGTGCGGGACGCCGTGGTCGTCGATGCCGTCCCATTCCTCCCACACCGTGGTGGCGCCGCGGTCGGTCATGGCCAGCCAGGACGGGGGTGCGTCCTGGAGGAGAAGCTCGTAGGCGACGTCGAGGTGCCCGGCGTCGGCCAGCGCGGGCAGGAGGTGGGGGGTGGCGAGGAATCCGGTGCCGAGGTGGGTGCCGGCTTCGCGTATCAGGGCGACGAGCCGGTCGGCGGTGCGCGCCCGCAGTTCGTCGGGGACCAGGCCGAAGACGAGGGCGCGGACGTGGTTGGCCTGGGTGTCGACGGTGAGGGCACCGTCCGGGCCGATGAACTCCGCACGCCAGGCGGCCAGGACGTTGTCGGCGTAGCGGCGGTGGCGCGCGGCGTCCTCGGTCTTGCCGAGAATGCCGGCGATGCGGGACAGCAGGTGTGCGGAGCGGTGGAGGTAGGCGGTGGCGAGCGCACCGTGGTCCCGGAGGTAGAACGGTGTGGTGTCGTCCTGCTGGGGTTCGCACCATTCGCCCCAGTGGAAGCCTGCGTCCCATACGAACTCCTCGTGGGGCGCGGGTTCGGGGCGGTCCGCGGCGCGTTGCGGGAAGCGTCCGGTGCGGGCGCGCTCGGCGGCCCACTGCACCCATGCGGTCATCGAGGTGTACTGCTCGGCGAGGAGCCGGGTGTCGTCGTAGGCGAGGTAGGTCTCCCACGGGACGATCACCGCCGCGTCGCCCCAGCCGGCCGACCCGTGGTTGCGGGAACGCATGTGTTCGGGGCCGCGGCGGCCGATGCCGTGGTCCGGTACGACGTTGGAGACCTTGCCGTCCGGCCACTGGTCGGCCGCCAGGTCGCGCAGCCACTTGGTGGAGAACCCCGCGACGTCGTACAGGAACGCCGCGGTCGGCGCGAAGAGTTGCCAGTCGCCGGTCCAGCCGTCGCGTTCCCGGGTGGGGCAGTCGGTGGGGATGTCGCACGCGTTGCCGCGGAAGCTCCACACCGCCGCCTCGTGGAAGCGGTTGATCCGCTCGTCGGAGCAGCGGAACCAGCCGGTGCGGCGCAGGTCGGTGTGCACGACGACCGCGTCGATGTCGCCCGGGGTGATCGCGCCGGGGTGTCCTTCGATGCGGACGTAGCGGAAGCCGTGGGTGGTGTGCCGCGGCTCGAAGACCTCGGCGCCGGCCCCGGAGGAGGTGACGCGGTCGCGTTGTCCGGCCTTGAGCGCGATGCCCCGGTCGTGGGTCTCGGCGGGGATGTCCAGGTGGTCGGTGGTCACATCCCCGTCCGCGTCGAGGGCCTCGCCGTGGACGAGGGTGAGTTCGGTGCCGCGCGGGCCGAGGTTGCGCAAACGTACCCAGCCGTTGATGTTCTGTCCGAAGTCGACGACGTGCACGCCGGTTTGGGGGCGGGACACCGATAGCGCGGGCAGGGTTTCGATGCGGCGCACCGGTGGGGCGGGGCTGGTGGTGAGCCGGTCTTCGCGCTCGTACAACGCGCCGGACGCGATGGCGGCCTTCGCCCATCCCGCGTCGTCGAACCCGGGCTCCGACCAGCCGGTCAGGGCCCGGGTGAAGTCCACCCACTGGCCCTCCATCGGATCGGCCGCGGTGATCTCGCCGACACCGGACCGCCATTCCGTGCCGGTGCCCACGACGGTGACGCGACCGTCCTGGGAACGCGTGTGCAGCTGGGCGAGCAGCGCGGTGCGGGTGCCGAACCCGTCGGGTGTCCGCGAGGTGCCGTTGCAGCCGCGGAACCGCCCGTCCGACAGCACCGCGCCGACCACGTTGGCTCCGCGCCGCAGCAGACCGGTCACGTCATACGTCTGGACCTGCAGCCGCGACCGGTACGACGTGAACCCCGGCGTGAGCTCCTGATCGCCGACACGCTCCCCGTTGACGAACATCTCGTACTGGCCGCGGGCGGTCGCGTACAACCGTGCCTGGGACGGGAGTTCACGCATGTCGAAGGCACGGCGCAGCAAGTACGCCGGCCGCTCCCCGGGTGCGGGGCGCCGGTCCTCGGCGGGTTCGATCCACTCCGCCGTCCACTCCCCGGAACCGATGACGCGCTCCCACGCGCACGGTGGGGACCACTCGCTCTCGCCGAGATCGGTCCAGACCTTGACCTGCCACACGACCGCCTGCCCGGGCGACGCCTCCGGACCCGCGTACGGCACCAAGACACTCCGGTCGCTGTCCACACGCCCCGAATCCCAGTCCTCGGTGCGGATACGGTACGCGATCTGCCGGGCGGAGCCCTCCGGCAGCCACCACGACAGCCGCGGCGCCCGCACGTCGATACCGAACGCCTCGTCCAGATGCTCCACACGCAGGCGCGTAGGTGAACTCACCACCGGGTGGCCCCTTCCAAGCATCGAATGGAACGTTTCATTTGGGCGGGACTTTAAGGCCCCCGTCCGGGACTGTCACGACAAATGTGTTTCCGATGGCAACATCCGGCAAAGCCTTGCCGTCGTGAGAGTGCCCGTCTCCACAGCCGCAAGGCCGGGACGGCTCGACTATCCCGCGGACATCCCCACGCCCCAGGCCGCGGGGGACACATGTACGCGCCGCTCTGCCGCCCTGGCCTGACCACGCCCGCACTGGTCTCTGATCTGGCCTCTGGCCTATGCCGTTGATGCGACCGCAATATCGGGCAACCTATTGCCTTGCAGTCATCCGGGCGACGACTCGGCCGTGTTTTCTGTCGTCTGTGTCGCAGGGCGTGCAAGTGTCCGGACCGCCGAACATCCTCATCCGAAGGAGTGACGAGCACCGTTTCGACGTGGCCGGATATGCGGGTGATGCGGTGGTGCGGACTCCGACGCTGGATGCGCCGGCCGCCCACGGACCTTGGTGAACTCGGCGACGAACGCCTCGGTCACCTTTTTCTCCGCCCGCGCGTTGACGCGGTCCACGGTGGAGTTCAACAGCTCCACCAGGGTGTCGGTGATTTCCCGCTGCCGCTGGAACAGCAGTGCGGCGAGCAGGACGTGCCGCAGCTCGGGGTTGAAGCGCCGCGAGTGGCTGGGTGAGGACGCCGAGGCTCCGGCCGTCAGGCGTTGATGACCTGCACGCCGATCCCGGCGAACGCCTTCTCCGGGACGCCGACGGCACCGACCGGCTTGAGCTTGGATGTCTTGTCCAGCAGCGAGTTGAGGCTGACGTTGCCCGGGTGGGCCTTGATGTCGCCAAGTCTGACTCCACGTCGTCCTCATCCTGGTCGGCGCTGTCGTCCTCGGCGGTGCTTGGCGACGTACTCGATAGCGTCGGGCGGCAGTTCCAGGCGTACCCGGGGAACCGGCCGCGCCAGAGCGGAAATTTGAGTTGAACGACGAAGCCAAGCCTGGTGGCGCCGGTACACAGCGGGCGCGGACGTCAGCGAAGTGCCCGGTCGGGCGGGCAAACCCGGTAGCTGCACCCGGCAGGCGCTCCGGGCGGGGGCCGCCGCAGTCCCCTCACTGCCCCGGGCCTCTCCTCCGGGCCGCCCCGGAGGACCCAGTCGTGCGCGGGTAGTCGCGGGTGTGGCCGATGCCCCCTGCTTTGGAGGGATTCGCGGAATGCCGCGAGCCGGATGCCTATCCGCTGCGGCGCATGATGGTGATCGCCGCGCACGCTATCGCGCTGTTCGAGCTGACGGATGCGCCCCCGGCTCCTTCCGGCGTGCCGTGCATGAGCCATCACGCCTGATCAAGCCACGTTTTGCGCCGTTCTTCCTGTGAATCTGCAACAGTGGATACTTCCTTGTCACCCTCCTCGCGAACGAGAATATCCGGATTCCCGGGCTCTCCGCTATTTTGTTCGCCGTCGCTTCCGCAATGCCCTTGACCGGACGCTGTCGATTTTTCGCTGGACGACGTGCTGGGGATGTTTTCCTTCACGACTACCTCGAATGGTTTGCGAAAGGCAAAACCGCTTGGCTCCCTACGCAATGGCGAATATTTGAGGCTAGGTTCCATGTTTGCGGTGAGCAATACATGGACCGCGAGAAGAAGCTCGCGTTTTTCGGATCGTCAATCGGGCAGGCCCAGATCGTCGCGGGCCGCCGCCGCCCGGCAGACCGGCGAGCGCTTCAATTGAAGCGCTCGCGTTCGATTCTTGACGGTCTCAAGCGGGGCGGCCTACTCCGGTGACCAGGTCGCGTACACCCACGGCGTGGGGGTGGCGTTGGTGGAGTTCGGTGACGACGGCGCGGATGGAGGGGCGGTCGCGTACTTCGCCGGGGCTTCGCGGAGTGCGGCCCGGAGCGCGGTGGCTGTTGCTTCGGGGCGGTCGCGTTGGTGCCAGGCGCGGGCGAGGTCGGCGTGGAGTCGGCCGCGGCGCTCGGCGGTGGGGAACTGGCCGGGGTGCAGGCCTCGTCCGATGGCGAGTGCGGTGCCGGCGTCGCCGAGGCTCCCGTGGACGCCGATTACGTAGAACTGGACGGCGGCGTGATCGATGGCGCGGCGGGGGCTCGTGCCTGCCGTGCGCGTTCTGGTCGCTGAACGACCCCTCGGCGCGTTCTACGAGCGCACCACCCCCGACGGCGTCGAAACCATCGCGCACACCCCCGCGGGCAACCGCGCCGCCCGCTGCTTCGTCGACGATCTGGTCGGCCTGCTCGCCCCCGGCGGCCACCTGATCGTGCTGTACTTCGACTCCGAGTCGCCCGAGCGACGGCTCGTCACCCGGCTGTGGGAACGCCTCGCCCCGTTCCCCGGCAGCGGCCCGCGGCCACACGCGCACGGTGCTGACTCACCGGCTGTCGCGGCCGAGGAAGCCGGCCGCGGCCGACGAGCCGCCTACCGTTGCCCCGGCACCGCCACAGCCGCCGACCCGGACGCCGCGCGTGGACGACCGCGTACCATCCGGCCGATCACCCCCGGATCAAAGACGACCCGGAAGTCGTCGGTGCCGTCGAGGCGTTCGTCGCCGAGCACACCGCCGTCGCGACGGGCGAGGTGGTCATCCCCAGCGGTGTCCACCTGATCCACTTCCGCGCCGCCGACACCGCCGGCCCGCGATGACCGCGCCGACCGCAGACCGGGGCCGGGGCCACGACCTGAAGCCGCCCCGCTCGGCCGGTCGCGGGGCGGGCAGACCGGCAAGGTCCACCTCGCCGCCGACCGCAGGTGCCGGCCCTTGGCGTTCGTCCTGACCGCGGTTCATCCCCGTGCTGGACAGGATCCGGGTCCGCGGCCCCGCCGACCGCCCCCGCCCCCGCCCGGCGCCGCCGCCGGGTACAGGGCCTACTCCTCTCGCGGCAACCGCGCCTACCTGCGTAAACGCCGTATCAAGGCAGTCATTCCGGAGACGCTGGATCAAGGAGCTCGCACGAAAGACCACTTGATCACAACCAAATACGCGCCCTAGTCGAGGGTCCACGTGCCCGTGCGCGCGGGATCCGGCCCGACCTTTTCCATCAGGTATGTCACGGACGTGATCTTCGCGTCCTTCGGCACCTCGAAGACGATCCAGCCGGTGACCCGCTCGCCCGGTTTGACGATCATGTTGGGACCCAGGGACTTGCCGGCGGTGACGATTCCGGGCTTGCCCTGATATTCCGTACCGTTCGCGTCGAAGACGGTCGCCCCCGCGTACCCGGAGTCCTGGTAGGTGCCGGTGCCGGTTTCGACGATGGTGAACTCGGCGGCCACGAGGCGGTTCTCGGCGGCGGGCTCAAGTACACCGATCGTCGACGTGGCGTCGTTCTCGAACCTCTCCAACGTGAAGTCGGCCTCGACCGTGCCCGGGCCGTTCAGGCTGCCTTCCATCCCCGCCAGCCTTAGGGTGTCGCCGAGCTTGCCAACCAGCGCCTGCGTGCTGCCGGCGGTGGCGTCGGGCGACTCCGTGCCGTCCGACGCGGCGGTGCTGCTGGAGCCAACGTCCTTCGTGGGCCCGGTGGGCCCGACGTTGTCGCTGCCCCCGTCCGAACCCCCGCATGCGACAAGGGTGGCGGTGAGCGTGACGACTACTGCGACACCCGCGATGGAACGGCGCATGGGACCCCTTCGTACATTCCCGACGGACCAGGCGAGTATGACGGCTGATCCAGGTCAGTGCGTGATGTCCTGAATCCTTGTACAGATCGGTGGTGCGGGAAACCGCCGTTCCGTAAACCGAACTGCACCAGGGAAGGCCCCTGTCCCGGATGGTGAGTCCTACGTCCTCGGCGTGGATGGGACGGGCCGTCGTAAGGTCAGGAGGCCCGGCACCAGAGCGACCACGCGCGGTGGCGCGTGAGTGGAGTGGCGGCTGGGGTGTCTCCTGCACCGGGCCACCGAAGCCGGCCTGCCGCGGACCGCGGGCCCGGCCTACCAGTTCCGCCACCGCGAACTCCAGGACTGGCTCGCCGACCCCGCCAACTCTCCCTGAAAGCGCGCCCTGAAGAGCCGTCGCCCTTCGACAACACCCACGACCCGAACTCATGTGCGCCAAGGCTCCCTTGCCAGCCCTACGATCAAGGGCATGGGGCGCAAGGATTTGACGGCCGACACCTGGGGCACGTTTGCCGAACGCGCCGCCCGGTCCGTCACCACGCCCACCCCCACGCCCGAGACGACGGTCGGCTCCCCCGCGCCACCGCCGCCGCCCGGCCTGCCTTCCGCCGGGCCGCCGCCCGCCGAAGGCGGCCCGTGGGCCTGGATGGACCTCCCCGACGGCGTCGGCGCCGTCGTCGTCCGCGCCGTGCTGTGGGTGCGCAGCAGTTCGGGCGCGTGGGTGCTCCAGGTCACCGCGCCGGACCGGAAGGCCATCACCGACTGGGTCGCGGGCGGGTGGGAGCCGGGGCCGGTCGACGAGTACTGCGTCTTCCCCGGCACGCGCGTGCGGCCGATCCCTGGGCAGGACTACTCCGGTCTGCGCCGCGACGGCGACGGCCAACTGATTCCGTAGGCCGGTGCCGGGGCCGGCTCGGTGGAGCCGGTCGGCGCGGAGTTGAGGCTCGGGCGAGTCGACCCGCCGCCTGAACGCCTCCGGCGGCGACGCGCTGTGGCTGCCGTCTCAACTGCGCTGGTTGTTCCGTTCGTTCGCGTCGCCCCGGGCGTCCTGTGCGGCTGCGGAGCGGCAACAGGCTTGATCTTGGCTGGATTTGCGGTTCTGGCCTGTTCCACTCGGCGCGTGCCGTTGGTGATCGTCCGCGCCGACACCTCCATCCCGAACGCCGCACGTGCCTCCGACAGCTCGGCCGCGGTCAACTCGTGCCGCTGCCGCGCCAGGCGAAGTTGCCGACCCATCAAGGCCGTTGGCTCCGCGGCCCAATCATAAGAACTCACGATGAGCGCGATCTCATAGGTTTATGCGCATATCAAGCGTTGATTGGCAACTTGATGCTTGCAATGTGTATTTCCGTGTGGTGGGCGGGGCGGGGTCGCGGTTCTTGTCAGTACGCGGCCCCTGGTGGTCGCATGGGCAAGGACCGTCCTGCCTGCGCTTGTTCGAGAGGCGCCCAGGTAGCGCGGGTCTCGGCACGGCGTCCGGTGCGGATGTGCGCCTTGGTGCTCACCTCATCGGCCACACGCGCCGAACGAACGCGTAGGTCGAGGAGCCGCGGCATTCCGGTAGGGCGAGGCGCTCACGGCATTGACGTTGGACGGTATAGCCAAAGACCTTTGCGCATATATAAGCTTATCGGCGATAGTGCACTCGATCAGTGCGTTCAAGTCCAGAAGCCCTTGCCATGACGAATGCGATCGCCGAGTTTCCGGTGGTCAGGCATGAAGTCCGGTGCTGTGCACGTGGGATGACCGCAGCCGGGCGGGCGGGATGTCCGGTGCTGAGTAGCGTCATCGACGACCTCACCACCGCTTCGCCGGTGGCCGAGAGGCGTGCGTCTGGTGGGCCAGGCGACGTGAGCACATCAGCCGGCCCAGGGGCCGCTTCACTCCACAACGGCTCGGCACACCATGAACTCAGGGTCGGTGTGGGACTGTTCCATCCGACTGAAGTGCCGAGGCTCGAGACTTCATGATGCAGACGAGGCCGTCCAATAGCACGCCCTTCGATGTGGCAGCGCGTGCGTATGGGGTAGTCCGATTCGCGCGGCGAGGCGGCGGACCGGGGCCCGCGGCTGGGGCGCAGCAGTAGCTTCCCTGGTGACACACGGGTTGGTCTGTTCCGAAGGGTTGCCGGATGCTCCCGAAGCTGGTTTCTCGCCGCGTGTCTCCCCGCAATCTCGCGCGTCTCGGCGACGTGGCCGGCGTCGAGCCAAGAGCCGTCAGCCCTGCATGCCATAGATCTTGACAAAGGCGAATATGAACGCCTGGCGCGCCTCTTTCGGCGAGCGAGGCGAGGTCGTTCGCGTTCCGAGACCCGAACCCCGAAGGGGTTTCTACGGCCGCGGTGGGCTCCAAGACATCGACATTGCGGCGGACTGCCCGAATCTCCGAACTCTGGACGTCACGCGTGTCGCGTCCAACAACTCCGTTTTCGCGCATCCGATTCTGACCGACCTGCGGCTGAGGCAGTCCCCGTACGTCGCGAACCCTCGATCCCCATCGGCGAGGAACAACCGCTGCTGAAGCTGGACTTCGAGGACTGTCGCGTCAAGGCCGATCGCTTGGAGATCGCCGCTGAGTCCGGGCTGAAGACATTCAGTTACTACCTGACGAGGACGATGCGGACGCGTGCCCGGACAACTTCGACGTCTTCGGTTCACGGCCTGGAAGAGATCACGATCGACGCATGCTGGGCAGACACGGGGACCACCAACCACGCGTCCCCACACCGCAACCGCCACCGCGCGCCGCGCGCCGGCGAGTACGGCAGCCTCACCCACGTCCATGACAAGGCCAGCCGCGACAAGGTGGTCTGGAAGCGTGGACCGCAGGATTCGTCATGGCGGTCAAGCATCCAACCGACAGCCTGCGCCGGGCTGCCGGTCCAGGAGATACCCGGCGCAACCAGCGAACCGGTCGGGACGCCCCATTGCCACCAACGTTCCGGGAGGCGGTCATCCACGACCGGAACCATGCGATAGGCGTCGGCTTCAACGGCCCGGACGACGTCATCCGGAGCTACGGGGCAGACGCCTTCCCGGAGTCGATCGTACGCGACGCCTATGACGTTTTCCGAGAACGGTACGGCCCGTTCGTCGTCGGCATTGCCGCCGACATGCTGCCCGCGATGCGCGATCTGGCGGCGCGGGGGCACGTGATCACCTTCCTCGGGCGGGACGGCCACATCCTCGCCTCGGCGGTGCGCGGGCTGGACCCGGAGTTCTTCGGGGACGCGTGCCGGGAGATCGTGTTCTCACGGGTGATGGGCGAGGAGATGCTCGCGGACCTGGCCGAGAACCACGGCCGCAGCTTCCCGGAATACGAGCGCTTCCGCCGCACAGCCGCGACGCTGAATCCCGACACGGTGCCCGGCGCCTACGAGCGGGCCCGTGACTACGTCCGGGCGCAAGGCGTGCCGGTGGGGCTTCCCGACAGCAAGGTCACCGTCGTCGACGTCTGTTTCTCCGGCACCGTGCAGGAGACCTTGGCCGCGGCGTTCACGGAGACGGAATTCCGGGGGCTGTACGCGTTCCACGCCGCTTCCTCACGCGACCCGCACCCCGGGACCAAGCGCGGGTACGCGGTCGACCTCCCCTCGGGGGTGCTCCCCGACGACCGCCCACTGAAGGAGATTCCCCACGACCCCGCCCTGATGTTCGCGTGCAACTGGGGCTTCCCCATATGGGAGTTCACTCTTGAGGGCCCCATGACCTCGGCGGAGAGAGTCGCCGCGGGCAGGCCCGTACAGAACCTGCAGAGTACGGATCCGCACGTACTCGACAACATCAATCCTGTTTTGGTCGACGACCGCCTGGACAACCGGGCGGCTTTGGATGCGGTGAAGACCGTCGCGCACGTGGCGATCCACGACTACGCGCGGGAGATCAACGAGATGCGCACCGCCGGCGCCGATTGGCGACACGAAATCTCCGAGGGCAGCGGGGAGTTCATGCGGGACGCTTTCGACTGGTTCCGGTTCGGGCGCACCCGCGACGAGAAAATGCAAAAGCTGCTGGACACGCTCGTGCTGCGGGACGACGCCCCGCTGATCCAGCAGGTACGCGCCGAACTCGCCGAGAAGAACATCTCCGGCGAACAATCCCGGCAGCTGTGGGAGCAACTGGCCGCCGCGCGAACCCTGGACGCCAAGAAGGCTCTCGTCGCCGCCGCTCAGAAGACCTGGACGGCCCAGTCGAGCAGACCCGGCGAACTCAACCGCACATCGAAGCCGCTTGACCCTCAAGGGCACGCCGTACCCAACGAGAGCCCGGCGAAAAACGCGAGGCCAGGACTCGCACCCGTCGCCTCCCACGGCGCCCCGCCGGAAAGCCCCACCCCCACGGTCAACCGCGGCGATTCGACGGTTCCCCTGACCTCACAGCGCGAACATCGCGGTCGTCACGTGGACAAGGGCCTCCAGAAATCAGCCCGCCTGTCCCTGTGAACCGCACTCCGTGCTGTGGAAGGTTGAGCGGTGTCGCCGACAACTCTTGGTGAGTGAGGGCGCACCGGTGCGTCACGCCTTGGCCGGTCGCACGCGGACATCACGGCCTTGGCCACCGCGGTCCTCGAAGGCCGCCCCACGGCGTTCTCCGCGGCGCGGACCGTGCGTGCCTGGGACCTCGCCGCCGACCAACCCGCGGGCGGCGACCTGGTCTTCCCTCACCCGATCACCGCCCTCGCCGCAGCTCCCCGAGGCCGGCTCGGCGTCTGCTTCGGCACCGACATCGCCGTGCTGAGCCGCCACGAACCGCCGTCGCCGCCACGGAGCACAGACGGGCCGGGGTCGGCACCCGCAGCGCCTTCTTCGGGCGGGGCACCATGGTGAAGCGGCGGGTGTGGTCGACGGGGGCGACCGCGCCGCCGCGCGAGCGGCACGGCGAGTCGGGCTGCGCGTCACACTTCGGACAGGCGTGCAGTTCGACGTCGTCTGCGTCCGATCGTTCGGCCTGAGAGGACTGCTGAGGGTCCGTCGTGGGCCCGGATTTTCGGCGCAATGCAAGTCTCAGAAGGGCGTCCGCGTCGCTTTCGCGTGAGAACGGGTTATGAGGACCGAACCGAGATCCGCGAGGGTGCGGCGACCCGTTCTTGGCCGTGCTGGCGCAAAGGACCGTTTGTGAGAGTAGCCCGGAGCCCGGCTCGGACCCTCGCTTGCCGCCGGGGAGGATCACCAACGCTCGGCAGGCACAGACGGCGTGATCTGTTCGAGCTTCGCCTATGCGGCTTGGGTGAGTTCGGCGCGGCCGAACAGCAGCGCGTAGCCGGAGGGGAGCCGACGCAGGATGTCGGTGAGGAGGTCGGGGCCGGCCAGGGCCGCGACGACGCAGAGGACGGATCCGGTGTCCCAGCGGGTGGTGCCCCGGGTGGTGCCGGTGCGGGCGGCGAGGTCCTTGACAAAGGCCCGGCCGGTCAGGGGCTGGGTGTCGGGGATCTGTTCGGTGAGGACGCGGGCGGCTTCGCCGGGGAGGCGGGCGGCCAGTTCGACGCGTTCGTCGCCCGTCAGCTGGCGCCCGAGTCCCGCGAGGACCAGGCGGACGACTTCCTCGGCCTTCTCCCGGGTGGGGTAGGCGCCCTCGTAGCGGACCTTCTCGAGCATCTGCTCGTACGTGATCACGGGCGCGTGCTGGAGGGATGGACGCCGGTCGGACATCACTGCGGTGGTTGCCTTTCTGTCGCGTGCCGGTGCGCGGGCACCGGCAGTGTGTGGTCAGGCGGGCTGGGGGTGGCCGAAGAGGAGGTCGTAGCCCGCGGGGAGCTGGAACAGGATCTGGCCCAACAGGTCGTCGCCGGCGGCGTCGGCGACCGTGCTGAGGACGGCGCTGACGTCCCAGGTGGCGGTCTGCTCGGTGGCCCCCTCGATCCAGGCCGCCGTCGCCCGCACGAACCGCTCCGGCGGCAGGGGCTCGGTACTCCGGAGCGGGTTGAGGAGGATCAGGGCGAAGTCTTCCGGCAGGCGTGCCGCCAGCTGGGCGCGGACGTCGCCGACCAGGTGCGCGCCCAGCAGGGCGAGCACCACGCGGGCCGCGCGCTCTGCCTCCTGCAGGCTGTTGTACTCGCCGCGTTCCTTTATGTGGTCGAGGAACGCTTCCCATCGCAGGGTCACCTCGGCCGCCACCCTTCTTCGGTCCGTACGTGGGCGCGGAGGACGGGGTGAGGGGGGATCAGGTGCCCGTCCTCCGCCGCTGTTCAGCCCTCGTCTGTCCGGCTCTCAGCCGGAGATCTCCTTGCGGTCGGATCCGACGCCGACGGAGATCTTGCGGGGCTTGGCACGTTCGGCGATCGGGATGCGCAGGGTGAGCACGCCTGTGTCGTAGTCGGCCCTGATGTGCTCGGTGTCGAGGGTGTCGGCCAGCACGATCTGGCGGGAGAAGACGCCCAGCGGGCGCTCGGAGAGTTCCATCTGCACGTCGTCGGCCTTCGCGACCGGGCGGCGCTCGGCCTTGACGGTCAGCATGTTGCGTTCGACGTCGATGTCGATCGCGTCCGCGCTGACGCCGGGGAGGTCGAAGGCCACCACGTAGTCGTCGCCCTCGCGGTAGGCGTCCATCGCCATCGCGGCCGGCCGCGACCAAGTGCCCGGGCCCATCAGCTGCTGAGCCAGCCGGTCGAACTCACGGAAGGGGTCGGTGCGCATCAACATCACGAAACACCTCCAGCAGGTTGGGGCAGCTGCTGCCAGTGCGCTGCACTGAAACCGTTGTAACATGTCATCCAATGGATGACAAGCACAGTGTCGTCCCATGGATGACTACCCTGAGGGGGTGCCCGTGACAGCAGCCGACCAGCCGGCCTCTTCCAGCGCCGACGCCCAAAGCCCGGCCTCATTTCTCGCCGCCGCGGCGGCACTGAAAGCCATAGATGACGCCCTGCACGCCGCGCAGCACGAGACGCCCGACGCCCCCGGCGCTCCCGGTGCCGGCCCGGAGCAGGCCCTGGCTTCCCTCCTGCTGCTGCGGCAGGTACGCGAGCAGCTCGCCGGATGGGAGACCGGCCTGATCGAAACCGCCCGCCACGCCGGAGCCAGCTGGGCCGACCTCGCCCACCCCCTCGGCGTCGCCAGCCGCCAGGCCGCCGAACGCCGCTACCTGCGGGGCAGGCCCGGCCCCGCAGGAACCACCGGCGAACAACGCGTCCAGGCCACCCGCGAACGCCGCGCCGCGAGGCGCACCACCGCCACCTGGGCCCGCCGCAACGCCGCCGATCTTCGCCGCCTCGCCGGCCAGATCACCGCCCTCACCGACCTGCCCACCGCCGCCCGCCACCCGCTCGACCAACTTCACGCGGCCCTCGCCCACGACGACCCCGCCGAGCTCATCCACCCCCTGACCGCCGCCCGCCCCCACCTGGCGGCCGCCCATCCCGGCCTTGCCGCCCAACTCGACACCCTCACGAACTCCGCCGCACTCCCGGCAGCCCCCGACTGATCGGAATCCGCACCGCAGGGGTCCCCGGCGTCTCAGGCGGCGCGAGAGTACCTGTGCCTGAACCCTGCTCCCCGAAAGTGAGCCAGGTGGCATGGACACTTGGTCCGTGATCGAAATAACCGGTGACCCGGTGCTTTCGCTGATCCGTGACCGGTTCCCGGACTGGGGTCACCTGCCGGTGCGCCCGGTCGAGCGTCAGGGCTGGGCCACCAGGACGTTCCGCTGGGGTGACGGGCTTTCTGTGCGACTGCCCAGTGCAGAGGGCTGTGGAGCGGGGGTGCGGAAGGAGGACCGCTGCCTCCCTCTCCTGGCCCCGCACCTGGCGGTTCCGGTTCCCGTGCCGGTGGCGGTGGCGGTCGGCCGACCGACCGACCGACCACGGAGTATCCGTTCCCATGGTCGGTGCGGCGCTGGTTGCCGGGGACGACGGTGGAGGCGTCCCCGGATGTCGACCGCGTGGGTCCGGCGCGCGATCGCGGCGGCTTCCTGACGGCGCTTCACCGTGCTCCCACCGAGGCGGGGCCCGTCGGCGGGCGACACTCGTGGTTTGCGGCTGCCACCCCGGCGTGTACGGGGACGCGGTGGAGCACGCCCTTCTCCAGGGGGTGGTGGACGTCACCGCGTGCCAGGCGGTCTGGGCTGCCGCGGTGACGTCGCCTGCTCGCCGACCGGAACACCCCGCGCCCTACCGGCCCCAGCCGGACGACACCGACCGCACTTCTTCCGCATCCGACGACAGGAGCAGCCCGTGAGCACCCCTCCCACCCGCCCTCTGGCCCTGGTCACCGGCGCCTCCAACGGCATCGGCTACGAGATCGCCCGCCTGTGCGCCCTGAACGGCTTCGACCTCATCGCCACCGGCCGCAGCGCGAAGATCGACGAGGCGGCCGAGCAGTTCACCCGCGACGGCGCCCACGTCACCCCCGTCCGCGCCGACCTCGCCGAGGCGAACGGAGTCGACACGGTATGGAAGGCCGTGGAGGAAACCGGCCGCCCCCTGGCCGCCGCGGTACTCAACGCCGGACGCAGCATCGGCGGAGCCTTCCTCGACACCGACCTGGACGACGAACTCTCCCTGATCGCCCTGAACGTCACCTCGGTCGTCCACCTCGCCAAGCACGTCGCCCGGCACATGGCCGCCCACCACGCGGGCAAGATCCTCATCACCTCGTCGCTGTCCGCGACCCTGCCCACCCCCTACGAGACCGTCTACGGGCCCTCCCGCGCCTTCACCCGCATGTTCGCCCTCGGCCTGCGTGAAGAACTCAAGGAACACGGGGTCACCGTCACCACGCTCATGCCCGGAGCCACCGACAGCGACTTCCACGCCCGCGCCGGCATGAACAACACCGCCTTCGGCCCAGGCGCGAAGAAGAACAGCCGCAAGGAAGTCGCCCGCCAGGGCTTCACCGCCATGATGGAAGGCCGCGCCGAGATCGTCGGCGGCGACGCCGCCACCAAGCGCGCTGCCTTCGAACACCGCTTCCTGCCCGAGACCTACAAGGCCGCCCGCCACGCCACGAAGGCCAAACCGCGCCCTGAGCACTGAGCACCCGAGAAGCCGGACAGCCCCCGCGCCGAGCACCGCCTCTGGGGTGAGAGGGGTGCGGACAGGTACGCGGTGACAAATCGCCCGGGAGCTCCCCACATCCCGGCGAGGCCTGACCGTACGCGCTTCCGCGAGGCCGGGGGGTGGTTTTCCGCAGGTGAAGTCGGTGCGCACCCTCATGGTCGGCGCCGACCGCACCGAGGTCTATCGGGCACTCGCCCGCAACCTCGAACCGTTTCCCCACGTGAAGGTCCGCGACCAGGACAGCTACAAACAGGCCCTGCACGACTCGGTCGGCACCGCGCTCCACCTCGTGTACGCCCTGTTGGCGCTCGCCGTCGTGGTGGCTGTGCTCGGCGTCGTCAACACCCTCGCCCTGTCCGTCATCGAGCGCACGCGCGAACTCGGACGTCTGCGCGCGGTCGGAATGACCCGACGCCAAACCCGGCGGATGATCCGCACGGAATCCGTCGTCATTGCCGTGGTCGGCGCTGTGCTGGGGGTGACCTTGGGACTGACCTGGGGCGTCGTCTGCCGGAGCGCGCTCTCCGACCGGGGCCTGGACACTCTGGTCGTCCCCTGGGCGACAATCGCGGCGGTGCTGGTCGGCGCTGTCCTGACCGGCGTGGCCGCGGCGTGGCCGCCCGGCCCGCAGAGCGGCCCGCATGGACGTGCTCGCGGCCATCGCGTCAGACGGATGAAATCGCGGTCGCGGATCGGCAATCGGGGTGCGGAAGAGGGAGGCAACCGGTGACAGCGTGGCCCGACGATGACGTCACCACACACCGCCGATCGCTTCCCCGCCGGATCACACGTCGGTATGGGTGGGCGGCATGCGCACATCGGCGACCCGTCCACAACTCTTTCGTGTGACTGCCCGGCCCACGGATTCACCGGTGCGGCTGCGGATCGATGGCGCGCCCGCCGCACTCCCCCTCCGCCGTGGACCTGTCGCCCTACCGCGTCGTCCAGGAAAACCTGACGAACACCATGAAGCATGCCCATTCCGGCGCGTCAGCGGACGTGGTCCTGGCGTACGGCAACGCGGAGAATCGCATCGAGGTGAGCGACGACGGGCAGGCGTCGGCCGCGAACGACGGTGGCGGCAACGGGCCGCGGGGCATGCACGAGCGTGTCAAGCTGCTGGGTGGCCGACTGAGCGCCGGGCCCGGACCCCACGGCGGGTTCACGGTGCGGGCGTCACTTCCGATCGAAAGCCCGGGTGCGTGATCCGCGTCCTCCTCGCCGGCGACCAGGCCTTGGTGCGGACCGGCTTCCGCATGATCCTCTCGCCCTTCGGGGAGATGGCGGCGGAGGAGGCGATGCCGCGTGTCGGTTTGCTGAACTAACCTGCCCGCGTACGCGCCCCGACTGGGAGGACCAAGAACGTTGACCGGCCTGTCCGCCTTCCCGCTCCCCTTTCACGCCTCCCGCGCTCTGTCGTTCGCAACTCCGCGAACCCTGCGGGAACTTGAGATGATGCAGTGCAGCGCCCATATTCGGGCGAAGCCGGGGTGGTTCGACAAGATGAACGATGCCGACGTCGTCGCCCGGTGGACGCGAGAAGCGGTGGCCCAGGGCCTCACCGAAGCGCAGGTCCGCTATGTGCTCGCCGAACTCGCGCACTACGCCGCGCTGCGGGACGAGCGCACCGGCGCCGAGGTGTCCGCCGTCGACGGAGTGTGGCAGTCGGACACGCTCCTCGACGACGAGCTGCGATCCCGGCTGCGCGAGGCGGTTCGGGTTCTGGAGCAGGTCCCCAATGCGGAACAGGACTGGCACCCCGGGTCCGACGGCCAGGTACTGGACCTGGTGCATCCCTCGCTGTTCTGTCTGGTGCGCGGGGTGAGCGGCGCGCCCGAGCGGGCTTGGCGGAACCCGACGGACCGCTATTCGCGGTACGAGTTCTCGGAGAAGTTCCAGTGGCTGCCCACGGACGTCGACGTCAGTGACGACGGCGAGGTCGCCTTCCGTTCGTACGTCAACAACGTCCACCCTGTGACCCATCGCGAGCTGGCCTCGGTCCTCCCCGGCTTGTTCGCGCGCCTGCGCCCGCTGCTGGAGAACGTCCTCACCGATCTGCGCCATCCGCGGCCCCTGCGGATCAAGGCCGATCCTTATGGCTGGTACGACTCGGAGCCGGAGTATCCGGACGAGTCCGACTACGGAGATGACGGCGCCTTCGACGAGGCGGTCCGCGCGTGGGAGGAGGCTCAGGAAGACTGGTGGGAGAACCGACGCCCGGTCGTCCCGGACGCCCCGGCCTTCACCCGGCCCAAGGTGCCCGACGCGTCCGCCCGGGTCGACCTGAACGGCCGCGGTCTCCAGGTCATCGTCAAGCTCGCCGCCATTCACCTCACCCCGGACAAGCCCGAATACCCCGGGGGTTCCTGGCATGTCGAAGGGATGCTCAACGAGCGGATCGTCGCGACCGGCATCTACTACTGGGACAGCGAGAACGTCACCGAAAGCCGGCTGAGCTTCCGGGCGGCACTCGACGACCCGGGCTATGAGCAGAACGACGACGACGGGGTGCGCGAGGTCTACGGCTTGGAGAACGAAGAGCCACTGAACCAGATATGGGGATCCGCCGCGACTCCGGCGGGCCGATGCCTGGTTTTTCCGAACATCCTGCAACACCGCGTCGATTCATTCCGTCTCGCCGACCCGACCCGCCCGGGATACCGCAAGATTCTCGCGTTCTTCCTGGTCGACCCGTCGGAGACGATCGTCTCGACCTCCGATGTGCCGCCGCAGCAGCCGTGGTCCGACACCTCCACCATGACGCGGGAAGAGGCCGAGAGCTACCGCGAACAACTCATGCACGAACGCAAGTTCTTCGTCGACGAGCACAACGAGCAGCTCTACGAACGAGAGTTCTCCCTCTGCGAGCACTGAACCCCGAACCGGCGGACACGACGGCCGGACGCACGCTTGCCGGATCGCCCTTGGACGCTCCCCCGAGGTCGCTTGCCGTCTCCCGGCACGGACGGTGGCGGACACGGTGGTCGCGTGCCTGGGGGAAGCGGCTCGGTGGCGGGTCGAGGGCGGGCTGTCGTGTGTCCGGTGTCGTGCGCGGTCAGGTGAGGTGGAAGATGTGGACCTCCCCGTCGCGGTCGCCGACCACGGCGGCGTTGCCGTGGGGGCTGGTGGCCAATTCGCCTCGGTTGTCGGGGAGTTCGGCCGTGGCCAGTGCCGCGCCGGTGCTCAGGCGGTGGGCGTGGAGTCCGGTCGCGTCCAGGCGGAAGAGGAGGTCGCGGTCGGGGGCGAGGCGCACGGTGCGCGCGGACGGCAGGGACAGGCGGTGGACGATGTGCTCGGTGTTCGGCGGCAGTTCGCGCACATGCACCGCGTCCTTGTCGTGGTACACGAACACGAGGGTGCCGTCGGGGAGTTCGGTCGGAGGCGTGCAGTAGCCGTCCGGCATCGGTAGGTCGCGCCGCACGTCGCCGGTGGGGATGTCGAGCACCAGCAGCGATGTCTCCTTGCCGTAGCCGCTGATCGTGGCGGCGGTGCCGTCGCGCAGCAGGACGACCCAGCTGTGGCACGGCCAGGTGCTGTTGTCGGTCGGGGGACCGTGGCGGGTCCAGGCGAGTGCGCCGCTCACCAGGTCCCAGCATTGCAGCGCGGGGATGCCGAAGGGCGTGGTGGCGCCGAACTTCGGGGGGAGAAGCGGGTGGTCCTTCTCCAGGGTCGCCAGGACCACGGCGTGCCGGGCCGTGACGACGGGAGTCCCCCGGCCGCCGCGGCCCGCGGCACCGCGCAGCGGGCGCCGTGTGCCGTCACCGAGGTTCCACACCTCCGGCACGCCATGGGCCGGCACGACGAGAACCGTGTCGTCGTCGACCGGCGCGGCGCCGGACAGGCGTAGCGGGGCCTCGATGTCCGCGTGCCCGTCCGCGTCGGGCTTCGGGTCCGGCTCCGCCGCGGGCACCCGAAGCACCTCTCCCCCGTCCGTGGGCACGAGGTGCAGCCGGTCGCGGTCGACGACCACGAGTCGGCTCCCGTCGGGCGTGAAGAACGGCGCGCACGGGATGTCGTCCGCGGTCGTCGGCGCGGCGACGCGGCTGCCGTCGGACAGGTCCCAGAGGAACACCGCACCGTTGCCGTCCGTGGACGCGGCCCGGCGCCCCGCGGAGTCGACGGCGAGTTCGTCGATCCTGGTGGAGTGGTGGTCGCCGCGGTGTTCGTTCCCGGTGAGGGCGGGCCACACCAGGATGGTGCAGTGCTCGGCCTCGAAGCCCGCGTCGTGGCCGGAGACCGGGCGCCCGTCGGGGAGGAAGGCCACGGTGGCTCCGGAACCGGATGACTCGGGCGCGGGGAGGAAGAACGCGTACTCGTCGTCCAGTCCGGCGAAGTGGATGCCCTGCATCGATACGGTGGCCATGACGGGGAGTTCGGGGTTGAGGGCAAGCGCGTTGACGAAGCGCCGACGCGGGTGGCGGGTGCGCTCGACGCCGTCGGCCAGGTCCCAGCAGATCACCTCGTCGGCGGCCGTGTAGAGGAAGTCCCGGGTGGCGTCGAACACGAGCGCCTTGGGGGCGCTGCCGTGCCCGACGCCGGTCCGGTTGTCACCGGCCAGCATGTAGAGGCTCATGCCGGGAATGTCGAGGACGGTCTGCCCCGTGTCGTACAACGCGCGTTCGAGTTTGGGCCCGCTCAGGTCCCACAGCAGGACCTGGTTGGCGCGCGACGCGCTCGCGGCCCGGCGGCCGTCGGGGGCGATCGCGACGTGGTCCACCGACAGGCCGTGGTCGTCGAACACGCCGCGGCAGACCGCGTCGTCCAGGTCCCACACCCGGAACGTGCCGTCTTCTCCGCCGGATACCGCGGTCATGCCGCATGCGGCGACCTCCCGGATGTAGCCGGTGTGGCCCGTCAGCACCGCGGTGACCTGCCACGACGCGGTGTCCCAGAGCCGAATCGTCTCGTCGTCCGACGCGGTCAGCAGCAACCGCCCGTCGGCGGCGAGCGCGAGGCTGTTGACGGGGCCCGTGTGCTCCTCCAGACACCGGAGGACGCGTTGCCCGGACAGCGACGCGACATGGACCGCCCCGTCGTTCTCCGCACTGACGACGCAGGTGTCGCCGTCGGGCAGGAGGACCATGCTCTGCAACTGCCGCTCGGGCAGGACCAGCGTGGACACCGGCACCGGAAGCGGCTCCGGAGCCATCCCTTTTCTCGTCAACACGACACTCATCGCCTCCACGCCTCGCAACACGATCACTTCCACGGAAGGCCCTCACCCTGTCAGAGCCAACCGACGTCGCACCCAACGCAGTTCGCGCCACGTCCGAAGGAGACGCGGGACGGCCTCTCCGGCGGACCGGCGTCGCTCGTCGCGGTAGTGTGTTCGGCCCCCACGCTCGGCCGCCGACTCACGGCGGCCTTGACGGTCGACACCCCTGTCGGACGCTCCCGTGCCCCCGAGCAGCACACCGGCGGCGCGGGGCGATGGCAGCCACGGCGTAAGCAGCCGACCGGTGCGTTCGCGATGGGTGGGGTGCGGCTCCGGTCCGGTGTCAGTACTCGCGGCTGAGCCCTCGGTGCCGTTTCGGCTCCGCTTGCGGGTTCCGGGGCGGGCCTTCGCCGCTGTCGCGTGCGGCTCCGGCGTCCGTGGTCCGGACGGTGTGCGGCCTCCCTGTGCTCCGCGCGACAGGGGGGAGGCCCGCCAAGCCGGGCGGTCCCGTCGGGCCGGGCGGAGGCACGGAGTCTCGCGCCGTGGCGGGTGCCGACGGTTGTCCGTCCGCTTCCTCCACTACCGCGGACGACTCCGGTTCTGATCCCTGTGCCCCGGTCGCCGCCACTGCCTCCGGCTGCGTCACGACCGGGAGTTCGGCGGCGGTCGGCATCGTCGCAGCCGGTCTCACCGCGGATGTCGGGTCCGTCGAAGCCGTGGCGTCGGATGCACTCACGCCGTTCCCGACCTTGACCTCGGCATCCGCGACGGATTTCGATTTCGCCGTGGCGGTGCGCTTGGCGAAGGGACCGCGCGTCATCCAGGCCGGGAGACGGTCATTGAGGCGCGTCCGAGGGTGCGGCGCCTCCTGTGCCTCATGAGCGGTCGTCTTCGGTTTGTACCCCTTCGGATCCCTGTCGAGGACCGTGGCCGCGTCCGCGGTGATGTTCCGGATGCGGAGCGCGGCGAAGAACCCGGCGAACTGCCCCAGGGGCTGTCCCCTGCTGAGGAACCCGACCAGGGGCCTGACGTGCCTGTCGTGCCATGCCTCCAGGGGGATCATTTCGCCGTCCAGCCGGACCCGGCTCGGGAACGTCGCGAACACCTCCGCCGTGGCGGCGCGTTGGTCCTTGCCGTCGAGTGCGGCCCGTACGCTCGCTTCGGACCCGGCGCAGGCGGCCTTGATGTTCGCGAGACCGGGGCCTTTCTGGATCAGTGTCTCGTCGCCCCCGATCAGGTAAGGGGCCTCGTGGTCCTGCGAGGCGACCCACAGCCCCGTCTCGTTGAGGAAGTCGTGCAGGGCCATGCTGTTGATCTGCGCGGTGGCGTTTCCCAGGAACCTCAGGTAGCTCGCGTAGGTCTGCTCCGCGCCGAGCCGCCAGGTGTCGAGTCGGAGGCGTCCGATCTTTTCCGGCGTCGACAGCCCGCTCTCGTCGACGGTCTGCGGATCGTTGGACCGCACGCCTTCCTGGTACGGACCATAGAGATGACGTCCGCTCAGCCCGGGCTGCCGGTCCTCGCTCATCTCGGCCATGTGGTCGCGCGTCTTCCGCGCGAACGGCAGGGTGCCGCCCGCCGCCGAGGCCCACTGCATCGCCAGCACCTTGTTGCCCAAGTGGCCGGCCGCGAAGGAGTCCTGCAGGAAGTGTTGCGCGTAGCCCTCGTTCAACTCCGCCAACGTGGCCAGCCCGTCCTTCTCCCGCCCCGAGGCGAGCGAGGCCTCGGCCGCGAAGCCGAGGGCGAGATGGTGGTAGTGCGCCCAGCGGTACCAGGAGTGCGGGGCGAAATGCGCGACGTTGCGGCACAGCAGCGGTGCCAGGTGGTCGCTCTCCACCGCCGAGGCCGAGGCGATCAGCGCGTTCTGGTTCTTCAGCGTGAGCAGTCCGGACGGCGGAAGCGCGCTGAAGACGCTGTCCTTGAAACGCACCGCCTCGGCGCGGACGCCCGCGAGATGGGAGAGCTTGCGGTAGGACTCCTCCCGGATCGTCTGGAGGAGGGAGACCATGGCGTCGCGGGGGAAGTTCAGGATGGCCGTCGGGTTGGGCAGGTAGTCGGCGAGGGCGTTGAGTTCGCCGTGGGACATGACGACGCCGTTGGGCAGGCGCGTGACCTTGAGCCACGGCGTGCGGCGGGCGATGTACTCCGGTGACAGGTCCTGCGGAGCGGTGCTCCATTCCCGCATGAGGTCGCGCTGTGCGAGCAGCACGCGTCGCCGTTCCGCATCGCCGCGGCCGGCCAGGTGGGCCATGTCGCCGATGCCGACGTCACCGATCAGCCGGTGTTCGTGCGACGCGTGGAGTTGCAGCACCGCGACGGCGCGCCGGCCCGCTTCGGGCGGGGGTTCCGCGGGCGCCCAGTGGTGTCGTTTCCCGGCCAAGGCGGCGTCCGCGGCGGCGTCCGCCTCACGTTCGTGCGGCCCGCCGGGCAGGCCGACCGCCCGGCGGTGGCCGATCGGCAGCGCCGCCACGTCGCCGCGGCGCTGCTGCACCACGTGCGCCACCTCGTGTGCGAGCAGCCGTACACCGAGGTCCGTCCGGGGGCCGGGACCCGCCGACCGCAGGAACACCGCGCGGCCCGAGGCGCAGCCGTCCGCAGCGAAGCGTCGGCACAGTCGGTCGGCACGGCCGCCGCGCAGGACGACGACGTCGGACAGGTCGTGGTCGAACGACGCTTCGAGAAGTCTTCGGAGGCCGGGATCGAGAGGCCTGCCCTCGGGACGCGGGGGCGGATGGGCGTCGTGCCCGGCCGCGGCCGTGCCGGTCACTCGCCTCCTTCCGGCGTCGGGCCTTCCGTCGCCCGGTCCCGGGTGGGACGCGATGACGGACCTGCCATGGTAGGGCCGCAACAGCCCCCGCAACGCTCGGTATCCGCAATGCGCCTGCCGGAATTCCCCGGTCGCGACCGGCGGTTGGCGTGCGGGTGGGCGGCCGACTGGCCGACGTCCTGATCACCGACCAGTTCACCGCCCGGCGCCCGGCCGACTGACGGCGGGTCCGCCGTGAGCTTGACCACTCGGCGTTGGTCTTCGCTCGGCCGGTGTGTGAATATCTGGGCGATAGCAACTATTCATACGCGCAGGCGGGGTTCGGTGAAATTCCGAACCGGCGGTGACAGCCCGCAACCCGGTCGAGGCCATCGACCGGTGGATCCGGTGGAACTCCGGGGCCGACGGTCAAAGTCCGGAAGGGAGTCCGCGCGTAAGGCGATGGCGCGCGCCCGCACGCATCCGGCCCCCGGATGACGTCGGCGGCGCCACCGTCGTGCCGCCTTGCGGTGCCCTCGAACCCCGCCGCGTCTTCGGACCCACCGAGCGGGAGAGGCACCCCATGAACCACGGCGACAACGGCGGCACCATCGTGCTGGACGCGATCGAGGACGCCGTCTCGGACATCGCGGCGGGACGGGCCGTGATCGTCGTCGACGACGAGACGCGCGAGAACGAGGGCGACCTCATCTTCGCCGCCCAACACGCCACGCCCGAACTGCTCGCCTTCATGGTGCGCCACACCTCGGGCTACATCTGCGTCCCGCTCCCGCCGGAGACCTGCGACCGGCTCGAACTGCCGCCGATGTACCACGTCAACCAGGACCGGCGCGGCACCGCGTACACCGTCACCGTCGACGCGCGCGAAGGCGTGTCCACGGGGATCTCGGCCGCCGACCGCGCGCACACCATCCGGCTCCTCGGCGCCCCGGGCACCCGCCCGGACGACCTGTGCCGCCCCGGCCACGTGGTGCCCTTGCGCGCGGTTCCCGGTGGTGTGCTCGCCCGCCTCGGGCACACCGAGGCCACCATCGACCTCGCCCGCCTGGCCGGCTGCGAACCCGCGGGCGTGCTGTGCGAGATGGTCAACGACGACGGCACCATGATGCGGTTGCCCGAACTCCGCGCCTTCGCGGACAAGTTCGGCCTGCGTCTGGTCAGCATCGAAAGCCTGGTGGCCTACCGGAAGCGGATCGGCGACACCGCCGACGCGCCCCGTGTCGGCTCGCTCGGCTGATTGGCCCGACGCCCGCGGGGAGCGGGGCACCGCGCGGCGGACGGTCGCGGTGCCGGGCCTGTGGACGATGCGGGGGGCCGACGACCGGCCGCACTACACCAACATCGTCATGCCGTTCGACTCCCCGCTGCCACACCCTCCGGCGGAGAACCCGACCGGGGTGTACCGGCGCACGTTCACCGCCCGGGCAGTGGGACGGCCGCCGCGTCGTGCTCCACGTCGGCGGCGCCGAGAGCGTGCTGCTGGTCCGGGTGAACGGGCGCGACGTCGGATTCGGCAAGGACTCCCACCTGGCCTCGGAGTTCGACGTCACCGGGCACGTGCGCCCCGGCGAGAACGAGGTGGAGCTGACCGTCGTCAAGTGGTCGGACGCGACATTCGTGGAGGACCAGGACCACTGGTGGCACGGCGGGCTGAGCCGGTCCGTGTACGTCTACACCACCGCGGCGACGTACCTCGCCGACATCCACGCGGTGGCGGATTTCGATCCGTCCGCGGGCGAGGGAAGCCTGGCACTGGAGGTGCGGGTCGGCAGCGGCGGGGGCCTCGCCCCGGGCTGGACGGTGCGTGCCAGGCTCGGCGGCCTGGGCGAGGTCCGCACGGCCCAGGCGACGCCTTCGGGGGCCACCCCCTCCATGCCCCAGGCAAACCGCTCCGGATACCCGGACGAGCCGCCCGCGTCGGTGATCCCCGACGGCATGCTCGACCTGCTGTCGCTCGGCGCGGCCGGGGCCCCGCTGCCGCCGCGCGAGCAGGAGATCGCCCGCCGGATGCACGCCCACTCTCTCGTGTCGCGCGTCGGCCACCTGAGGATCGACAAGGCGGGCTTGACGGTGCGGCCGTGGGAACTCGACCTGGCCGCGGGCGCCTGACCGGGCGGGCGCCCGCCTCCGGGCGTACCGGCATACTTCCGGACGCAGGCAACGCACGGCCGCGGGGCCCACGGCGTCCCCGGCCGGTCGGCGCGGCGGCCGCCCGCTACATTTCGGTGAGCCGGGCGGCGGTTCACGTGACACCGCGCGCCTCGGCCCCCGTCCCCGACACGCATGCGAGAGAAGCACATGACGCGCCCCCGGAAGCGCCCGACCAGCGCCGATGTCGCACGGGAGGCCGGCGTGTCCCAGACGACGGTGAGCTTCGTGCTGAACAACCGGCCCGACCGTGCGATCCCGGAGGCGACGCGGCAGCGCGTCCTCGCCGCCGCCGGCAAGCTGAACTACCGGTTGAACGCCTCGGCCCGCAGCCTCGCCGCCGGGCGCAGCGACGTGGTGCTGCTGCACGTGCCGGACGTGCCGATGGGGCCGGGGATCACCCGCTTCATCGAAAGCCTCGCGTCGGCGCTGGCGGAGCACGGCCTCACCCTGGTCACCCACCTGCAGGGGGCGCACGGGCGGGCGCTGCCGGATGTGTGCGCGAGCGTCGGGGCGTCCGCGGTCGTCGGGTTCGTGGCGTTCCCCCCGGAGGTCGTCGAGGCGCTGCATCGCGCGGGTGCGGACGCCGTCGTACCGTCGGGCCCGTCCGGCGAGTTCGTGATGGACCCCGTCGGGCGGCTCCAGGGTGAGCACCTGATCGGCCGGGGGCACCGGAGCCTCGGCTTCGTCCGTCCGGCGATTCCCGCGCTGGGGCCGATGGCGGACGAGCGCCTGGCCGGGGTGCGGGAGGCGTGCCGCGCGGCACGGTTGGCACCCCCGGTCGTGGTCACCGCGAGCCTGGACGCGGCCAGTGGTGCCGAGGCCGTGGCGAGCCTCGCCGCGGACGGTGTGACGGGGGTGTGCGCGTTCAACGACGAGACGGCGTTCGCCGTCCTGGCGGGCATGCGTGAGCGCGGGCTCGCGGCCCCCGGTGACATGGCGGTGATCGGGGTCGACGACATCCCCACCGCCGCGCTCGCCGTACCTCCCCTGACCTCGATCCGCTTTCACCTCGACGACGTGGTGCACCGCCGCGTCCATCGGCTGGTCACGCAGCTCAAGGGCGTCGCGCCCGAGGCCGGGCGGTCGCGGATCGACGCGGAGATCGTGTTGCGCGCGTCGACGTGAGGCGCGCGGGATCGCTCGGCGACAAGACGTACGGGCGTCACGGTCGCGAGAACCCCCGAGCCGACGGTGGCCCGGGGCCGTCCCGCCGACCGCGGTCAGTCGGCCGCACGCGCGTCGAAGCATTCCGCGGGGCCGCCGGCCGCGGGGTGGAAGCAGGCGCGGAGCGCGGTTCCCGGGGCCGCGGCGAGTATGGCGGTGTAGACGTAGGCCTCCGCGTCGATCCGGTCGGCGACGCGAGCGCTCTGCGTACGGCCGAGAGCGGTCACCTCCAGGCTGTCCCCGACGCGCGTGCTCCACATCCGGCCCCAACTGGCGCCGCATTCCCGGCTGAGGCGCACCTCCAGCCGGGCACCGCCCGCGGCGCGGTACGCGGCGACGGTGTCCGGGCGGGCGGCGCAATGCATGTTGAGGGGGTTCCGGCCCTCGCAGGCGGACCCCTGGCACAGGGCCGCCAACGCGTCGGGGGTCGCCGGGGACCGCGGATCGGCGTCCCGGACGGGGAACGCGAACAAGGCCGCGATGCCGCCCACGGCCACCGCACCCGCCACGGCGACGGCGGCCACGGCGGTCGCGGCCCGGCGCGTACGGGAGTGTCGGGCGGGCGTCGTCTCCCGCGGGACCGCGGGCACGGAGGGATCGGGCTGCCGCCGGGGGTTCGGGAGCGCGGCGTGCGGCGCCTTCTCGGGAGGTGCGGGCGGCGGCTGTTCCGGCCCGGGGTCCGGGGCCGCGGGTGTCTCCCGCGTCGCGCGCCCGCGCCACTCCGACTCCGCGATCTCCCACAGTGCGAGATACCGCTCGTCCGACGCCCCGGCCAGTCCGCACAACGCCTGGACCGCCCGGCGCGGGGGCAGCGTCCCGCCGTTGAGGTAGCGGTCCCAGGACGACTTGCTGTACGCCGTCCGCTCCGCCAGGCCCGCCAGGCTGAGATCCGTGCGCGCCTTCAACTCCCGGAGCGCGACGGCCAATCGGGCCGCTCCCGGCGACGGCGGCGTGGCCCGGGTCATCCCCGCGTCCCCTTCCGCGTCACGTGCGTCACCGCCGCAGGGCTTCCCAGGTGTGCGGCCCGACGATGCCGTCCACCACCAACCCGGCGTGCCGCTGGGCGCGTTTGACCGCGCTCTGGGTCAGCGGGCCGTAGATCCCGTCGATGTCCCCGGGGGCGAAACCGGCTCGCTCCAGGAGGCATTGCGCCTCGGCCACGTCGGGACCGGCCAGGCCGTACGCCACGATGGCGTCCTGGGTCCGGCTGTTGCCCGCGTACCAGCGGCCGTCGATCCGCTCGACGCGGCAGGTGTACGTGGGCGCGGGGCGCGTCGCCGCCGCCTTCTCGCCGCCGCCCGCGTGCCGCACGACGGCGTAGACCGTGATCGCGGCGGCCGGGACGAGGACCGCCGCCGCGAGATGGACGAGGTACCGGCCACGCCTCCGGGGGCGAGCCGCCGTGCCGTCCGGCGGCACCGGCTCCGACGGACGCTCCGGCTCCGGCGCCGCGACCGGCTCCGCCTCGGCGTGCGGCGTGCGGGCGGCACTCCCCCGCCCGCCCTTCCAGGCCTCGGCGGCGACCTCGTGCAGCGCGCGCAGGCGGGCCGGGTCCTCGCCGCCGATACGGGCCAGCGCCTCGACGGCCTCGCGGGGTGGCAGCGACCTGCCGCCCAGGTACCGCTCCCACGACTTCGCGCTGTACCCCGTCTTCGCGGCCAACTGCCGCATGGTCAGCCCGCCGTGGTCCTTCAGCCGACGCAGGTGCACCACCAGCCGGCAGACGCTCGCGTCCAGGCCGACGGGCAGCTCTTTCCAACGCGACATGCGCCCCCGTTCGCGTGTGCGGCACCGGGCCCGAGTCCCGATTCCTCGTGACGCGTTGCATTCTGCACCAGCGGCGACGATCCGGGCAAAAACGACCTTCGGGGGTCATCGCCCGTCCCGTCCCGCCGTCGCGCGGGGCGGTGTTTCCGCAGGTCAGAGCGTTGACGTCCCGCGTGTACGCCACATCCGCGGAGACTGTGGCGGCCCCGACGGGCCCGCCCGCAATCTGGTGCCGGGCCGACCGGGGCGGTCGGCCCGCTCCCGACGGAAGGAAGCACATGCGAGCCATCACGAGGACGTTCGTCACGGTCGCCACCGCGGTGGGGATCGCCGCGGGCGGCGTGGCGACGGCGAGCGCCGCGTCCGCGGCACCGGCACCCGCGTCCGCACCGGCCGCGGTGAGCGCCGAATCCGCCGCCGCAGCCGCGGTGGTCAACCTCGGCCTGAGCACCGCGGACGCCAAGAAGCTCCAGATCGTCCTGCGCGACAACTGGGACTACACGGGCGCGATCGACGGCCAACTCGGCACCAACAGCTGGAAGGCGATGCAGCGCTTCCTCGCGACGCACTGGAACTACAACGGCCCGATCGACGGCATCGTCGGAAGCGAGACGGTGAAGTCGCTGCAGCGCTGGCTGCAGAGCAACTGGGGCTACACCGGCGCCATCGACGGCATCGCCGGAGCGGGAACCAAGGCCGCCCTGAAGCGCTACGTCGACTCGCTCTAGCCCCCAACCCGCCGACGGCCCGGAGAGACACACCCGACGGGCCGTCGGCGGGCCGTGCGCGCCCCGCGACCTGCCCGCCGGCTTCATACCCGCCGACCTGCGCTCCGAGGAGGGCGTGGCGGAACTCGGCCGCCGGGTCGTGGACCGCATGGGGGGAGTCGACGTCCTGGTCGACAACGCGGGGGCCGCGACCGGGCCGGCGCCGACGCTCGGGCGGTCGGACGCGTCGTGGCTCGCCGATCTGGAGATGAACCTGCTCAGCGCGGTCCGACTGGATCGGGCCCTGGTTCCCGGGATGGTCGAGCGCGGCTCCGGGGTCGTCGTGCACGTCTCCTCGATCGCCGCTCACCTCCCCCAGCCCGCCGAGGCGTCGTACGCCGCGTCGAAGGCGGCGCTGAACGCCTACAGCCGCGAGTTGGCGACGGCGGTGGGCGAGCACGGCGTCCGCGTGGTGTGCGTGGTGCCGGGCTTCGTCCTCACCGAGGGAGCGACCGCCCACCTGCGCCACATGGCCGACAGCCAGGGCATCGGCGTCGAGGACGTCACGCGGCGGATCGTGGACCACCTGAATGTGCCGATGGGGCGTCCCGGCGAACCCGGGGACGTCGCCGAGATGATCGCGTTCCTCGCCTCCGACCGCGCCAAGTGGCTCACCGGAGCGCAGTTCCGGGTCGACGGCGGCATCCTTCCCGTGGTCTGAGCCGCACCCGGTCCGGGCGCGGACGCGACAGACCCGCGTGACTCCTGACGCGGGCCCGGAGGCCTCGGTCCCCGACTCCCTCGCGGCACGGCGCTACGGCAGTGGGGCGATGTCCAGGGCGTCGAAACGGTCGGGCGTCGTGACGACGTCGATGATGGTGATCCGGTTGTCGCGGACGGTGAAGAGCATGGCGCGACGCGCGGGAGTGTCGGCGTCGGCGACGACGCCGGGGAAACCGTCGACCAGGGCGCAGGAGGCGGCGCCGGACCGGCCGGCGAACATGGCGGCGCTGCGGGCGACGGCCTCGGCGCCGCGTACGGGCTGGGTGTCGGGCGCGTCGGAGCGGGCCAGGACGTCCGGGGCGAGCAACTGGACGAGGGTGTCGACGTCCCCGCCGCGCGCCGCGGCCAGGAAGGCCTCGACCACGTCGCGCCTCGCCCGGGCACCCGGGTCGGAGTCCGGTGCCCGCCCTTGAACACGGCGGCGTGCGCGGGAGGCGAGTTGGCGGGCGGCGGCCGGGGTGCGGTCGAGCATCACCGCGATCTCGTCGAAGGGCACGGCGAACATGTCGTGCAGCACGAACGCGAGCCGTTCGGCCGGTTCGAGCGTGTCGAGGACAATCATGAGCGCCACCCCGACCGAATCGGTCAGCAGTGCTTCTTGTTCCGGACCGGTTTCGACGCGAGTACGGTGCGACTCCGCCGCGTTCGAGGTCACGTCGTCCCACGCCTCCTCGCGCCGCTGCCGCCTGGTGCGCAGCATGTCGAGGCAGACGCGGCCGACGACGGTGGTCAGCCAGCCGCCGAGGTTGGCGATGTCGTCGGAGCGCGAGCGTGCCAGCCGCAACCACGCCTCCTGGACGGCGTCCTCCGCCTCCGCGTGCGAGCCCAGCATGCGGTAAGCGACGGACCGCAGGTGGGAGCGGTGGCTCTCGAAGCTCTCGGCCAGGAAGTCGTTGTCGGGCTGCATGGTGGCGTACGTCCTCGGGTCGGGGGCGGCGCACGCCGGTGGGACGGCGTGTGTGTGCCTGCGTCCTATCCCTGACGAAGCGCGGGGAGACGATGTGACCGCGTCGAGGCGCGATGCCGTCACCGGGGTGTTCAGGTGTGCGGGGGCCGCGATGCCCGCTCGGTCGCGACGCACGACGACGGCTCGCGCAGGCCCTCCATCACGAGGGCCAGCAGCTCGCGCGCCTGCCGCGTGGGATCGGGGCGCGACTCGGCGGCGAAGGCGATCGCCTTGGCCAGCAGGAGTATTTGGGACGCGGTGACGTCGGCGCGGATGGTACGGGTGCGCTGGGCCCGGTCGAGCAGGTGGGTCGCCGCCGCGAGCATCGTGTCGCGGCTCCAGTCGACGCCGTCGCCCCGGTCCTGGAGGGCCGCGCCCAACGCGGCGGTCAGCCCGCGCGAGCCGGAGCCGTGGTCGACGAGTTCGCCGAGCCAGACCGCCATCCCGTCGGTGACCGTCCGATCGGCGGCCAACTCCTCCGCGCGTCGTGACAGGGCCTCGAACGGCGCGCGGTAGACGGCTTCGAGGAGGGTCTCGCGGTTGGCGAAGTGGCGGTAGAGGGTCGCGTTGCCGACGCCCGCGCGGCGGGCGATCTCTTCGAGAGGAGCGTCGACACCCTGCTCGGCGTACAACGCCCGGGCGGCGTCCACCAGGCGGTCGTGGTTGCGTCGGGCGTCCGCGCGCATGGGGCGCTGGGGCACGGCTGACGACATGATCCTTCTCCCTGCCGAACAAACGTGCCGATCCTACGTCGCACACGGACCCCCGCGCGGCGTGCGTACGGTCAGCAGGGCCCCGGCGCGGGCTCTATCTCGGCCAGGTGCCCGTCGACCTGGGCCCGGTCGTAGCCTCGGCGGCGGATGGTGAACATCGGCCGGTCGGCAGGCCGCCCGCCGGCCGCCAGGCCCGCGAGGTAGAGGTCCACCTCATCGGTGTCGTAGCCCCGGCGTGCGATCGTGAAGCCGGTGTTGTGCTTGGTCATTCCACACCCCTTCGTTGTCGTTGAGGGCAGTATGTCGGGCCCGACCGACGCCGGTGATTCCCCGGAGACCCCAGGATTCGGCGGTCCTGCCTGCCGGGTTCCGGCAACGGCCGGAGGACGAGGGCGGGTTCGGGGGCCGAGGTCCCGGGGGCGGGTTCGGGGGCGGAGGTCTCGTCGGATGCCCCGGAGGTCGCGCGGGGTTGGGTGGGCCTTCGGGACGCTCGTCAGCGTCGGGGCTCTTGGGACCTCGGCGGGCTTGGGGGTCCGGGGGCCTGGGGGTCCGGGAGGCTTGGGGTCCGGGGCCTCGGGGGACTCGGGGCTCCGCGGCCGTGGAGCCCACGCAAACCCCCGGGCTTGCGCGACCCTCGGGCGTCGTGCGGCCTCGGAGTCACGCCTCGGGCCCGACGGCTCCTCGGTGACGCGGGAGGCTCGGCGGACGCCGCGCGCTCAGTGCGCCGCCGTCCGATCCATGCTCGCATCATCGGCGCTTATGGGCATGGGGGTGAAATAATGGTCGGTGATGGATGGATGCCCGGCACGGATACGTCCCCGGAAGGGAGGCATCGCGGACGCGCGCCCGCCCGAGGGCGCGGCCTCCTCCGCGTGACTCAGGATGGACCTCAAACAGCTCAAGGCGCTGGTGACCGTGGCCGAGGTGGGGAGCGTCACACGGGCCGCGGAGCTGCTGCACCTCGTGCAGCCGGCGGTGACGCGCCAGATCCGCACGCTGGAGGAGGAGCTGGGCGTCGCGCTGTTCGAGCGCAGCCGCCAGGGCATGCGGATCACCGAGGCCGGTGCGGTCATGGTGGCGCGGGCGCGGCGGGCGCTCAACGAACTGGAGTGGGCCCGGTCCGAGGTGCGCCCGACGCCCGGCGTGGTCACGGGGGTCGTCCGCGTCGGGCTGCTGGAGAGCACCACCGACCTGTTGGCGGCACCGCTGGTGTCGGCGGTCGCCCGTGAGCACCCCGCGATCGAACTGCGTCTGCTCACGGCCTATTCCGGCCACCTTCAACAATGGCTGGACGAAGGCGATCTGGATCTGTCGCTGCTCTACAACCTCGGCCACACGCCGTCCCTGAACGCCCATCAGCTGCTCCACGAGAACCTGTGGGCCGTCGCCCCGGCGTCCGAGGGCCTGCGCGCGGACCGGCCGGTGCCGTTCTCGGCCGTGGTGACGCATCCGCTCGTGATGCCCGCGGCCGGGCACGCGCTGCGGACGCTCATCGACGCCGCCGCGGCCCGGGCCGGGGTCGCGATGCGTGTCGTCGTGCAGACCAACTCGATGCGGGTGCAGAAGCAGCTGGTCACGGCCGGGCACGGCTGGACGATCCTCCCGGGTGTCGGCGTCGCGGCCGACGTCGCGAGCGGCGCGCTGAGTGCCGCGCCGCTGTGCGAGCCCGACGTGACGCGGGCGGTCGTCGCGGCGGCACCGCGCACGTCGCGGATGCCGCCCGCGGTGGACACGGTCGCCCGTGAGCTGGTGCGCCAGGTCCGCCAGGCCGTCGCGGAGGGCCGGTGGCCGGTCGAGGAGGTCCACCAGTCGGAGGCCTTGAGCGCGCTGGACTGACTCGGCGGCGGGCGGCGCGCATGGCTCCTGTCCGTCGCCGACCATGCGCGGGCCGTATGTGCGTATAACGATTTTCTATTGGGCAAGCCCGATGATCAGTGCACATGATGTGGGCGCATCGAAAGCCTGTGCGGCGACCACGACACATACGCGAGGACCGAGGCCATGGCCCTATACCCGAAGCCGGCCGAAGGCAGCTGGACGGACCACTATCCGCGGCTCGGCACCGGACTCGTATCCTACGAGGACAGCGTCTCCCCCGAGTTCTTCGCGGACGAGCGCGAGGCGGTGTTCGGGAACTCCTGGCTGCACGTGGGCCGCGTCGAGGAACTGCCCCGGCCGGGCAGCTACTTCACCCGCGAGTTGGAGGTCGCCAAGACCTCGCTCATCGTGGTGCGCGACAAGCGGGGTGTGGTCCGGGCCTTCCACAACATCTGCCGCCACCGCGGGAACAAGCTCGTGTGGAACGACTATCCGCGCGAGGAAGTCGCCGGGAGTGTACGGCAGTTCACGTGCAAGTACCACGGCTGGCGCTACGGACTCGACGGCGGGTGCACGTTCGTCCAGCAGGAGAGCGAGTTCTTCGACCTCGACAAGTCGGCGTACGGCCTCGTGCCGGTGCACTGCGACGTGTGGGCGGGCTTCGTCTTCGTCCACCTCGCGAAGGAACCGCCGCAGTCGCTCCGGGAGTTCCTGGGCCCGATGGTCACGCCCCTGGAGGGCTACCCGTTCGACCGGATGACCGAGCGCTACGACTTCAGCGCGCACATCGACTGCAACTGGAAGATCTTCCTGGACGCGTTCCAGGAGTACTACCACGTGCCGTTCCTGCACCCGCAGGAGGCGACCCCCGCCGCGCGCGACAAGATGACCGGTTTCGAGGCGCCGCACTACCAGCTCGACGGCCCGCACCGGATGGTCACCGCGGACGGCGTGCCCCGGCGGCTGTGGCCCGACGACTTCCAGTACCCCATCGAAATCGCCACGCGCAGCGGGTTGTTCGGCCCCTGGGACGAACCCGACCTGGGTGCCGAGCTGCCCGGGACGAACCCGGGCAAGGTCAAGAAGTGGGCGATCGACAACTTCCAGATCTTCCCGAACCTGGAGATCCTGATCTGGGCGAGCGGCTGGTACCTCACCTACCGCTTCTGGCCCACCTCGCACAACACCCATCGCTTTGAGGGCACGCTGTTCTTCCCGAAGGCCGAGACGGCGTCGCAGCGGGCCGCCCAGGAGTGCGCGGTCGTCATGTTCAAGGAGTTCGCGCTCCAGGACGCCGGGACGCTCGCCGGAACGCAGGAGGCACTCGAATCCCGGGCTGTCCCGGACGCGTTCCCGCTCAGCGACCAGGAGCTGCTGGTCCGCCACCTCCACAGCGTGGTCGCGGACCGGGTCGCGGAGTACCGGCGCACCCGTGCGGGGCGTACGACGAGTGCGGGGGTGTGAACCGGTGTCTCTTCTTCCGGCCGAATTCGCCGACCTGGAGCCCTTCGCCGAGACGTGGTGCCTGGCCACCGAGCCGGAGCGCTGGTCGCGGCGCATGGCGAGCACGATGGGCGAGATGGAGCCGTTCTACCGGGCCGCGTTCCCGCGGATCCGGGACGCGCTGGCGTACTGCGACGGGTTCCCGCTCGACGAGATGCCCGATCAGCCGCGGCACCTGCTCGAACTCGTGCACTCGGTGATCATGGTCGCGATGTGCGTCGAGGTCTGGCACCAGCCGAAGGCCATCGACAGCGGCGCGGCCGTGTTGCACCGTGTCAGGGAGCCACTGCCGTAGTGGCGCTGTTTTCGGGCAGGGCTCGCGACCCCAGGCGATGGCTGTTTGTCCAGGCTTGACCACTTCTGAACCTTTCGTGATCGTGGAGTGCGCACCCGGATCTTTGCCGCCCGCCGGTACGCCGAGGTGCCGACGTATATCCTGCGGGCGCCGACCTAAGAGAACTTGGAAATTCGCGGAGGAGCCGACACGATGAAGGCCACCATCGACGACGACCGCTGCCGCGGCCACGGGGTCTGCTGCACCATCTGCCCCGAGGTTTTCGCCCTGCACGACGCCGGATACGCCGTGGTGCAGATCGAGGACATCCCCGAGGAGTTCGAGGACGCCGTCGAGGACGCGGCCCGCAGCTGTCCCGAGCGGGCGATCACGACCTCATGAGCGAACAGTTCGGGTGGGGGATCGCGGCGACCGGATCGATGGCCCGCACGTTGGCCAAGGTCATCGCCGCGGAGCCGGGAATGCGTGTCGCCGCGGTCGCGTCGCGTGACAAGGCCCGCGCGGCCGAGTTCGCCCGGGAATTCGGCGACGGCACGGGCTACGGCTCGTACGCCGAGATGGTGGCCGACCCCGCGGTGCGCGCGGTGTACGTCGCGACGCCGCACGCGCAGCACCGGGAGGTCGTCGACCTCGCGATCGCCGCGCGCAAGCCGGTGCTGTGCGAGAAGCCGCTCGCGGCCTCGCTCGCCGACGCCGAGGCGATGGCCGCCGACGCCCGGGCCGCCGACGTGTTCCTCATGGAAGCCATGTGGATGTGGTTCAACCCGCTGATCCGGCGCGTCAAGGAACTCGCCGACGACGGGACGCTCGGCGAAGTCCGCTCGATCCACGGGACGTTCGGCTTCCCCATGCCGTTCGACGCGGAACACCGCTTGTGGAACCCGGAGTTGGGCGGCGGGGCGCTGCTCGATCTGGGCGTGTACCCGGTCGCGCTGGCCCATCTGCTGCTCGGCGAGCCCGAGTCGGTCGAGGTCGCCGGGGCGCTCGCCCCCAGCGGCGTCGACGCCGAGGCCGCGCTGCTGCTGCGCTGGCCGGGCGGCGCGCACGCGCTGCTGGAGACCTCGCTCGTCACGCAACTGCCCCTGACCGCCTCGGTGATCGGTACGCGCGGACGCGCCGAGCTGGACGCGTTCTTCCACTGCACCACGCGCGTGAGCGTGCACACCTACGGAGGCGGCGCGCCCCAGGAGTTCACGATCGAGTCGCCCGAAGTCGCCCTCGCCGCCGAGGTCCGCGAAGTGCGCGACCGGGTGCTCGACGGCCGCGTGGAGAGCCCGGTCATGCCGCTCGACGCGACACTGGCGGTCCTGCGGACGGTGGAGACGGCTCGGCGGCGGTTGGGCGCGGTCGGGGTCTGACGCCCGCGCGTGCGCCCGAACGCGGTCGGGGTGCGGCACCGGTGCGTCTCGCGAACGCCATTTTCCCGCAACTTCTCCGTCATACGACCCTGCGGTGATCACCGGCGGCGATAGGGTCTTCCGACGGACTGTCGGGTGGTGGGGAGGACGACGTCGCTCATGAGTCGGCGTGGCAATGGGCTGATCAGTGCGTGGGCCGAGGCCCAACGGCAGGAACAACGCCGGCAGGATGCGCAGCGCAGAGCCGCCGAGCAACGCAGGCGCGAGGAGGAACGCCAACAGCGGGCCGCGGAACAGGCGATGGCTCGAATGCACCGCGAACAGCGGGCCGAGTACCGCCGCCACCGTGAGGCGGACGCGCTGCGGCGCACCGAGGAGATCGAGCGCCAGGCCGACGCCCTCGCCGGGTTGCTCGCGGCCGGGTGCCGGGGTGCGGCGTTCCGGTCCGCGTCGATGCTGCGGCCCGAGCGGGTCGAGCCGTTCCAGCCGGGTCACCTCGGCGTACCTGTGCCGATGCCGGTGGAGGCGAACTACCAGCCGGCCCAAGGCTCGTGGGGGTTTGGTCCGAACGCGCAGGCGCAGCAGCAGGCCCGGGCGCAGTTCGAACGCGACTGGTACGCGGCGCAGAACGCCGAGGCGCAGCGGTTGCGCCAACTGGAGGCGTACCGGCAGCAGTACGACCAGTGGGCCGAGACGACGCTCGCGCAGCTGCGGCAACACAACGGCCAGGTCCGGGCGTTGGGCGACAGCCTGCGGCGCGGCGACGCCGACGCGGCCGTGCAGTTCTTCTCGGCGGCGCTGTACGCGTCGACGGCGTGGCCCGACGACTTCCCCCGGCAGGTGGACGTCGCCTACGAACGCAGCACCCGGGAACTGGTGTTGGACTGGCAGCTGCCGTCGGTCGACGTCGTGCCCGAGGTGCGCTCGGTGCGCTACATGCCGAGCACCGACCAGGACAAGGAAGTCACGCGCACGGCGTCGCAACGGCGCACGCTGTACCGCGATGTCCTCGCGCAGTGCGTCCTGTTGGTCCTGCGCGAGCTTTTCGTGGCCGACGAGTTCGGGGCGCTGGCGTCCATCGCGGTCAACGGCTTCGTCGACGATCTGGATCCGGCGACGGGGCTCCGGGCGCGCATCTTCCTGTCGTCCGTCCGGGCGCCGCGCACGGAGTTCGAACGGCTGAACCTCGCGCGGGTGAGTGCGGTCGACTGCCTTGTCGACGCGCTGGGCGGGGTCGTCTCGATGAAGCCGGACCTGCGGACGGCCGTGCAGCCCGCCCGGCGGCCCGACGCGGTGAGCGGCAGCGGCGGAAGCGCGGTCGTGTCGCACGCCGACAACGACGACGTGCCCGACCTGCTGGAGATGGACCCGATCGCGTTCGAGGGCCTGGTCGCCGAGCTGTTCCGGGCACGCGGGCTCCAGGCGGTCACGACCCAGCGGTCCGGCGACGGCGGCGTGGACGTCGAGGCCATAGACCCCGATCCGCTCAGCGGCGGCAAGATCATCGTGCAGGTCAAGCGCTACCGGCACACGGTTCCGCCCACCGCAGTACGGGACTTGTACGGCACGGTCCACGATGTCGGCGCCAACAAGGGCGTGTTGGTCACCACGTCGCGTTTCGGACCGAGTTCGTACACCTTCGCGCGCGGCAAACCGCTCACGCTCATCACGGGCGACGAGTTGGTGGACCTGATGACCCAGGTCGGGCTGAACGGGCGCCTGGGCCCCGGGGCCACGCAGGTGCCCGGGCCGCGCGGTTCCTCCGACGCGGCGGAGCCGGTCGGCGCGGCGTCGGGTCAAGCGCGGGCGGGCGCGACCGCGGTGCCCCCGGGGACACTTCCGGCGTCCGGGACGCGCGGGCAGGCGGGTGCGCCGGCCTCCGCCCCGGCAACGGCTCCCTCGTCGGCCTCGGAGTCGGCCTCCGACGACGCGAACGTCCTCGGCATGACGTGGTCCGGCGGCGTCGCACTCGACGTGTGCGCGCTGGTCTGCACGGGCCAACGGGTGTTGAGCGACGACCACTTCGTCTTCTACAACAACACGTCCACGCCGGACGGGGCGGTCCGGTCGGTACCGGTGACCGGCGGCGACAAGGCCGCGGTGCGGGTCGCGTTCGACGCGCTGCCCGGCTCGGCGGACCGGGTGGTGCTGGTCGCCGCGATCGACCCGTCCGTCAACCCCACCGCGGATCTGTCCGGCTTCACCGACGCGGCGATCGTGCTGCGGGACGCGGCCGGCGGGGAGTTGGACCGCCTCACCGTCTCGGACGGCCGTGCGGACGAAACCGCTTTGGTGCTGGGCTCGTTCCGCCGCCGGTCGAACGGCGACTGGGCTTTCGTGATCGGCGGCCGGGGCTACCGCGACGGCCTGGAGGCCCTGCTCGGCGACTTCGGCATCGACGTGGCCTGACGGATCGCGCCGCCTCGGCGTTCTCCTCGGTCCGACGCGGCGGGATGTCCTTGGCCGCCCGCCGCGCCGGGCCGTACGGTCGGTGGCCAAGGCGCACAACATCCCGATCGCTCGCCGAGGAGTCGCGATGGGTTTCGACGCGGATGTCATCGTCGTGGGGGCGGGCCTGGCCGGGCTGGTCGCGGCGTACGAACTCACCCGGGCCGGGCGGCGCGTGGTCGTGGTCGACCAGGAGAACGAGGCCAACCTCGGCGGGCAGGCGTTCTGGTCGCTCGGGGGGCTGTTCCTGGTCGACACCCCCGAACAGCGCCGTACGGGCGTCAAGGACTCGTACGAACTGGCGCTCGCCGACTGGCTCGACTCCGCCGGGTTCGACCGCGGGCGCGAGGACCACTGGCCGCGCCAATGGGCCCACGCGTACGTCGACTTCGCGTCCGGCGAGAAGCGGCGCTATCTGCACGACCTCGGCCTGCGGCTGATGCCGACGGTCGGCTGGGCCGAGCGCGGCGGGGGCAGCGCGACCGGGCACGGGAATTCGGTCCCGAGGTTCCACATCGCGTGGGGCTCGGGGCCCGAGGTCGTCCGGGTGTTCCGCGAACCGGTGCTCGACGCCGCCGCCCGGGGTCTGGTGGATTTCCGATTCCGCCACCGCGTCGACGCGCTGGTGGTCGAGCAGGGCGCGGCGGTCGGCGTACGCGGCTCGGTTCTCGCGCCGTCCTCGGAACCGCGCGGCGCGGCCTCGTCCCGCGACACCGTCGCCGAGTTCGAACTCCGGGCCCAGGCGGTCGTGGTGACCTCCGGCGGCATCGGCGGCAACCACGAACTCGTGCGGGAGAACTGGCCCGTCGAGCGCATGGGACCGGCACCGAGGTCGATGATCACCGGAGTACCCGCGTACGTCGACGGGCGCATGCTCGGGATCAGCGAGGCCGCGGGAGGCTCGGTCGTGAACCGCGACCGGATGTGGCACTACACCGAGGGCGTCAAGAACTGGGACCCGATCTGGCCCGACCACGCGATCCGCATCCTCCCCGGCCCGTCGTCGCTCTGGTTCGACGCGACCGGACGCCGGTTGCCCGCACCGCTGTTCCCCGGCCACGACACCCTGGCCACGCTGCGACACATCATCGCGACGGGCCACGACCACTCGTGGTTCGTGTTGACCCGCTCCATCGTGGAACGGGAGTTCGCGCTGTCCGGCTCCGAGCAGAACCCCGATGTCACCGGCAAGGACGTCACGTTGGTGCTGTCCCGCGTCAAGAAGGGCGCACCGGGGCCCGTGCGGGCGTTCCTCGACCACGGCGAGGACTTCGTCGTCCGGGACACCCTGCGCGAGCTGGTCGACGGCATGAACGCCATCGCCCCGGGCGCCTCGCTCGACTTCTCGGCCGTGGAGCGCGAAGTCCTCGCCCACGACCGCGCCGTCACCAACACCTACGCGAAAGACCTGCAACTCATGGCCGTGCGCAACGCCCGTGCCTACCTGCCCGACAGGATCACCCGCGTCGCGGCTCCCCACCGCTTCCTCGACCCGGCCCACGGCCCGCTCATCGCCGTCCGCCTGCACCTCCTGACCCGCAAGACGCTCGGCGGCCTGGAGACGACACTGGACTCCCAGGTCGTCCGCACCGACGGCGAACCATTCGAAGGCCTGTACGCGGCGGGCGAGGTCGCCGGCTTCGGCGGCGGGGGCGTCCACGGCTACAACGCGCTGGAAGGCACCTTCCTCGGCGGCTGCGTCTTCTCGGGCCGCGCGGCCGGCCGCGCCCTCGCCACGAGGCTCGCGTGACTCCCCCGCGGCGCGTGGCCCTGGTCACCGGCGCCTCCTCCGGCATCGGCGCCGCCACGGCAGCGCTCCTGGCCCACCACGGCTACCGCGTCCACGGCACGACCCGCGCCCCGGACGCGATCACGAACCCCGTGCCCGGCGTCGAATACGTGCCTCTCGACCTCACCTCCGAGTCCTCCATCGAGGCCTGCGCGGCGGCCTGCGGCCCGGTCGACGTCCTCGTCAACAACGCCGGGGAAAGCCAAAGCGGCCCCCTCGAAGAACTCCCGATGGCCGCCGTACGCCGCCTCTTCGAAACCAACGTGTTCGGCGCGATCCACCTGACCCAACTGCTGACCCCCGCAATGCGCGCCCGCCACTACGGCCGCGTCGTCATGGTCGGCTCCATGCTGGCCAGCTTCCCCCTCGCCTACCGCTCCTCGTACGTGGCCTCAAAAGCCGCCCTCCGCGCCTTCACCACGGCGGCCCGCCGCGAATTCGCCCCCTACAACGTGGCGTTGACCACCGTCGAACCCGGCTCCATCAACACCGGAATCAGCGACCGCCGCACCCACTACGTCGCCGAAGACTCCCCCTTCGCCGACGAACACGCCACCATGCTCCACGCCCTGAACACCAACGAAGCCCACGGAATCCCCCCGGAAGCCGTCGCCGCCACCATCCTCAAAGCCATCAACTCCCGCCGCCCCAAACCCCTCTACGCCGTAGGCAGCAACGCCCCCGTGGTCTTCACCCTCCGCCGCCTCCTCCCCAGAACCACCACCGAACACCTCACCGCCCGCCGCCACGGCCTGCGCTAGGGATTCCCGACTGCTTCGGCAACACGATCGTGTGCCCGTCCCGCGAAGCCCGCACCCCAAACGCCTCCACGGACGGACACCCGGCCTCCCGCCACGCCGAGATGACGCGCTCAACCCGACTCCACATCAAATCGGGCCCCCCTTCGCGAATCACGGCGGTTCCGTCCGCACAGTCGCTGACCACGACGAAAGAGCCACTGTCCTGATCGATATACGCGTCCGTCGACGGCCCACCGCTGACGCTCACCCGCGTCCACTGAAGGGCGGGAGCGACGCTGTCGGCCAAGACCAACGCCGCGTGATCCGCGAGCGCGGATGCTCCCACGTCTGACAGTCGCTCGGTGCCACTGTCCACATCGGGCAGCATCAGATGGCGCGGGGGCACTTCCTGCCGAGCGGGCATGTAGTTGCCCCCGGAAACGAACCGCCCTTGCGCCGTGCCGTCATCACACACCGTCAGCCGGGCAAGCCCCGCGCTGAGCATCCGACCGCGAAGCCCCGCGAGGATGATCCCACCGGGCTTCATCTGGTCCAGCCATTCGGGATAGATCCCGGCCACGCCACACGTCGCGAGCAGGCGGTCGTACGGAGCCCCGTCGGGGTGGCCCTTGCGCCCGTCACCCACCACAACCGTCGGGTAATGCTCCGTGCTGTACAGGTTGGTCCTCGCCTGCGCGGCGATCGACGCATCGACTTCGATGGTGAACACATGGTCTTCACCGACAAGTTCACTCAAGAGCGCAGCGTTCCATCCGGCCCCCGCGCCGATCTCCAGCACACGCAAGCCCGGCGCGAGGTCGGCCTGATCAAGGACAAACGCCACAAGTCCTGGTTCCGAGACGGATGAGGTCGGCTCCCGCACAATCTCCCCGCGCACTTCCCTGGGTACGACCGTGTTGGCCACTTGGGTGACCAGCGCTTGGTCGGTGTAACAGCCGGCGAGCCACGCCTGCTCGTCGTCCCATGGCAGGACCGGCCGATATGCGGTGGGCATCGCGCCGGGGACCTGAACGAAGTATCCGTTCGGCACGAAGCGGTGGCGCGGTACGCGGAGCATCACGTCCGTCGCCGGGCCGCCAAGGGCGGGCTGGTCTTCCTGAGCCTTTCCACCAGTTTCGCGTTGAGGACTGCGGTCTCGTCCGATACTTCGCCCCGCGTCATGCCCGGCCCCCCTGAAGAAGATCAGCAAGAGCGGAGACCATCTCCAACCCCGTGTGCGGTTCCATCCTCCGAGTCATGGGAGTGAGGGGCCTCAAGGGCACGGGCTTGTTCGAGCGCGTGGGGAGGGATTGCCTGGTGCGGGACCAGCCACCACGCGAGGTCGTAATCGACGTGTCGACGGGCGAAGTTCGCGGTGGCCAGTTCTGCGAGCGGGGCGTCCCGCATCCTGCGGCCGTGGGTGGTGAGCGAGTCTTGGATTTTGTAGTTGAAGACGCAGGCATACTCCGCGCCGTCACGTGTGGCGTGTCCGGCCTGGATCGCGTCGACGCCCCAGGCGATCAGGACCACGAGTGGGAGTCCGCAGGGGTCGACGGGCCGTGAGAGTACGGGCCGGGCAGCGAGGTCAGCCGGGCCGGCCATCGCCCGGACGAAGGGACGAAACGTCGTGCCGCCCTCGCCGGATCCCTGGTCGATTGCCGGGAATTCCCACGCGGTCGCCTCCGGCAACCGGCGATGCGAGCGCCACGCGGCCCGCGCGGACGCATACGCGAGGGCCGTGAAGGTGGATGTCATCACGTCGAACTGGCCGCAGGGCCGGCGGCGTTCCGGTCGGGATCGTGGTGATGCGTTGCCGCCGTCCGTCAGGCGAACCGGCTCGCCTGCCGTTCCGCGTGGCGCGCCTGGTGCGCCTCCTCGGGGATTCTCACTCGGAGTCGGCACCATGAATTCACTCTCCGGGGTCGTCACCTGACTTTCGGTTCCAGCGAAGTGCCAACGGCGGCCCGTCGCCTAGATGCCACGTGTAGTCCCCGGTGTAGGCCTGAGGCCGCGCGTTCGGGCCACGCATCGCCGGATGTGCGCCAAAATGGATGCATGAAGGGGGAAACCGCTGGGCAGATGATCCGTCGCCTTCGGCAGGCGAAGCACTGGAGTCAGGCGGAGTTGGCGCGCGAAGTGTGTCGTGCCGCAGGCGTGCAGATCGAGCAACTCGGCCGTGGGCCGGTTTATCGATGGGAGTCCGGCAGACGGATTCCGGGGCCGTGGTTACCGTTCCTGGCGAAGGCGCTTTCCGTTCCGGAGGGCGAACTGCGGCGTGCCGCGAGAGTCAGGCATGACGAGGTGGCGCCTGTGTCTGTTGTTGACTTTCTGCCGGATGGTGATGACCCGTTCGCGGCGCTTGCGGGGTCGCCGGGCCGGCGGATCGGGGTGGGGGCCGTTGCCGATCTGGAGAAGCGGGTGCACGGGTTGCGGCTCGCCGATGACGTGCTGGCGGGTGGGGATCTGATCGGGCCGGCTCTGCGTGATCTGCGGTCGGCGGTGCGCCTTTATCGGGACAGTGCCCATACGGAGGACGTCGGGCGTGCCTTGCTGCGGGCCATCGGCGAACTCGCGCAGATTGCCGGGTGGATCGCGAGTGACGCCGGTCGGAACGACGAGGCGGAACGGATTTACCGGCTCGGGCTGGTCGCGGCCGATCGCGCGGGCGACACCACGCTTGTCGGCAATGTGCTGGGCTCACTCGCGTATCAGCGCACGAATACCGGAGATGTGGCCGCCGGTGTCGCGATGGCCGAGGGCGCGGTGGAGCTCGCCGGGCAGGCCCCGGGCCGGGCACGTGCGCTTTATCTGGACCGCGTTGCGTGGGCCCACGCGAAGGCATTTGACGCGCAGTCCGCGATGCGGGCTCTTGGCGAGGCGGGCGAGGCCTTGTCGCGACACGATGTCGGCGGCGACGAACCGGCTTATGCGTACTGGGTGAACGCCGGAGAACTCGAAGTCATGGAGGCCCGGGTCTATACCGAGCTTCGACGTCCTTTGCGGGCCGTACCGTTGCTTCGGAAGGTGCTCGCCGAATACGACGCCACGCATCTGCGCGAAGTCGCGCTCTACCTCTCCTGGCTCGCTGTCGCGTACGCCGACGCGAATGAGCCCGAGGAGGCCGCCGCGACCGTTGAGCGCTTGCTGACGCTCTCGGCGGATCTCGCGAGCGCGCGAACCAGCGACCGCGTGAAGGTCGTTCTGGCAAGCTTGCGGCGTTTCCAGGATGTGCCCGAAGTCCGTACCGTGCTCGAAGCGGCGCGGGGCTGATATCCGTACTCGACTGTGCTCAGGAGCAGGCCTATGCCCACCATCGGCATCACCGGTCACATGGACATCACGTCGGAGACCGCGCGGCTTGTGGAGGGGGAGTTGCGGGCGCGGCTGGCGTCTATTCCTCCGGCGGAGCTTGTCGGGGTGAGCTGTATCGCCAAGGGGGCCGATGCGTTGTTCGCAAACGTGGTGGTCTCGATTGGGGGGCGGCTTGTGGTGGTGCTGCCGTCGCGTGACTATCGGGAGGCGAAGGTGAAGCCCGACCACCGGGGCGAGTTCGACGCGTTGGTCGCGCGTGCGGAGGAAGTTCGGACGATGCCGTATGAGACCGCGGATCGGGACGCCTATACCGCGGCGAATGAACATCTCGTGTCGGAGTGTGAGGCGCTGTTCGCGGTCTGGGACGGGCAGCCCCCTTCGGGGAAGGGCGGTACGGGCGATGTTGTCGCGTATGCGCGGCGGGTGGGTGTGCCGGTCACCATCGTCTGGCCCGAAGGGGCCGTGCGGGGTTAGGCAGGCGCGGGGGCAGAGGGCGGGTGCGGGGGGACCGGCCCAGGGGTGTCGGCACGGGGTGTTCCGGGGCGCCGAACCAAATCTCCTGGTGGGCTTGGGGGTTCGCGGTGGGCAGGACGCGGAGGCCGAAGCCCTGGGCTTCCGGGCGGCCGTGGTCGTGCCACCAGCGGACGGCGGTGATGTAGCGGACGGCCAGGGCGGTGTCTCCGGCCATGGTGGTGGGGATCCCCCGGCCGAACGCGAGTGACGCGAAGCGGCCCTTGCTGCCGAGCCACAGGACGCGCTCGCCGTCCTCGGCACTGTCGGATCCGCTGGTGTAGTGCTCCACGTCCGGCAGGAGCAGCCCGATGACGAACTCTCCGAAGCCGCCGAGCGGGTCGTCCAGTTGGTCGCTGCTCAGGCCCGCCGGGTCGACGGGATGAGCCTCGCCCGTGGTGGGCCAGTCCCCCCAGGGCACCGACCGCTGGGAGCGGGCCTTCATGAAGGCCACCGGGTGGTGGAAGCGGCCTTCCGCGACGCCGTCGCGGACGTCCAGGGTGACCACGAAGTCGGTGTCGCTGAACGTGGTTCCCCAGGGGAGCATGATCTTGCCTGCCGGGCACCGGTCGAGCCAGCTCGCCGGGATCGCGCGAATGCCGCAGGTCACGTGGACGCGGTCGAAGGGGCCGTCCGGGACGTGAGCGGCCAGGCCGTCACCGCACACCACATGCACGTCCACGCCAGCGGCGTACAGGCGGTCGCGGGCCGACGCGGCGACGTCCGGGTCCACCTCGACGGTCACGACGTGGCCGGTCGCGCCGACGCGGTCTTTGAGGAGGGCGGCCGTGTAGCCGGTACCCGTGCCCACCTCCAGGACCCGGTGACCCGGGCGGACGTCGCACGCGTCGAGCATGCGCTTCACGAGCGACGGCATGGAAGCCGAACTGCTGGATACCCCGGTGCCGGGGTCTCCCGAGCCGTCGTTCCACTGCGTCACGAGGAACACGTCCGCGGCGGCGGCTTCGTGCCACGCCTCCGGTGTCGTGTCGCGGTCGATGCGGGTGTGGTCGTCGCCGGCCCACACGACCGCGGGGAGGAACGGCGTACGGTCCCTCCCCAGCAGTCGTACCGTCGCGTTCGCGTCGTTCACTTGCCCCCGTCCTTCGGTTTGCGTCGCGTTCCGGTGTTGCCGCCGCCGACCGTCGGCGACTGGCTGTCGCTGGAGTTGCCCTTCTGCGGGGTGTCGTTCGGCTTGCCGTGCTCCCCCATCGCACGCTCCCCTTCTTCCCGGCGGACCGGGTGCCACGAGCAGTCAATCCGTGGTGCGCACGCGGTGAAATACTGAACGGCGATCACTCACCGTTCACTCATGCTCACCATCCATGACAGGGGGACGCCTGCGATGGGTTCGCGGATTGAGGAGACCACCGTCGAACAGACGGCAAAAGCGTTCGCCGCGGAATTGGCCCGGTGGCGGGAGGTTCGCGGCATGTCCAAGCGCGCGCTGGCCCACGCCATGGGCTTCGACCCGTCGTACGTGAGCCATATGGAGTCCGGACGGCACAAACCCAGCGAGGACTTCGCCCGCATCGCCGACGACGCCCTGAGCGCGGGGAAGCGCATCTGGCGACGATGGCGCGACTACGAACAGGCCCGCATCAGGGCGGGGTCCGCGCGCCGCGCCCTCGCCGCTTGCCCGGCCCCCCACCACCCCGGGCAGCCGCACACCTGCTGCTCGGCGCTCGTGGTCGAGCACGACACCGCCCAACTCCGGTACGACGGCCGCCTGTACCGCCTCACCATGCGGCGATTACTGCGCAACACCGGCGGCGAGCCGGTGACCCGCTACCTCATCCGCGTCTCCGTCGACCGCTACCCCGACGACCCCGAATTCTCGAACGCCCATTACCGCACGCATCCGTTGACCTGGGACGAGCTGCGCCTCACCGCGACCTGCCGGCGCGAGACGATGCGGTGGTCGGTCGAACAGGACCGCGACGCGTTCAAGGAGGTCTGGCTGCGGTTCGAGAACGCGCGCAGCCGGTTCCCGCTGTATCCGGGCGAGTCCGTCTGGATCGAGTACGCGTATACGGTCGGTGACGACAAATGGGGCAACTGGTTCCAGCGCGCCGTGCGCCTGCCCACGGAACGGCTGGACGTCGAGCTCGTCTTCCCGGCCGCGTTCGACCCGATGGTCTGGGGCACGGAGACCTCGATGACCACGGAGACCGCTCCCTTGCGCACCCCTCCCCTGCGCACCGACGACGGCGGCCTTCGGAGCTTCACGTGGACCACCGCCGCGCCGCCGCTGCACGCCCGGTTCTGCCTGGAGTGGCGCTTCCGCGCGTACGAAGCCCTCAAGGACCAGGCGGTGTGAGGGCCGCCCGACGCTCCCCGGTGTGCCCGGGCCGCCTCCGCGCGCCCTCGTGGGGCCTTCTTCCGCCATGATGGGCGCGCGAGGGGGCGGGGTGTGGGCGAAGGGGGTCGGAGTGGGCGACAGTATGGGGTTCGGGGAGCCGCTGACGGCGGAGGATCCCGAACACGTGGGGCCGTATCGGGTGTTGGGGCGGCTCGGGGCGGGGGGCATGGGCCGGGTGTATCTCGCCCGGTCGCGGTCGGGGCTGCTGGTCGCGGTCAAGACGATCCGGGACGTCCTGGTCGAGGACCCCGGTTTCCGCGAGCGGTTCGCGCGCGAGGTCGCGGCGGCACGACAGGTGAGCGGGGTGTTCACGGCGGCCGTGGTGGAGGCCGACGCGGAGGCGCGGTACCCGTGGCTGGCCACGGCGTACGTCGCCGCGCCGTCGTTGGACGCACTGGTCCGCGAGGCCGGCCCGCTGCCGGTGCCCGCGGTGCTGTGGATCGGTGCCGGGATCGCGGAGGCGCTGGAGTCCATCCGCGCCGCGGGCCTCGTCCACCGCGACCTCAAGCCGTCCAACGTGCTGGTGTCGCGTGAGAACACCAAGGTCATCGACTTCGGGATCGCCCGCGCGGTCGGCGGCACCCGCAATCTCACGCAGTCCGGAGTCATCGGGACGCCGTCCTTCATGTCCCCGGAGCAGGCGGTCGACACGGCCGCGGTGACGGAGGCGGCCGACATCTACTCCCTCGGCGCGACGCTGCTGTACGCCGCGACGGGGCACGAGCCGTATGGCGGGAACACCCCGATCAACGTGCTCGCCCGGCTGTTGACCGAGCCGCCGGACTTCGCCGACCTGCCCGTCGAGTTGCAACCGCTCGTCCGCGCGTGCATGGACCGCGACGCGGCGCGGCGGCCCACGGCGGCGACGCTGTTGGAGCAGTTCGCGGAGTACCGCGCCCGGGAGTTCCCGCACGCCCACGACGCCGAAGACTGGTTGCCCGCGGGAGCGTTCGCGGTCGTGGCCGAGCACGAGCGACGGGCCCGGCCCGCGGCGACGGCGGAGTGGCCCGAGCAGCGCGACGGCGGTGCCACGGGCGGCGCCGCGCCCGCGTCGACGCTGCCGAAGATCCCGTCCCCTCCGCAGCCCGGCGATGTCGCCGGGCACCGCGAGCCGGAGACGATCGTGAGCACGCACACGGACGAGACGACCGTGCTGACGCCGACCGCGCCGAACGAGCCGGTCAAGCACGGGACTTCGCGTCGGCGCCTGCTGGTGCTGGGCTCGGGCGCGGCGGTGGCGGCCGTCGCGGGCGTCGCGGGCTGGCTGGTCACCCGGGGAGACGGCGGCGGCGACAACGGGGCGAAGGACTCCGGCGCCCAGGCCGCGCCCCGCACCGCGCCGTGGGCGTTCACCACCGGCGACAAGGTCTACTCGTCCCCCGCGGTCGCCGACGGGGTGGTCTACGTCGGCAGCAACGACGGCAACCTCCACGCGATCGACGTCGCGGACGGCCGGCTCCGCTGGTCGTATCCGACAGGTCAGCCGATCACCTCCTCGCCCGCCGTGGCCGACGGCATCGTGTATGTCGGCTGCAACGACCAGGGCCTGCACGCCGTACGGGTCGCGGACGGCACGCGCGTCTGGCGGTACACGGCCGACGGCGTCCTCCACTCCTCTCCCGTCGTGGCCGGCGGCACCGTGTTCGTCGGGGGCCGCGACAACCGCCTGCACGCGGTGGACGCGGCGACCGGCACCGGCCGCTGGCGATACCCGGGGGGCGACTGGTTCAACTCGTCTCCGGCCGTGGACGCCGGGGTCGTCTACATCGCGTGCCGCGACCACAACGTCTACGCCGTGGACGCGGTGTCCGGCGAGAAGCGCTGGTCGTACACCACCGCGAGTACCGCCGACTCGTCGCCGACGGTCGTGGGCAACCGGGTCTACGTCGGCAGCGACGACAAGTCCGTCTACGCGCTCGACACCGCGACCGGCCAACCCGTCTGGGCCAAGAGCACCGGCGGCGGTGTGGTGTCGTCCCCGGCGGTCGTGGGCGGGGTCGTCTATGTCGGGAGCGACGACGGCAATTTGTACGCGCTCGAAGCCGACACGGGCCGGGAGCGCTGGGTGTTCCCGACCGGCGGCGGCGTTCGCTCGTCGCCGCTGGTCACCGCCGCGTACGTCTACATCGGCAGCAGCAGCCGCGCCCTGCACGCGGTCGACCTCACCTCCGGCGTGGAGCGGTGGAACTTCGCGACCAAGGGCCCGATCGACGACTCGTCCCCCGCTCTCGCGGGCGATCTGGTCGTCGTCGGCAGCCTCGACTTCACCGTGTACGCGGTCGACGCGATGACGGGCGTGGGCGTGTCGGTGCCGTAGGAGGCCGTCGGGCGGGCGGCCGGGGGCGCCGCACCGTCGGCGCGCGACGACCGCGGCACGTGATCAACTCCCCTGCTGTCCACGGCAGTTGGTGATCACGCCCGATCGTCGCGCGTACGATTTCCGCTCTTCTGGTCGCGCGATGCTGCCCCTACACTCGCATCCGGCAGCACGATTCCGCACACATGAGCGGAGGCGAGCACCGGTGAAAGTTGTGGTGTTGGTCAAGCACGTGCCCGACGAAGCGGCCGATCGACTTTCCGGCACCGGGGTGTTCGCCCCCGACATGACCGTCGACCGGGCCGCGTTGACCTGCCGGCTCGACGCACTGGACGAGAACGCGGTCGAGCAGGCGATGCGCGTCGCACGGCGAAGGCTCGACGTCCAGATCCTCGCGGTCACGATGGGGCCGACGGGGGCGCGGCGGTCGTTGGCGCGGGCGCTCGCGCTCGGGGCCGACGAGGGCGTGCACGTGTGCGACGACGCCTTGCACGGCTCGGACGCCCGGGCAACGTCGTTGGTACTGGCGGCGGTTGTCGCCCGGGTGGGGTTCGACCTCGTGGTGTGCGGTGCGGCGTCGTCGGATTCGGGGATGTCCGTGGTGCCCGCGATGGTGGCCGAGCGCCTGGGCGTCCCGGTCGCGAGCGACGCCGACACGATGTGGGTCGGCGAGGACGAAGTCGTCGTACGCCGCGACGCCGACGGCTGTGTGGAGGAGATCGCGGCGCCGTTGCCGGCCGTGGTCTCGGTGACCGAACGGGCGGGAGAGCCGAGGTATCCGTCCTTCCGGGCGATGGTCGAGGCTCGCCAAAAGGCGGTGCGCACATGGTCGTTGGCCGATCTGCGGATCGGTCCGGACGCCGTGGGGCATCGGGCGGCGGCGACGGTCGTGCGCTCGGTGGCGCCGTATCCGAGTGAGCGCCCCGGTCTGCTGATCGACGGCGCGGCACCCGACGCGGCGGCCCGGCTCGCCGGCTATCTGACGGAGCACCAGTTGATCTGATCGAACACCAGCCACGCGCCGGGAGGCCGCGATGCGCCCTGTGCTCGTGCTCGTCGAAAGCCACGAGGAGTCCGTCCGCGACCGGACGTTCGAACTCCTCACGATCGCACGGCGGTTGGGTGACCCGGTGGCGGTCGTCCGGCACCCTGCCGATGCCGCGTCCGTCGCCGCGTTGGGCCGGTACGGCGCGAAGCGCGTGTGCGTCGTGGAGTCCGCGGTGCCGGACGCCGGACCGGTCGCGGTGGCCGTCGAAGGCCTGGCCGAACTCGCGTGGCAGATGGCGGTGTCGGCCGTGCTGACCGGCGCGGGGCGCGAGGGCCGCGAGGTCGCGGCCCGGACGTCGGTGCGGCTCGGTGCCGGGATCGTCACGGGCGCGGTGGACGTACACCCGGGGCCGGACGGACCAGTCACCGTGCAGAACGTGTGCGACGGCGCGTACCGCGTCGAATCGGTGGTGCGCGGCGACACACCGGTGATCACGGTCGCCCCGGGCGCGGTCGCCGCAGCACCGGCACCGGTCGTGCCCGTCGTCGAGCGCGTGCGGGTGCGTCCGGCCGAACCCGCCCGCGCGGTACGGGTGCTGGCCCGGACGCCCAAGCGGCGACGCCCCGCGGTCTCGGGTGCGGCGGTCGTCGTCGCGGGCGGGCGCGGGGTGGGCTCGGCGGACGGGTTCGCCCTCATCGAGAAGGTCGCGGACGCACTCGGCGCCGCGGTCGGCGGCACCCACGCGGCGGCCGATCTGGGGTGGTGCGCGCACGACGCGCTGATCGGCCAGACGGGAGCGATCGTGCACCCGCGCCTGTATCTGGCGTGCGGGATCTCCGGGTCGGTGCACCACCGGGCCGGGATGCGGCACGCGTCGACGATCGTGGCGATCGACACCGACCCGTCGGCGCCGATCTTCCGGATCGCCGACGTCGGCGTGGTGGGCGATCTGCACGAGGTTCTTCCGGCGCTGCTCGCGGAGTTGGACCGCGGGCGGCGGGGCCGATCTCCGTGGGAGGCGTAAGTGGCAGTACGACTCGTCATCGGACTCGCGATCACGGCGGTGGCGTTCGCGTTGGCCGGATACCGCGTCCTGACCCTCGTCCGGCTCGGCCGTACCGGGCAGGCGGTGGAACCGGACCGGACCCGTGACGTGGGGACCCGGCTGCGGGCCGTCGCCACCGAGGTACTGGGCCAGCGCAAGCTCCTGCAGTGGACCGGCGCCGGGGTCGCGCACTTCGCGGTCTTCTGGGGGTTCGTGATCCTCGGTGCGACGATTCTCGAAGGCTACGGCGCGTTGTTCGACAAAGACTTCCACATCCCGCTGATCGGCAGGCAGGCGTGGCTCGGCGCGTTGGAGGACGCCTTCGTCGTCGCGGTGCTGTGCGGCATCGCGGCGTTCGCGGCGATCCGGTGGCGTCAGTCGCCGGACAAGGCGGGCCGGGGCTCGCGGTTCTTCGGATCGCACACGGGGGCGGCGTGGCTCGTCCTGCTCATGATCTTCAACGTGATGTGGACGCTGCTGCTGTTCCGCGGCGCGCAGGTCCACGCGGGCACCTTCCCGTACCAGGACGGCGCGTTCGCGTCGGAGGCGGTCGGCGACCTGCTGTCGCCCCTGGGGCACGACGCGACGGAACTCCTCGAACATGCGGCGCTGTTGCTGTCGCTGGCGGTGGTGCTGACGTTCCTCGTGCTGGTCGTGTACTCCAAGCACCTGCACATCTTCCTCGCGCCGTTGAACGTGCTGTTCTCGCGCCGCCCCCGCGCGCTCGGCGCGCTGCAGCCGGTGCGCTCGCGGGGCAGGGAGGTCGACTTCGAGGACCCCGACGAAGAGGACAGCATCGGGCGCGGCGTGATCGAGGACTTCACGTGGAAGGGGCTGCTGGATTTCGGGACGTGCACCGAATGCGGGCGCTGCCAGTCGCAGTGCCCGGCGTGGAACACCGGGAAGCCGCTGAGCCCGAAACTGCTCATCATGGCGTTGCGGGACCACGCGCTGGCGAAGGCGCCGTACCTGCTGGCGGGTTCGGAGCAAGCCCGCGACGCGCTGCCGGAGCCGCAGGCCGCCGAGGCGGTACGGCCGTTGGTCGGTACGGCGGACCAACGGGGCGTCATCGACCCCGACATCCTGTGGTCGTGTGTCACATGCGGCGCGTGTGTGGAGCAGTGCCCGGTCGACATCGAACACGTGGACCACATCGTCGACATGCGGCGCTACCAGGTGATGATCGAGTCGGCGTTCCCCAAGGAGGCGGCGTCGATGATGCGCAACCTGGAGCGTCGGGGCGACCCGTGGGGACGCGGCAAGAAGGCGCGCATGGAGTGGGCCGCCGGACTCCCGTTCGAGGTCCGGGTGTTGGACGGCGGGGAGATCCCGTCCGATGCCGAGTACCTGTATTGGGTGGGCTGCGCGGGTTCGCTGGACGACCACGCGAGGAAAACGAGCCGCGCGGTCGCCGAGCTGCTGCACGAAGCCGGCGTCGGATTCGCGGTGTTGGGCCGTGACGAGGGCTGTACGGGCGACGCCGCACGACGCATGGGCAACGAGCTTCTGTTCCACGAACTCGCCCGGCAGAACGTCGAGACGCTGGACGCCGCCTTCGGCGACCGCGCCGCGAAGAAGATCGTGGTCACCTGCGCGCACTGCTTCAACGCGCTGGGCAACGAGTACCCGCAGCTCGGCGGGCACTACGAAGTCGTCCACCACACCGAGCTGTTGGCGCGTCTGGTGGCCGAAGGGCGGTTGGTTCCGGCGGAGCCGGTGGACGCGGCGGTGACCTACCACGACCCGTGCTATCTCGGCCGGCACAACCGGGTGTTCAGCCCGCCGAGGGAAATCCTCGGCAGCGTTCCGGGAGTTCGGCTCACCGAGATGCCGCGCAGCCGCGAACGGTCGTTCTGCTGTGGGGCGGGCGGCGCCCGGATGTGGATGGAGGAGACGCTCGGCACGCGCATCAACGAGACGCGCACGGACGAGGCGCTGAGCACCGCACCCGACCTGGTGACCGCCGCGTGCCCCTACTGCATCGTGATGCTCACCGACGGGGTCGCGACCCGCAAACAGGAGGGCAAGGCGGCGGAGTCGGTGCGGGTGACCGACGTGTCGGAGGTGTTGTTGAGGTCGATCCGCCGCCGCGACGGCATGGCTCCGTCGGCGGCGAACGGCTCGGCGCCCGCAGACGCGGAGGCCGGGGCCGAGGGCCCGCCCGCACACGGCAACGGCACCGGCACCGGCACCGGCACCGGCAACGGCAACGGCAACAGTGCCCGCAAGAGCGGAACCGGCAGCGCGGCACCCGACGCGGCTTCCTCGGACACCTCATGACGGGTGCGCCGGGTGGGCGGGCGGCGCCCCGGCCGCCCGGCGCACCCGGCGCACCCGGCGCACCGCACGCCCGCCGCCGCCGGACATTCGCGAGAGCTTCATCCGCCGGTCAGCTCCGTCGTGGCCGAAGGTCGCCTGTCGTCGTTTGACTCGGCCGAACCCGCCGTGTGACGACGACAGGAGACGACGTTGCGACGCACTCTTCCCGCCCTCGGGCTGGCCGGCGCCATGCTCGCCGCCTTGGTGGCCGTGCCGGCCGCCGCGGCCCAGAATGACACCGCGTCCGATCGCGGACGCCCGAAGGCCGACCCGATCGTGATCGCCCACCGCGGCGCGAGCGGCTACCGTCCCGAGCACACCCTGGAGGCGTACCGCCTGGCGATCCGCCTCGGCGCCGACTACATCGAGCCGGACCTGGTGTCGACCAAGGACGGCGTGCTGGTCGCCCGGCACGAGAACGAGATCTCCGGCACCACCGACGTCGCGTCGCACCCGGAGTTCACCGCGCGCAAGACGACCAAGACGATCGACGGCACCGCGGTGACCGGCTGGTTCACCGAGGACTTCACGCTCGCGGAGCTGAAGACGCTGCGCGCCAAGGAGCGGCTGCCGCAGGTCCGCCCGACGAACACCGCGTTCGACGGCACGCTGGAGATCCCGACGCTCCAGGAGGTCATCGACCTCGCCCGCACCGAGAGCAAGCGCGTGGGCCGGACCATCGGCATCTACCCGGAGACCAAGCACCCGACGTACTTCCAGTCGATCGGTCTGCCGCTGGAGGAGCCGCTGGTCGCCGCGCTGGACAAGAACCGGCTGAACACCAAGAACGCCCAGGTGATCATCCAGTCGTTCGAGACGGCCAACCTGCGCAAGCTCGACAAGATGACCAAGGTCAAGCTCGCCCAGCTGATGGACGCGAGCGGCAAGCCGTACGACTTCGTCGTCTCCGGCGACCCGCGCACCTACCAGGACCTGACGACGCCCGCGAACCTCGCGTGGATCGGCTCGTACGCGGACGGCATCGGCGCCACCAAGAACCTCATCGTGCCGCGCGACGCGTCCGGCGGGCTCCTTCCCGCGACGAACCTGGTCCGGGACGCCCACCGGGTCGGCCTCATCGTGCACGCGTGGACGTTCCGCGCCGAGAACCAGTTCCTGCCCACCGACTTCCGTATCGGCGACGACCCCAACGCCCGGGGCGACATCACGTCGGAGTACGAACTGTTCTACGGCCTCGGCCTGGACGGCGTGTTCAGCGACCACCCGGACACCGCCGTCGCGGCTCGCGAAGGACGGTGACGCGGCGCCGGAACGGTTCACCGGGCCATCGCGAAGGCGCCCACCGCGTTCGGTGGGCGCCTTCCGCCGGTTTCGCTCCGCGACCGCCACGGCCCCGCGTGCCGGGCCGTGCCGTGCCGTGCCGTGCCGCCGAAGAGATCAGTGGGCGGACAGGCCGGTCGACGACCGGGTCACTCCACGAACAGACGCTTGATCAACTCCGGGTAGTCCCAACCGAGTTCGCCGAGCATCGCGGCCAGCACCGGCGGCGCCCCCTTGACCTGCGGAGTCGTGGCGAGCAGCCCGGGCACCGCGACGCTTCCGCCGCTGAAGCGGGACCCCGGGGTCGCCGGGGCGTCGACGCGGTAGGTGCGCCACACCGGCTGGTCGTGCTTCAGCATCACGACATGGCGGCCGTCCCAGCCCACGAACACCCAGCGTCCCTTGCTCGCCGCGCGCACGAACACGATGCCGTCCTGCACCTGGGCGAATCCGTCGACCGCCTGTGCGGCGATCGGCAGCGGGTTGGCGAACGACCCGGTGACCTCCCAGATGCCGTCCTGCTCGTCGGCGGTCCAGCCGGAGGCCGCGAGTTGGGACAGCACCTCGGCGAACGGACCCTCGAATTCGGGGGTTTCGTCACCGGGATCGTTGTCCGCCCAAGCAGCGGACGGGGGTTCGGCCGAGGCTGCGAGGTCGTGGTCGGGGGCACCGATTCCTGCACGAGGCGGAGCGGCTTCCACGACGGGTTCCCGTACGGCGGCCGCGGGCGGCACCGGCGCGGGCGGTACGGGAGCCGCCGGCGCGGGCGGCGGACTCACCGGCCGAGGCCGCGCATCGGGGCGGAGCCCCGGTGGTTCGTCGGCCCGGACCGACGCCGGTTCCGAGGAGGGCACGGCATCCGGGTCACGCGCCTCGGTGGCCGCGGGCGCGGCGACGGCCGCCGTACCCGATTCGTACGGTATCCGCGTCCCCCGTGCCGGAAGCAACGCCGGGTCGCCCGCGCCCAAGGCCGCCAGCTCCGGCACGCCGCCGGACGCGACCGCCAACCCCAGGGCGCGCCACGTGAGTTCGGCGCCACCCGCGAGCACGGTCCAGCGTCCCCCGGTCTGCCACTGGATCAGCCGGCCGCCGCGCACGTCGGCGTCGTCGGCGATGCGGATCTCGGCCGGATGCCCGGCCAGCGCCGCCGCGACCGCGTTCGGGTCGTAGCCCACCCGCGGCGGAGGCAGCACCAGCGTGACGTGCCCGGGGGCGAACCGGTCGACGATGGCGCGCAGTGCCCGCGCATCGGGGTCCAACACCGGTGCGTGGACCTGGAGTTCGTCGACCGCCCCGGTCGGCAGGTGGTTCAGCAGCGGCACATCGAGATTGTGGACCAGGCGGGTCTCGTCGTCCGGGCCGACCGGAGCGCCGATGTGGCGTTCCGCGACGGCGTCCGCGAGGGCGCGCAGATGGGCCTCGGCCCAGGGCGCGAAGTCGACGGCGGCGGACAGGGATTCGAACCAGTCGGCGAGGTCCGCGAGCATCGCGTGGGAGGCGCCTCCGGTGCACGCGACCGTGGTCCACAGCGCGTCGTCCCCCCGCGACCCCACGGCCAGGCGCGCGGTGTCGTCCCCCAGGAGCAGCGCCACGCGCGGGGCGAAGTCACGCCCGGAGGCGCGGGGCGCTCCGGCGGCGCCCGCCGGGTACACGCCGTACGGCGCGCCGCCGATGACCGCGACGCGCGCGCCCGAGGCACGGGCCGCCGACAGCGCCTCGTCGACCGGCACGGCGGAACCGGCGGCGAATCCCAGATAAAGCACCTCACGCGGATCGCTTCCCGCGACAAACCGCGCGAAGTCCGACAAACCCGCGCGTTCCGATGACCATTTTGGCCCGACGGTATCGACGCTCACACCGCCCCCTCCAATTTGATCACCATCGTAAGAGGCCATCCGCCCGGCCGCAGACCCAGGGCGGGCACGAATTCTCTCGATCCACGATGCCACAGGCGCCGAACACCGCACGTCGGAGGGGTGCCGGGGCCGCCGACACCCCGAGCCACCGTCACGCTGAGCAAGCCTTGGGCGACATTCAGTGGGACAAATGGCGATCAACCGAAGCATCCGGCCACGAGCTGGTGCCCGTCCCGCGACCGCGCCAGACTCTCGGCACCAACGGACGTGGGGGCACGATGAGTTCGGAGCACCACAGGGCACCGTCGAGCGCATCGGACACACGAACGGGCGCCGGGGAGCCGACCTCGCCCCTCTCCCCCGTGGGCCTGGCGACCGGTCGGTGTCGTCACCGCCGTCTACCTCGCGGTCCAGGCCGCGCTGTCCGCGCGCTACGGCTTCCACCGCGACGAGCTGTACTTCATGGCGGCGGGCGACAAACCGGCGTGGGGCTACGTCGACCAGCCCCCGCCGAGCCCGCTCATGGCCCGCGCGTCGACGGCGGTCTTCGGCGACTCCCCCAGCGGACTGCGCGTCGCGGCCACGCTCGCCGGCGCCGCGACCGTCCTGCTCGCCGCGCTCATCGCCCGCGAACTCGGCGGCGCGGCAAGGGTCCAGGCACTCGCGGCGGGCTGCGCCGCGGTGTCCGGGTACGTCCTGGTCGTCGGGCACATGGTGTCGACGTCGTCGTTCGACCTGGTCGCGTGGGGGGCGATCACGGGGATCGCCCTGCGCCTCCCGCGCACCCGCGACGGCCGGTGGTGGCCGCTCCTCGGCCTCGCGATCGGCATCGGCCTGTTCAACAAGCATCTCGTGGTGCTGCTCGCGGCGGTCCTCATCGCGGGTCCGCGCGACGTGCTGCGCGGCAGGGGGTTCCTCGCGGGCCTGCTGGTCGTCGGCCTTCCGGCCCTGCCCACCGTGCTGTGGCAAATCGACCACGACTGGCCGCAGTTGACGGTCGCGGACGGCATTCGGGAGGACGACGGCGGCGAGAACCGCGCGATGTTCCCCGGCCGGTCCCGCACGCACGACCGGTCGCCGGGTCGCGCACAGCCGTACGCCCGCGCCCGGCCTCACGGCGTCCCGGCTCCGCGTCTTCGGTTGTGCTCCTCCCAGGCGTCGGCGAGGCGGTCGACGGCGGCGCGGAGGGTGGTCGACGAGGCGGCGTAGGACAGGCGGAGGGCGTCGCGGTGGCGGCTGTCGAAGCACAGGGCGCTGGCGGGGGTGACGACGATGCCGTGGTCTTCGGCGGCCCGGTGGGCGAAGGTGTCGGTCTCGGGGAGCGGGAGGGTGACCCACGTGGACGGACCGGCCGCGGGGATCTGCGGGGTCCACGCGGGCAGGCGGCGCTCCAGGCAGTCCAGGAGCAGGTCGCGCCGGGCGCGCAGAGCGCGGCGGACGCCCTCGTACCACGCGGTGTCGACGGCGGTGAGCAGCCGCGTCGCCATGACCTGCGCGGGGACGCTCGGCGCGAGGTCGAGAGCGGCGCGCAGGCGCAGGAACCGCCCGCGCAGCGGTGTGGGGGCGCGCAGCCAGCCGATGCGCAGGCCCGCCCAGAACGTGCGCGACAGCGAGCCGATCGCGATCACCGAGGTGTCCGAGGCGACGAGAGGACGCGCGGGCTCGCCGTTCGGGGCCGTCGCGACCAGGCCGAGCCCGGCCTGCGACAGGTCCTCGACGATCAGCGCGTCGCGGCGGCGCGCGACGCTGAGGAGGCGTTCGGCGCGCAGGCGGCTCAGTACCGCGCCGGTGGGGTCGTGCGCGGCGGAGTCGACGTAGATCACCGGTGCGTGGGTGTGGGACGCGGCGCGGTCGACCGCGTGGACGTCGATGCCGTGGTGGTCGACCGGCACACCGACCATGCGCCCTCGGCGGAGCGCGACGGCGGCGGCCAGTCCGGCGTACGCGGGACAGCCGGCGATGATCGTGCGGCCCGGGGGCACCATCGCCTCGACGATCAGCGAAATAGCCTGCTGCGCACCGGAGGTGACGATCAGTTGGTCGGGGCTGGTGGCGACTCCGACGCGGTGGGTCAGGTGGGTGGCGAGGGCTTCGCGCAGCGTGCGCAGCCCCGCCGGTTCGCCGAGACCGTGGCCGCCGTCGGCCGCTTCGCCCAACTCGGCGAGCGACAGGGGTTCGACGAGCGGCAGATGCCCGGTTCCGGCGGGGACGGGGAACGACAGGTCGATCGTGTCGCGGTCACGCCGGGCGTGTTGCGCCGGCAGGGTCACGCGGGGCTGGTCGGGACCGTACGGCGTCCGGTGCGCGGTGTGCGTCCACGGCGGTTTGGGGCGGACGAACGTGCCCGCGCCCTGGCGCCGTTCGACGAGCCCGCTCTGGGCCAGGTCGTCGTAGGCGCGGACCGCCGTGCCCCGGCTCACGCCGAGGGCCTGGGCGACCAGGCGTTCCGCGGGCAGGCGCACGCCGGTGCCGACGAGGCGGCGTTCGATGGTGTCGGCGAGCGTCGCGGCGATCTGCCGGTAACGCGGGCCGTCCCGGGTGTGCCAGCCGTCCAGACCGATGCGCACCCACCATCCGAGATCCTGGTCCACTCCGGCAACATTGGCATTGTCGGGGGCCGCGGGGCAACGCCCTCAGGTGTGCCGCGCACGCGCGTGCGGCGGGGTCCGGGAGTCTCAGGCGCGGTCGCCGGTCCAGTCCAGGCGCAGCCGCGTCCGCTTGGGCAGCGCCGCGACGATCAGGTCGTAGGAGTCCTCGACCATGTCGCGGACGAGCCGGTCGCTCACGGTTCCGTCGAGCGTCACGGTGTTCCAGTGCCGTTTGTTGAGGTGGTAGCCGCCGACGATCGCCGGGTGCTCCGCCCGGAGCCGGACCGCGAGTTCGGGGTCGCATTTGAGGCTGACGGTCAGGGGCTCGCCGTCGAGCGCGCTGAGGGCGAAGATCTTCCCTTCGACCTTGAACACGGACAGGTCCTCGCTGAAGGGGAACGTTTCGACGGCTCCGTTGAACGACAGGCAGTGGTCTTTGAGTTGTTCGGGAGTCATGGCGTGCCGCCTGTCTCGGTTGAGGGAACTACGCCTGTTTCGAGGCCAGTTCGACGACGGTGATATCCGAGGGCGCACCGACGCGGACGGGTGGGCCCCAGGCGCCGGCGCCGCGTGTGACGTAGAGCTGGGTGTCGCCGTAGCGCTCCAGGCCCGCCACGGTGGGGTTGGCGAGTTCGGCCAGCAGCGGGCCCGGCCACAGCTGCCCGCCGTGGGTGTGGCCCGACAGTTGCAGGTCGACCCCGTAGTCGACGGCGTCGTGGACGGCCACCGGCTGGTGGGCGAGGAGCACGGACGCGCGGCTGGTGTCGCGGTCGCCCAGGGCGCGGGCGAAGTCGGGCCCCTGGTTGTCGGATTCGCCGGCGAAGTCGTTGACTCCGGCGAGGTCGAACGCGGGTAGTTCGACGCGGGCGTTCTCCAGGGGGTGGATGCCCAACTCGCGGACGTAGTCGACCCACTCCTCGGCGCCGGAGAAGTACTCGTGGTTGCCGGTGACGAAGAACGCGCCGTGGCGGGCCCGGAGTTCGCGAAGCGGCGCGGCGGCCGACCCCAGGTTCGCGACGGTGCCGTCGACGAGGTCGCCGACGACGGTGATCAGGTCGGCTCCGGTGCGGTTGACCGCGTCGACGACCCGCTGGGCGTGGCCGCGGCCCAGGATCGGGCCGAGGTGGATGTCACTGACCACCGCGATGCGGAACCCGTGTGCGGCGCGCGGCAGTTTGGCCAGCGGGACGGTGACGTGCCTGGTGCTCGGGCCGCGCAGGACGCTGTACGTCCCGTAGCCGACCGTGCCCGCGGCGGCGGTCGCGGCGCCGACGGCGACGACGCGGGAGACGAACAGGCGTCGTGAGAGGGCCGGTTCGTCCGGCGGCCGGGGATCGTCGGCGCGGGAGGCGGGGCCGTCGGGAGCGGGGGTGTCGGGGGTTCGGGAGTCGGGCGCGCTGTGGGACGGTGTCGCCGGTCCGTCGTCCGGGGTGGTCCGTGCGGCGGCTCCCGGAACCGCGGCGACGGGCTCGGGTATCTCCTCCGGCGGCGGCCCGGCCGCGCGGCGGGCCAGGAAGCGGGTGAGCAGCGGGCGCACCGCCTCCCCGACCACCAGGGCGAGCACGAGGTACAGCAGGACCGCGAGCCAGAGGTAGCCCGGCCACGCGACGATGCGCTGGAGGGTGAAGGGCACCCCGGCGTTGGTCGAGACGAGGGCGGTGACGGTCAGCACCGGCAGAAGTACGACCAACCCCGTGCCGATGCGCCGGGGAAGGCCGCCGGGGCGGGTGGTGTCGCGCACCATGCGACGCCACACGTACCAGTGCACGCCGACCAGGGCCGCGACGACCGCGAGCACCCCGATGATCATCAGGACGACCTCCACTTCCACACACCCCGCATGGCTCGGACACCGCCCACGCGCACGCGCGCGGGGCCGGCGAGCGGGGGTCAGGTCGGATCAGCCTACGTTGTGGTCCGACCCGGTGCGTCGCACGAGCCGCCGACCCCGCGGGGAACGGATGTTCGAGGGCGTGGTCGTGGGCAAGGCCGTCGAGGGCGCGGCGCCGGCGACACCCGATTCGTCGGGAGGCGTGGCGGGCTCCCGGGTCGGCGAGGCTCGCGTCCGAGGTCTGCCGAAAGCGACTTGGCATCCCCAAGGACCGTGCATGGCACGGGAGTTGCGACAGGGTCAGGGCGCACAGTGTGCCAGTGCTCGTCCGTGCGGCGCGGTGTGTCGGCCGGATTCCGCAGCGATGGCTGCGGTTGTGTCCTCATACGCGAGCCTGGTCCCGTCCCACCCCGTCCCGTGCTGCCCGATCGAGCGAGAGACCTCAGGTGAGCACGGACGAACTTGTCGCCCAAGTCGTTGCCGGCACCGCTGTCATCGTGGCTCTCAGCCACATTCTCCGAGCAGTCGCCCGACGCCTGGGGCAACCCGAGGTCGTCGGCCGGATCTTCGCCGGAATCGCCCTGGGGCCAAGCCTGTTGGGCCATGTCCCCGGCAACCCGACCGAGGCACTGTTTCCGGCGGAAGTCGTTCCCTACATCGCCGTATTGGCCCAAGTCACCCTGGTCCCCTTCCTGTTCGCGGTGGCGTGCGAGCTGGATCTGCGGGTGCTCCGCGCGCGTCGCCGCCTCATCCCGGCGGTCACCGCCGGCGCGTTCGTCGTCCCGATGCTTCTGGGCGGCGGCACGGCCTTCGCCATCGGGGGCCTGTACACGCCACCGGACGGCCCGGCGTCCGACAACGTCGCGTTCGTGCTGTTCATGGCGGTCGCGATGGCGGTGACCGCGGTTCCCGTCCTGGCGAGCATCATTCGGGAGCGCGGCGCGTCCGGCACGCTGGCCGGCGTGGTCGCGATGACGTCGGCGGGTGTCATCGACGCTCTCGGGTGGATGTTCCTGGCCGCGGCGATCCTGCTGAGCGATTCGGCGTCCGGCGACCACCTGCCGCTCCCGGCGACGGTGGCGCTGTTCGCGGGCTACCTGGTGACGATGTGGTGCGTCGTCCGCCCGTTGCTGCGCCGCCGACTGAACCGCCCCGGGGCCCGCGCACGCGACGACCTCCCGGTCGTGGTCGCCGTCGCGATGGCCTCCGCGTGGGCCACGGCCGCGCTCGAACTGCACGTCATCTTCGGGGCGTTCGTGGCGGGCCTGATCATGCCGCGCAACGCCGACGGCACTCCCGACGACGAGTTGGTGCGGCCGTTGCAGGAGACGGGCACCGTGCTGCTGCCGGTGTGCGCCGCCCTTGACGGCCGGCGCGTCACGTGCGCTGGGCGACCTCGGCGAGGTGGTCGCGCAGGAGGGCCAGGGCGCGTTCGAGGGTTTCGCCCGGGACGAGCGGGGTGCCGCGCTCCGGGTCGACGACGGTGGTCGGTGCGTCGGCGTCCGGGGTCGCCGGGCCGAGGGCCAGGCCTTCGTGGCCCGGGCTGCCGCCGAACTGGCCCGGGGCGTGGTGGTAGCCGCGGTGGGTTCCGGCGGCGGCGGGGAGGTTCGACCACGCGCCGTTGTCGACGACCGCCCGCACGATGCAGTGGTTCCAGCCTTCGAGGTCCGGTCCGGGCGTGACCGAGACCTCACCGCGCGTTCGCGGGTTGTCCAGTTCCCAGTCGACGTGCATCTCGTCGCCATCGGCGAAGCAGCGCAGCACGGATGCGTGGGTACGGCCTTCGCGGTCGATGGCGGTCAGTGTCGCCGAGTCGGATCCGTGGGCGAAGACGTTCGTGATCATTCCGAAGAACTCGGGGAGGTGCCGGGGGTCGGACAACAACTGGAAGACCGTGTCCTGCGACGCGGCCACCTCGACCGCGCGTTCATGGGTCGTCATCGTGCACCCTCCATCGCTGCGATGTGATCTCCCGTACTTGTGCGCGTACCCGGAAGAGCGGTATGCGCACATGTGCGGGCTCGGCGGAGGCCGCCCGCGGCCGGCCCGGACGGGAGCCGCGGCCTTGTGCGGTTCCCGTGCCGCCCGGGCGTCGCGCGACCGGGTCGGACGGTGCCGGACGACGCGTGCCCCCGGCCGGTGCGAGCCCCCGGGCCGTCACGCGATCACCGCGCCGTCCCGTCGCCCGGGTGGTGCCGGACGACGGGACCCCGGTCCGCCGCGAGGGCGGACCGGGGTCCCGTGTGTCCGGTGCTCAGGCCCGTGGGCTCCGGCGTCCGGACCTCATGCTCCGGTACTCAGCGACGCCGGGCAGTGGCGCGCGGACCGGTTTCGCCGCCGCGCTGCGGCTGCTTGCGACCAGCCTTCGCCCGGGGGCTCTTCGCTTCGTCGTGCTCCGCGACGAGCGTGCCGGAGTCGTGCGCGGTGTTCGCCGCGGACGAGCGGTCCTGAGCCGACGACGCCCGGTCCTGGGCGGGACGGGCCTGTGCGGGACGGGCCTGTGCGGAGCGGTTCGGCTCGGCGGAGCGGGCCTGTGCCGAACGGTTCTGCTCGCGGGCCTCGTCGCCGCTCGAGGCGGCGTCGGAGAACATCGGGCTCTTGTTCATGTGCGGCTTGGCCTTTTGCTTGGCCATGGTGTTCCTCCTTGGGGAGAGTCCACGGGGCTGGACTCCCCCTCACTGTGGCACCGGTGCTTACGTTCCGCCTCCCAGATGATTACTCTCCGCAGTCAATCCGCCGACACGGGAGGCTTTTGAGCAGGTCGCGGCCGAAGTCCGGCCAATGCGGTCTCGACGACCCGATCGGCGTACTCCACGGTCAACGGGCCGGAACGCAGCAGCCAGCGCTGCATTATCGGCGCCCAGATCATGTCGACCACGACGTCCAGGTCGACGTCCTCCGCGAGTTCGCCCGCCTCCTGGGCCGCGCGCAGCCTCCGCCGCTTCAGTGCGTGGACGGGCGCGTGCAACCGCTCGGCATATGCCACGGCGAGCTGCGTGTCGTGCACGATCTCGCCGGTCAGCGCACGCGTGGGCAGGTCGATCCGGGGGTCGTTGAATTCCTCGACGGTCTCCCGGAGCACGGCCTTGAGGTCGGCTTCGAGGTCGCCCGTGTCCGGCAGGGCCGCCTCCGGCGCCGGCTCACCCTCCGGCCCCTCGCTCATGGCCAGGAACGCGTCGAACAGCACCGCGCCCTTCGAGGGCCACCAGCGGTAGATGGTCTGCTTGCCGACACCCGCGCGGGCGGCGATCGCCTCGATGGTGAGCTTGGCGTACCCCACCTCTCCGACCAGGTCGAACGCGGCGGCCAGGATCGCGCGGCGGGACGCCTCGCTGCGCCGGGAGGTGTTGGGGGTCTGCTTCTGCATGCCGACCACGGTAGCAGGACATGAGACGAGACGTTGCGTCTTGACAGGTTCGGCTCGACCGTGCAGAGTGAGGCAGGCAGAAACAAGACGCAACGTCTCGTCTCGATCGAAGGGATCCTCTATGCCCACCTCCTCTGCGTCCTCCGCACCCTCCGCATCCACCACTCCGCGCGTCTGGTTCGTCACAGGGGCCAGCCGCGGCCTCGGGCGGGCCTTCGCGTCCGCGGCGCTCGCCGCCGGCGACAACGTCGTGATCGCCGCCCGGAGCCGTGACGCGCTCGATCGGATGGCCGCCGCGTACGAAGACGGCCGCGTCCTGCCGGTCACGCTCGACGTGACCGACCGCGAGGCGGTGTTCCGCGCGGTGGAGCACGCCGTCGGGCACTTCGGGCGGCTCGATGTCGTCGTCAACAACGCCGGGACGCTGTCGATGGGCATGATCGAGGAGTTCACCGAGGCCGAGGCGCGCGCCCAAATGGAGACGAACTTCTTCGGCGCGCTGTGGGTCGGCCAGGCGGTCATGCCGCGGCTGCGTGCCCAGGGCTCGGGGCACATCGTGCAGATTTCCAGCATCGGCGGCCTGGCGGGTTTCCCCTTGTCCGGCATGTACGCGGCGAGCAAGTTCGCGCTGGAAGGCATGAGCGAGGCGCTGGCCCGGGAGGCCGCGCAATTCGGGATCAAGCTGAGCATCGTGCAGCCCGGCGGCTATTGGACCGACCTCTACACCGCCATGCACCACACCACCCCGGTCGACGCCTACGCGCCGCTGCGTGCCGAGTTGGAGAAGATGTGGGCGAACGATTCGGTCGACAGCGCCCCGGAGTTGGCCGCCACCGCCCTGATGAGGCTGGTCGACAGCGACGATCCGCCCTTGCGCCTGCTCCTCGGCGGCATGGTCTACGACCTCGCCTTCGACATCGCACGGCAGCGCATGGAGACGTGGGCGGGCTGGGAGGAGACCAGCCGTGCCGCGGAACATGCGATACCGGCCCCGGGGACGGAGTCGACGGCGATACCGGCGTCCGGGACCGAGCCGGGGTCGCCGTCACCATCGCCGTCGTCGCCGTCGGAGCCGGATGTGGGTGCGGTCGCGGAGCCGCGCGGCACCGCCCCGCTCGGCGGGGGCGGTGGTCAGTGACGGGTCAGGGGGCCATCAGGCAAGGACCGTGACGGTTGGGCGGGGCGCGCAGGGGGTCGGGTCGCGGCGGTCGTGTGCGAAGTGCTCGCCCCTGAGGCGGTGACCGCGCGGGCGGGTGGTGGTCGGTGGGGGTGTGCGCGACGGCGTCGGAGCGGGGCCGGGCCTGTGCCTTGTCGTGCGAGGGCTGCCCGGCACCACTTCGCGCGCCCGGGTCGCGGTTATCCGGCGTCGCCCTGGGTTCCCGGGACCACCAGCCCCGATTCGTAGGCCGCCACCACCGCTTGCGTGCGGTCCCGCAGTCCGAGTTTCGCGAGGATGCGGCTCACGTGGGTCTTGACGGTCTCCTCGCTCACCGACAGTCGCGCGGCTATCTCGGGGTTCGACAGGCCGGCCGCGATCCGCCGCAGCACCTCTGTCTCACGCGGCGTCAGCCGGTCCAGCGCCACAGGACGGGCCGACTCGGGGTGGCGGGACCGCAGCCGGGCGAACTCCCCGATCAGGCGGCGGGTGACCGTGGGAGCGAGCAGCGCCTCCCCTGAGGCCACGACCCGCACCGCGTCGAAGAGACGTTCCGCCGTGACGTCCTTGAGCAGGAAGCCGCTCGCTCCCGCGGCGAGTGCGTCATATACGTGTTCATCGAGATCGAAGGTGGTCAGGATGAGGATCCGCGGACCCGTGCCGGCGGCGGACGCCACGATGCGCTCGGTGGCCTCGATGCCGTCCATGGTCGGCATGCGGACATCCATGAGCACGACATCGGGTCGGCGCTCGGCGCAGACGCGCACCGCCTCCGCGCCGTCGGCGGCGGTGCCGACGACGGTGAAGTCCGGTTGTGTCGCGAGGAGTCCCGCGAAGCCTGCGCGCACGACCTCGTGGTCGTCCACGACGACGACGCCGATCGCCGGGGCGCCCGGAGCCGTGGCGGTCATGCCGACTCTCCAGGCGCGGGCACGGGCAGGCGGACGTTCACCACGAAACCGCCACCGGGTGCGGCGCCCGTGGTCAACTCGCCACCGACCATCGCCGCTCGTTCACGCATCCCGACGAGACCGTGCCCGGTTTCCGGTGCCCGCGCCACCGCGACTCCTCTGCTGTCTCGTTCGGCCGCGCCGGGTCGGTCGCGTCCGGGGGCCGCCGTGCCCGGTCCGGGGCCATTGTCGCGGATGCGGAGGTGCAGGTCGCTCGCGGTGTACCGCAGTTCGACATCGACCGCGGCTCCCGGAGCGTGGCGCCGCGCGTTGGTCAGCGCCTCCTGCACGATGCGGTACGCGGTCAGGCCGACGCCGGGGTCGAGTTGCACGACCCGGCCGCGCACGATGAGCCGGGTCGCCGCTCCCGCCGCGTCGCGGGCGTCGTCGACGAGTTCCATGAGCTGGTCCAGTGCGGGCTGGGGTTTGCGACCGCCGCCGGTTCCGGCGTCCTCCCGCAGGACGCCGAGCAGCCTGCGCATTTCGGTGAGCGCGGCACGTGCGGTGTCGCCGATGGCGAGCAGCCGTTTCGCCCCCTCGGCCGGGAGCCCTTGGGTGGTGAGCCGGGCGGTCTCGGCCTGCACGCTGATCATCGAGATGTGGTGCGCGACGACGTCGTGGAGTTCGCGTGCGATTCTGGCCCGTTCGCCGCGTGCGGCGTGCTCGTGCAGGGTGTCCGCGACGGCTTGCGCGGCGGCGCTGTGGGCCCGGGTGGTCGTACGGCCTCGGCCCACGGCCCCGAGCGCGACAGCCGCGGGCGCGAGTGCGACGAGCGCGACGGCGATGCCCCGCTCCCACAGGGAGTCACCGCCGACGGTGGCCACCGCACACCCGACGAAAACCGGCAGGGGCGCGTACGCGAGCAACCGCGAGCCGGACCACGCGAGTTGGCACAGGACCGCGGCCTGGGCCGCGACACCGGCGAGGGTGAGGGCATGGAAGGGAGTGAGCGAGAACGCCGAGGCGAGGGTGATCAGCACGGCCGACGACGCGAGATGGATCGGCGCCAAGGCCAGCGGCACGGTGGTGAGCAGCGCGAGGATGACGGCGATCACGAGGGTGTCGGCGCCCGCACCGGCCGCCGCAGGGCCACCGGAATCCGGCGCGGTACCGACCTCGCCCCCGAACCGGAGGATCGTCTCCTCCACGGCGAACAGGGCCGTCACGGCAGCGGCGTACACGGCCGAGCGCGGTTCGGACAGCCGGCGAGTCCAGGGCATTGGCGGTGTCGACCTCGTGATCGTCGGTGGCGAAGCGGCGGTGGCGGCGGTGGCGGGGCCGGCGGGGTCGCGGTCTACGGTGCGGCGACGGGGCCGTGGCGGTGCCGGTGGTCGGTGGGGGCGCAGGGGCGAAGGCGGCGGTGTGAAGGCTCGGCCGGGGTGCGGTGGCGGGCGTGGCGGCGGTGGTCGGTGGCGGGGTGAGGGGCGATGGTGACACCGGCGTTGACAGGCCTGGCTGTCGCGGTGGTGGCGGCAAGCGTGGCGGCGGCTGAAGGCTTCGTCGTCGGCGCGGCGAAGGGCGTGCCGGGGCGGGTGGTCGGTGGCGTCGTGGGAATTCGGGTGGTCGGGGCGGCGGATGACTCGTTCGGGGATGCGATGTGGCGGTGTCGTGGTGTTGGTGGCGGAATCGCCGGGTCGCGGTGCGTCGGGGGTCATTCTCGTCGGGTGCCTCGTTGTCCGGCGTCCCCCGTCGTGGCGGTTCGGGTGTCCCTCGTGCGAGGGACGGCACGGGTGTCCGCTCCCCCGGGCCCGGGACCCGCAAGACGGCTCGTCGGCGTGACGACCCGGGGTAGGGGCGCTCCCTAGCCTCTGCTGCCATGGAAGCAACCATTGAAGTCTCGGACCTGCGCAAGCGGTTCGGTCCGGCGCTCGCGGTGGACGGGCTGTCGTTCACCGCGCGGCCGGGCCAGGTCACCGGCTTCGTCGGGCCCAATGGGGCGGGCAAGTCGACCACGATGCGCATCCTGTTGGGGCTGGACGCCGCCGACGAGGGCGAGGCGCTCGTGGGCGGGCGGGCGTACCGGTCCCTGCGGACGCCGCTGTACGAGGTGGGGGCGCTGCTCGATGCCGCGGCCGTGCATCCCGGCCGCAGCGGGCGCGACCACCTGCGCTGGCTGGCGTACTCGCACGGGATGCCGACGCGCAGGGTGGACGAACTCCTCGATCTGGTGGGCCTCGGGCCGGCGGGTCGGCGTCGTGCGGGCGGCTATTCGCTGGGTATGCGCCAGCGGTTGGGGATCGCGGCGGCGCTGCTCGGCGATCCGCCGGTGCTGGTGTTCGACGAGCCGGTCAACGGGCTCGACCCGGAGGGCGTGCGCTGGATCCGGGGGTTCCTGCGCTCGCTGGCGGCGGAGGGGCGCACGGTGTTGATCTCCAGCCATCTGATGAGCGAACTGGAGGACAGCGCGGACCACTTGGTCGTGATCGGCCGGGGCCGGCTGATCGCGGACACCGGTGTCGCGCAGCTGCTCGCGGCGGCGTCCGGCGGCCGGGTGGCGGTCCGTACGGCCGCGCGCGGCGAGGCGCTGGCCGTGCTCACCGGGGAAGGCGCGACCGTGGCGGCGACCGGCCGCGACGCGCTCACCGTCTCCGGGATGCCCGCGGAGCGGGTGGTCCAGGTGCTGGGGGAGCACGCGATCGCGTTCTCCGAGGTGGCGGCGCATCGGGCGTCGTTGGAGGAGGCGTACATGGAACTGACGCGTGGTGCGGGCGAGTTCGAGAGTTCCGGTGGCGAGGGCGAGGGCCCGCGATGAGTGCCCCCGCACCCGCTCCCCCGGCTTCGGGATACCGGTCGCCGCACGCGCGCGGCGGTGCCGTGTTCGGTCGGCTCCTGCTGGCCGAGTGGACGAAACTGCGCACGGTCCGGCGCTGGGGGTACGCGCTGCTCGGCGCCGTCGTGCTGACCGTGCTGGTGGCGGTGCCGGCGTCCGGCGGCGGCGAGGTCAGCGGAGGCGGCGGCCCGAACGGGCCGACGCTCGGACCGGACGACCGTCCGGTCAGCGACGGCTTCCAGTTCGTCCACCAGCCGCTGACCGGCGACGGCACGGTGACGGTGCGTGTCGACAGCCTCGTGGCGCACAAGCGCCAGGGTCCGAACGGGCGTGAGGGCTCGGCGGCACCGTGGGCGAAGGCCGGGCTCGTGATGAAGGCGTCGACCGAGCCGGGGTCGGTCTACGCGGCGGCGATGCTCACACAGGCCCATGGGGTGCGGTTCCAGTACGACTTCACGCACGACGTCGCGGGCAGTGCCGCGCCTCCGGATCAGCCGCGTTGGCTGCGGTTGACGCGCGCGGGCGATGTCGTCACGGCGTACGAATCGGCCGACGGCGTGCGCTGGGACGAGATCGGCACGGCGGATTCGGTGGCGCTGCCGGAGACCGTGCGGGTGGGGATGTTCGTCGCGTCGCCCATGGCGTACGACATCGAGCGTGCGTTCGGGTCCACCGATGTCAACGGCTCGTTCACGGTGTCGACGGGGACGTTCCGTGATTTCTCCGTCGACGGCCGCACCCAGGGGCCGCCGGTGGCGACCACTGTGGGGGGCGGGATCCGCGGGCCCGCGCTCGCGGATCCCGACGCCCCGCCGGACGCCGGCGCGGCGGACGGGCAGGTGTTGGGGGCGTCGGAGTCGGGGGGCGTGCACACCATTGTCGCGACGGGCGACATCGCTCCCATGGAACAGGACACCGACCTCGTCCAGAAGGGCCTGTCCGGGGCACTGGTCGGGCTGATCCCGCTGGCGGCGCTGGGGGTCCTGTTCATCACGGCGGAATTCCGCAAGGGCATGATCGCGACGACGTTCTTGGCGAGCCCTCGGCGGGGCCGCGTCCTGGCCGCCAAGGCGCTGGTGCTGGGCGGAGTCGCGTTCGTCACGGGCGTGGTGGCGGCGGGGGCCGCGTTCGCGGTGAGTCAGCCGCTCCTGCGGGACAAGGGCCACAAGCCGCCGCTGTATCCCGACCTGACGCTCGGCGACGGCTCCGTGCTGCGTGCGGTGCTGGGCACGGCCGCGGTGCTGGCGCTCGTCGCGGTGTTCGCGCTCGCCGTGGGCGCCTTGGTACGGAACACCGCGGTGGCGGTGACCGTGATCATCGTCCTGCTGGTGCTGCCGCAAATCCTCATCGCCGGGCTGCCGTTGGGGACGGCGCGGTTCATCATCCAGGTCACTCCGGCGGCCGGGTTCGCGGTGCAGCGCACGATCGACGACTATCCGCAGGTCGAGTCGGCGTGCCTGCCCGAGGACGGCTGCTATCCGCAAAGCGGCGGCGCCGGGCTGGCGGTGCTGTGCGCCTACGCCGCGGTCGCGCTCGCTCTGGCGGCGTGGCAGGTGCGCCGGAGGCGTCCGTGACCGCCGCGCCGACGCGGGCGGTGTCCGGGCAGGGGCGGGGCGTCGGGTGCGGCCCGGGCTCCGCCTCGGGCCGAGCGCGCGCGTGGCGCGCCGAGTGGGCGAAGTTGCGGACGGTGCCGAGCACGTGGTGGCTGATGTTCGCGGTCGTGGGGTTGACGGTGCTGCTGGGCGCCGCGGCGGCCGAGGGGGTCGACACCGACCAATGCCGTACGCCTTCGTCATGTCACGAGGACACCGTGAAGCTGAGCCTGACCGGTGTGTGGGTCGGGCAGGCCGCGGTGGCGGCGTTCGCGGTGCTCGCGGTGGCGGGCGAGTACGGGACCGGCATGGTGCGGGTCACGTTGACCGCGATACCGGACCGCCTGCGTGTGCTCGCGGCCAAGGCCTCGGTGGTCGGGGCGGTCACCGCGGGGGCGGCGCTCGTCGCGATCGCCGGATCGGTACTGGTCGGGCAGTTCCTGCTGGCCGGCAACGGGTTCACCCGGGCCAACGGGTACGCCCCGCTGTCGTTCACGGACGGGCCCACCGCGCGCGCGGTGTTCGGATCGGTGGCGTACCTGGTCCTGATCGCGCTGCTGAGCGTCGGTGTGGCGTTCCTCGTCCGGGACACGGCGGGAGCGGTCGGGGGCGTGCTGGCACTGCTGTACGCGTTCCCGATCGCCGCGTCGCTGGTGTCGGACGACACGTGGAAGGAGTGGCTGACGCGAAGCGCGCCCGCGTCGGCCGGGTTGGCGATCCAGTCGACGCGGGACCTGGACCAGTTGGCGATCGGTCCGTGGGCGGGGCTCGGGGTGCTCGCGCTGTACGCCGCGGGAGCGCTGGTGGCGGGCGGGGCGGCGCTGTGGCACCGCGACGCGTGAGCGGAGCCGGCGCCGCTCACGCGTGCAGGGCCGCCGCGATGACCTCGGGCGCCGACGCCAACGACGGGCCGTACCACGTCAGGTGACGGCCGCTCAGCAGGACGGGCCGGACGCCGGGGAAACTCTCCGGCCCGTCGTCGGCGGTGAAGACGTACGGCTCGTCGGGGAGCACGACCAGGTCGGGGCGGGTGGCGAGCAGGTCGTCGAGGGGGATCCTCGGGTAGCGGTCCGGGTGTTCGGCGTACAGGTTGGTGATGCCGAAGCGGGCGAGAAGGTCACCGGCGAACGTGTCGCGGCCGACGACCATCCACGGGCGGCGCCAGATGGGGATGACGGCGGTGCGGCTGGGCCACGATGCCGCGTCGGCGTCGGCCCACGCGCGGCGGGCGGCGTCGAGCCAGGCGGGGGCCGGCAGCCGGCAGGCGATCGTGAGGAGTCGTTCGAGCGAGGTGAACGCCTCGGGCAGCGTACGGACTCGGGTGACCCACACGGGGATGCCGGCAGCGCGCAGGGCGTCCAGGTCCGGGACGCGGTTCTCCTCCTCGTTGGCGACCACCAGGTCGGGGGCGAGCCCCGTGATGGCGTCGATGTCGGGGTTCTTGGTGCCGCGCACGCGCGTGACGTCGAGGTCGGCGGGGTGGCTGCACCAGTCGGTCGCGCCGACGACGAGGCCGGGCCGGGTCGCGGCGATCGCCTCGGTGAGCGACGGGACGAGGGATACGACGCGCCGGACTTCGGACGGCACCGGAACGTGCAGGCCGAGGTCGTCGGTCGGTCCGGAACGGTCGGGGTCCGGGGCGTTCATGTGCTCTCCCGTTCAAAGGACGTCGGGTTGCGACTCGTTGGTGGATTTTCGCATTCCCCCGGCGATGAATCCGACATGTGGTGCTCATATGACTGTTCGCTCACCCGGATAGCCGGTGACCGGCCGGGGTAGTGCCCAGTCGTCCCGGAGGGGAAATCGGGGAACGGTCAAGGGGGTTACGTGGCACAGCCTTTCGAGCTTCCGGATTTCTACATGCCTTATCCGGCCCGGCTGAATCCGCATCTCGACAGCGCGCGCACGCACACCAGGGAATGGGCGCGCGCCATGGGGATGCTGGAGGGCTCCGGGGTCTGGACCGAGGCGGATCTGGACGCGCACGACTACGCGCTGCTGTGCTCATACACGCATCCCGACTGCGACGCCGGGCAGTTGGCCCTGGTCACCGACTGGTACACGTGGGTCTTCTTCTTCGACGACCACTTCCTTGAGCTGTTCAAGCGCACCCAGGACCGGGCGGGCGGCAAGGCGTACCTGGACCGGCTTCCGATGTTCATGCCGGTCCACATCGCGGCGGGCTTTCCGGAACCCGCGAATCCGGTCGAGGCCGGGCTCGCGGACCTGTGGGCGCGCACCGTCCCGTCGATGTCGCGCGAATGGCTCGCGCGCTTCGCCGAGCACACGAGGAACCTGCTCAACGAATCCCTGTGGGAACTGTCGAACATCAATGCGGGACGCATCCCCAACCCCGTCGAATACATCGAGATGCGCCGCAAAGTCGGCGGCGCGCCGTGGTCGGCGAACCTCGTCGAATACGCGGTCGGAGCCGAAGTGCCGCCGCGCATCGCCGAGTCGCGGCCGATGCGGGTGCTGCGCGAGACGTTCGCCGACGCGGTGCACCTGCGCAACGACCTGTTCTCCTACGAGCGCGAGACCCAGGAGAAGGGCGAACTCAGCAACGGCGTCCTGGTGTTGGAGACGTTCTTCGACTGCGCGACCCAGGACGCCGCCGACGCGGTCAACGACCTGCTCACCTCGCGCCTCCAGCAGTTCGAGGACACCGTCTTCACCGAACTCGGGCCGCTGCTGGCCGAACACGCGATCGACGCCCGGGGCGCGGCCGACGTCCTCGCGTACGTCAAGGGCCTCCAGGACTGGCAGTCCGGCGGCCACGAGTGGCACATGCGGTCCAGCCGCTACATGAACCAAGGCGCCGGCGCGGGCCGCCGCCGGACGTTCCCGTTCCCGCCCACCGGGCTCGGCACCTCGGCGGCGAACCTGGTCGCGACGCTCACACGCGTACGCCGGCGCCTGCACACGCCGCACCCGGTGGGGCCGTCGATCGTGCCGGACATCGAGACGCCCTTCCCGCTCTCGCTCAGCCCGCACGCGGGCGACGCCCTGGAGAAGTCGGTCGCGTGGGCCCGCGAGATGGGTCTCATCGGCCCGGGCGCGAGCCCCGACGCCGCCAACCTGTGGACCGAGGAGATGCTGCGGGGCTTCGACTTCGCGCTGTGCTCGGCCGGGCTCGATCCCGACGCGACACCCGGCGAACTGGAGCTGTCGGCCTGCTGGCTCACCTGGGGCACCTACGCCGACGACTACTTCACCGCGATCCACGGCCGCACCGGCGACGTACTCGGCGCCAGAATCCACACCGACCGCCTGGCCGCGCGGATGCCGGTGGACGGCACGCCCCCGCCACCCGCGACCACGCCGATGGAACGGGGGCTCGCGGACCTGTGGGAACGCACCACGGCGTCGGTCTCCGACGAGGTGCGGCGCGACCACCGGCGCGCGATCACGGCGATGCTTGACGCGTTCGTATGGGAGGTCGCCAACCTCGCCAAACGGCAGGTCCCCGACCCGGTCGACTACATCGAGATGCGGCGCCGGACCTTCGGGTCGGAGCTGACCATGAGCCTGGCCCGCCTCGTCCACGGCACGGGGCTGCCGGACGAGATCTTCCACAGCGGCCCGGTGCGGTCGCTGGAGAACTCCGCGATGGACTACGCGGTGCTGCTCAACGACTTGTTCTCGTACCAAAAGGAGATCGAGTTCGAGGGCGACATCCACAACGGGATCCTCGTCGTCGAACGGTTCTTCGACTGCGACCACGACACGGCCGTGCGGATCGTCGCCGACCTTATGCATCGGCGGCTCAGCCAGTTCCGGCACGTGGTGGCTCACGAACTCCCGGTGCTGTCCGATGACTTCGAGCTTGGCGACGAGGCCCGCGCGAGCCTGGACGCCTACGTCGAGGATCTCCGCAACTGGCTCGCGGGCATCGTCAACTGGCACCGGAACGTGCGGCGGTACGACGAGGCCACGCTGCGCCGCAACTTCGGCCGCGGGACCGCCCCCGCCGCGCCGACGCCGTTCGCCCTGCCGCCCCTCACCGGCCTGGGCACCTCGACCACCGGCGTCCGCGCCCTGCTGACCCGCGCGCCATAACACCCCCAGTCCGCGGCGGGGCCAACCGTTCCCCCGGCCCCGCCGCGCCCGCCCCCTACGTCGCGACCGCGGCGCCGTCCTCCAGATACGCCGTGTCAAGCCCGTACTCCCGGACCCGCAGGGCGACTTCGACGCGGCGCAGGACCGCCGGCGCCAGTGCCCCCCAGTGCTCCGGCGCCAGCGCCGCGGCGCCGATCAACTCCGGGTCGACGGCGCGCAGTTCACGGACCACCCGATCGGCTGCCACGGGCGCGTCGAAGACGAAGTGCGCGGTCGCCGAGGCCTCTTCCCCGTCGCCTTCCCCGTCGTCTTGACCGTCGGCGCGGACGTCGCGGACCAGGAGGCGCCCCAACCGCACCTCGATGCCGATCTCCTCCGCGATCTCGCGGGTCGCCGCGGCGTGCGGAGTCTCGCCGTCCTCGGCCATCCCTCCGGGGAGGTCCCATCCGGCCTTGTAGGACGGGTTGACCGCGATCAGCCGCCCTTGGCGGTCGAGGATCACGGCGTGGGCCGTGGTTCGGATCATCCGGTCGTGTGTCATGCGTCCACTCTCCCTCGGCGACCCTGTGGCCGGAAAGGTCGTCAGTGCGGTGCCGGCCGGGCCGCGGGGCGGCACGTCCGGCCTCCCTCGCGCAGGATCTCGCGGCGGGCCGCCTCGCGCGGAACCGGGGGCAGGTCGCGTTCGGCCCAGACGCTTTTGCCGTCGCCGAGGATCCGGTAGCCGTGCCGGTCGGCCAGCGCGCCGACCAGGAACATGCCGCGCCCGTTCTCGCCCTCCGCGTCGTCGGGATCGCGGCGGCCGAGGACGGGCGGCCGGTCGGAGTGGTCGAACACCTCGATGCGCACCACGCGTTCGATCAGGCTCACGCCCACCTTGAGCAGCCCCGCGCGGTCTCCCGCGTGCAGCACCGCGTTGGTGACCAACTCACTGACCAGCAACGCGAAGGCGTCCCGGGCCTCCGCCCCCATTCCGTGGTCCCAGACGGTGATCTGCCGCATGACGCGGTGACGGGCAACAGGCACGGACGCGACGACGTTGGGGACGTGAAAGGACATCCGGCGATCGACCATGGCGGCTCGACTCCCTCGGGTCGGGCAGCGAAGACTATCCGGAATTCCCCGTTCCGGCACGGCCCTTCGCGCACTCTTACGGTGGAATTTCGGACAAGGGCCGCGGGCACGCCGGCGCGGGTGACGGTGTGTGACGTGCGCGGGGCCCCTTCCGCCGCTCGGAAGGGGCCCCGGGAGTTCCTTTGTCGGTTATTGCGCGGAAATCGCGCGGAGGATATCCGTTTTCGCCGCTCGCGCGGCGGGGCGCGTGGCGGCGAGGAGCGCACCCAGCGTGCCGGCCGCGAAGAGGATCGCGAGTTGGAGCGCGGGCACGGCGTACGGCAGTTCCCGGTCACCGGCGAGCGTGCCGACGGCGACGCGGGCCAGGAAGACACCGAGGGCCAGCCCGGTGAGCGCGCCGAGCGCGGCGACGAAGGCGGATTCCCAGCGCAGGGACGCGCGGATCTGGCCACGTTCGGCACCGACCGCGCGCAACAGGCCGAGTTCGCGCCGGCGCTCGTGCGCCGCGAGGGAGAGCGTGTTCGCGATCCCGCCGAGGGCGATGAGCAACGCGAGGGCGAGCAACGCGTAGACGACGGTGACGAGTTGGTCGACCATGGCCATCGACGCGTCGACGTAGCCGTCGCGGTCCTCGACGGGCGGGTTGCCGTAGGCCGCGGCCAGGCGCTCGGCGGCGGCCTTGACGTCGCCGGGGCTCGCGTCGGCGGCCAGGGCGAGGACCGCGAGCGTGTCGACGTCCGTCACGGCGTGCGGCGACCAGGCCTGACGGTCGATCAGGTAGTCGCCGACCATGGTGGTGCGGTCGTAGACGCCGGCGACCGTCATCGTGGCACGCGCCCCGTCCGGGTACGTGACCTCCACGGGCGAACCGAGCACGAGGCCGTGGTCGTCGGCCGCGGATCCGGACACCGCGATCTTGTCGGCGCCCAGGGCGGTGGCGGTGCCGTCCGTCAGTCCGAGGTCCAGGGCCGCGTCCAGGCGCGCGGTGTCGGCCGCCACGATCTGCCGGCCGGCACCGTCCACCAGCGCGTTGCCGCGTTGCAGGCCGACGGCCGCGTCGACGCCCGGCAGCCGCCCCGCCTGGGCGGTGAGTTCGGGGCTGTGCCCGCCGCCCGCCCAGCCCGCGGGCGACGAGCCGCCGATGACGACCGAGCCGACCAAGGTGTCGCGGGTCTCGCCTTCCGCGCCGTCCTTGAGCGAGGCCGCGAAGATCGCGAAGACGGTGACGACGGCGATGCCGACGACCATCGCGGTCGCGGCGCCCGCGGTGCGCCGCGGGCTGCGCAGCACATTGCCGCGCGCGAGCATCGGGCCCGCGCCGAGGCGCGTGAACGGAGCCGTCAGCGCCCCTCCGAGCACCCGCACCACCACGGGGGCGGCCAGGAGGACACCGGCGACGGTGGCCGACGCCCCCGCGGCCAGGACCCACGCGTTGCCGGCGACCGTGGTCAGGCCGACGCCGAGTGCCGTGAGGCCCGCGCCCGCGGCGGTCCGCGCCGGCGGGATGCCCGCGTCCTCGGCCGCCGAGCCGCGCAGTGCCGCGACCGGGGCGACGCGCGAGCCCTTGACCGCCGGAACCAGCGCCGAGACCAGGGTGACCGCGATCCCGACCGGCAGCACGATCCACGCGGTCTGGGCGCGGAACTCCAGGCCGTCGACGGGGAACGCGAAGCCGAAGGCCGCGAACAGCGCCTTGAGGCCCGCCGCGAGGCCCGCACCCGCCGCGAGGCCGAGTGCCGACGCTCCGACGCCGATCACCGCCGCCTCGGTCAGCGCCTGCCCGCGGATCTGCCGCCGCGACGCGCCGAGCGCCCGCAACAGGGCCGCCTCGCGCATGCGTTGGGCGGTGACCACCGAGAACGTGTGGTTGATGGAGAAGGCCGCGACGACGAGCGCGATGACGGCGAATGCCGACAGGAACGTCCGCAGAATGCTGAGGAATCCCGACGAGACCGCGTCGACTTGCTCCTGCGTCGCCTCCGTGCCCGGCACCGCCCGGACACCGGGCGGCAGGACGCGCTGGATGGCGTCGGCCGCGGCCTTCTGGTCGACACCGGGATCGAGGCGTACCGACACCGAGCCGATCGCGCCGGTGTCGCGCGCGACGTGGGTCAGTGCGCCTTCGAGGGAGAAGCCGGTGTACGAGGCGCCTCCGAACGCGTCGGCGTCGCCGAACGTCGCGACGCCCACCACGGTGACCGGCACCGGCGACGGGGTCAGCACGGTGACGCGGTCGCCGGGTGCGAGATGGCCCTGTACGGCGGACCCGCGGTCGATGACCACCTCGTCGGGGCCCAGCGGCGGGCGTCCCTCGGCGAGGTCGTAGGGGTTGAGGGCCGGGTCCGGAATCCAGTTGCCCGCGGTGCGCGGGCCGTTGCCGGTGAGCATGTCGCCGTCCTTGCCGACCAGTTGGCCGTACCCGACGACCACCGGCTCGGCGGCGGCCACCCCGGGGACGCCGCGGACCAGGTCGGCGGTCCCGGCCGGGATCGCGGCGCGCATCGTGCCGGGTTCGTCGGTCACGTCGGTGGCGTTGCGCACGACAACGTCGGTTCCGGCGCCGCTGTCGCGGATGAGCCCGGTGATCGACGCCTTGACGGTGTCGGACAGGATCAGCGCGCCGGACAGGAACGCGGTACCGAGCAGCACCGCGAGGACCAGTCCGAGCACGCGGCGCTTGTAGGCGACCAGGTTGCGCACGGCCAGGCGGCCGATGCCGAGGCCGGACGGTGCGGCGGTCATCGCGACGCACCCGCCTTCGGCGCGTCGAACGCCTTCATCCGGTCGAGTACGGCCTGCGGGGTCGGGGCGTCCATGCGGTCGGCGACGCGCCCGTCGGCGAGGAAGACGACGGTGTCGGCGTAGCCGGCGGCGACCGGGTCGTGTGTCACCGTCAGAACGGTCTGGCCCAGGGTGTCGACCGCGTCGCGCAGCAGGCGCAGGACCTCGCCGCCGGAACGCGAGTCGAGGTTGCCGGTCGGCTCGTCGGCGAGGATCATCTCGGGCCGCGTGGCCAGGGCCCGCGCGACGGCGACCCGCTGCTGCTGACCGCCGGACAACTCGGAGGGCCGGTGCGCGAGCCGGTCCCCGAGCCCGACCGCCTCGACGACGCGCGCGACCCAGTCGGGGTCGAGGCGCGTGCCGGCGAGGGCCGCGGGGAGGGTGATGTTCTCGCCCGCGGTCAGCGTCGGCAGCAGGTTGAAGGCCTGGAAGACGAACCCGATCCGGTCGCGCCGCAGGCGCGTCAGGCGCTTGTCGGTCAGCGACCCCAGCTCGGTGTCGCCGAGGAAGACCTGCCCGGACGTCAGGGTGTCCAGCCCGGCGAGGCAGTGCAGCAGCGTCGACTTGCCGGAGCCGGACGAGCCCATCACGGCGGTGAACCGGCCACGGGCGAATCCGACGGTCACATCGTCGAGCGCACGGACCTCGGTGTCGTCCTCGCCGTAGGCGCGGACCGCGTGCACGGTGCACGCGGCGTAGCGGCCAGGGCCGGCGCCAGCCGCGAAGTAGGTGGGGCCGGCGCCGGCCGCGAAGTAGGTGGGGCCGGCGCCGGCCGCGAAGTAGGTGGGGTCGGCGCCGGCCGCGAAGTAGGTGGGGTCGGCGCCGGCCGCGAAGTAGGTGGGGTCGGCGCCGGCCGCGAAGTAGGTGGGGTCGGCGCCGGCCGCGAAGTGGGTGGGGTCGGCGCCGGCCGCGGCGTGGGTGGGGGACGAGTTGCTGGGCATGGGGGCTCCCGGATCGCGGGGAACGAATGGCGGGTGAACGGCACCGAGCCGGTTTCGGTGGTGCCGCGGAACGCCTCCAGACTGCGGCGGGCCGGGGGTCCGCGACGTCCCGCTCCGGGAGGCACCTGCGCGTCTTCCCCGGCAGCACCGCGGGGCGGTCGCCGGGGTCGGGGGTACTCCGCCGGGAGCAGGCGGGACGGGGCCGGCTGCGCCGCGGGGAGGCGCCGCGATGCCGTCAACCGAGGGACGATTCGGGCGTGCCGCCGGACCTATCGTGAGCGGGTGAACGCATCCACTCGCCTGGCGCCCGATCCCGGGCGCGACCGTGGACACGACCCGGGTCGGACGCGGTTGTTCGGGCCGCCGTTGCCGCCGCCTTTCGTCGGGATCCCGCGGGACGCCGTGCTGGCGTTCGTGGTCGGCGTGCTGCAGATCGGCGGCATGATCGCGGCGTCGCACAACCAGCGCGGCCGGGACGACGTGCGCGGGATGGACGTGCTGGCGTACGTCCTGATCGCGCTCGGCCCGCCGATGCTCCTGGTGCGGCGCGGGTATCCGGTGCAGGTGCTCGTCGGGACGCTGCTGCCGACGGTCGCCTACACGCTCCGCGACTACCCGCCGGGGCCGGTCTTCCTGGCCCTGATCGTCGCGTTGTTCACGGCGCTGACGGCCGGGCACCGGGCGGTGTCGTACGGCGTCCTCGTCGTGGGGTATGCCGTGATGGGCTGGCTCGGGCCGCTGGCGCGCGGCGAGGGCCTGCCGAGTGCGGGATGGGCCGGCGGGGTGGCCGCGTGGCTGCTGGTGCTGGCGGCGTTCAGCGAGGTGGTCCGGGTCCGGCGGGCCTATGTGGCGGCCGAGCGGCGGCGGGCGGCCGAGGAGAAGGCGGCGCGTGAGGAGGCCGACCGGGCGCGCGCGGGCGAGGAGCGGCTGCGGATCGCCCGCGAGTTGCACGACGTCCTGGCCCACCACATTTCGCTCATGAACGTGCAGGCGTCGGTCGGATTGGAACTCATGGACGCCCACCCCGATCAGGCGCGGACCGCACTCACGGCGGTCAAACAGGCGAGCCGGGAAGCGCTCGGCGAACTGCGGGGCGTCCTGGCCATCCTGAAGGGCGAGGGCGAATCGGCGCCGCGCACGCCGACGGCGGGCCTCGCGGACCTCGACGAGTTGGTCGCCCGCGCGTCGACCGCGCACCTGGCGGTACGCCTCGAACGCGCCGACGACGTGGGCAACCTGCCGGGCCCGGTGGGCCTCGCGGCGTACCGGATCGTGCAGGAGGCGGTGACGAACGCCGTGCGGCACTCCGGGGGTTCGACGGTGGTCGTACGGCTGGGCATCGAACACGCCGCCGACGGCGACGCGCTGCGGGTGACGATCGAGGACGACGGGCGGGGGGCGTCGGTCGGTGCGAGGCCGGGTGCGGGCGGAGGGACCGGCGGCGGGCACGGGCTCCGCAACATGCGCGAGCGCGCGTCGGCCCTCGGCGGCACGCTGGCGACCGGTCCGCGTGCGGAAGGCGGCTATCACGTGGTGGCCGTACTGCCGCTGGGCGGACAAGATGGGGGAGCCCCCGAAGCCGCGTCCCCCGAAAGGCATTCCGCGTGATCAGGTTGATCCTCGCCGACGACCAGGCGCTCGTGCGGGCCGGGTTCCGCGCGCTGCTCGACGCGCAGCCTGACATGACCGTGGTCGCCGAGGCGGCCGACGGCGCGTCCGCCCTCGCGGCGGTGCGCGAACACCGGCCCGACGTCGTGCTCATGGACATCCGCATGCCGGGCGGCGACGGCCTGGAGGCGACGCGGGCGATCACCGCGGACCCGGCGCTGGCGCACACCAAGATCATCATCCTCACGACCTTCGACCTGGACGAGTACGTCTTCGAAGCACTGCGCAACGGGGCCGGCGGATTCCTCGTCAAGGACACCGAACCGGCCGAACTGCTGCACGGCGTACGGTCGGTCGCGGCCGGCGACGCGCTGCTGTCGCCGGGAGTCACGCGGCGCCTCATCGAGGAGTACACGGCCCAGGCGAGCCCCCCGGCGCAGACCCCCGACCTCGACCTGCTCACCGCGCGCGAACGCGAGGTCGTCGCACTGGTCGGACAAGGGCTGTCGAACGAGGAGATCGCGGAGCACCTGGTCGTGAGCCCGCTGACCGCGAAGACGCATGTGAGCCGGGCGATGGTGAAGCTGGCGGTACGCGACCGGGCGCAGTTGGTGGTGTTCGCGTACGAGACCGGGCTGGTGCGCCCGGGGCGGCGGTAGTCCGCGCGGCGGTCGACGCCCGCGCTCGGGTGACGGCGCGACGTGTGGCGCGATCGGATGCGCCCACGCCTGTCCCGGGGGGCGCGCGATCGCCGTGCCGCACGGCGCACTTCGGGTACGCGCGGCCACAGAGTGCGACCTTCCGATGCGGACCCGCGGTGGCTCGCGGGGAAGAACACCGAAATGGACGCACAGCTGCTCGCCGCCGAACTCGGAGTCGTCGCAGGCCTCGTCGGAGCGTGCGTGCACCGGCGCGACGGGGCGGGGGCGTGGTCGCCGCACCTGGTCATGGGCGGGGCGATGGGCGCGATGGCGTTACCGGAGCACGATCCGCTGGGCCCGGGCGGGTGGATGCTGCTGCTCGGGTGTGCGGCGGCGTGGGCGTGGGGGCGTCCGGGGCGCGGCCGGGAGCGCGCGGCGGTGGCCTTGGACCTCTATGTGATGGGCGTGGCGACGCTTCTGATGCCGGCCGTGCACGGAGGCGGCCACGGCTCGGGGACCGCGCACCACGCGGCCGGCGAGCCGGCGTCGGGCTGGTGGTCGGGGCCGTACGCGGCCCTGCTGGTGGCGTGGGCGCTGGCGCGCGTCACGTTGGCCGCCGCCGAACACCGGCGCCGCGCGGTCGCGGACCGCGGATGCGACGCGGAGGACGCCGGGTCCCCGGCGCTCGGCGCGGCGGGCGGGACGGTCGTGCTCCGGCGCGGGGCCGCGAAAGGCTCGGTGCCGTCCGTGTGTTCGATGGTGATGATCGGCGCGATGGGCATGATGGCGTTCGCCCCGTGATCCCACCGACTCGAACACTCTGATCGAAAATTGCGGCTCTTCCTCCGTTTGGGTGGAACGTACTCCGGATGGCCCCTGACCGGTTGGATTCCGGCGACACTCGATGTCGAGGCGCCGCGCGGGTCGTTCGTGCGGCGTGCTGCGTCGATCGCGGGGGTGCCCCATGGCCGTTGCCGTCCGAGATGTCGTCCGGTACGCCCTCACCGAGGCGGCACCGCACGAGCTGCCGCTTTTGGACAGCCTGTGGCAACTCGACGACGACGCGATCGGCCGGGTCGTCACGCGGTCGCGCCGTCGCCGCGATCCCCTCGCGTTCGGGGTGAACGACGCCGTGCAACTGGTGTTGCCCGTGCTGTGGGTGGTGCTGACCGAGACCGCCCGGCAGGCCTCCTCGATGGCGGTCATCGCGGGCTGGCGCAAGTTGCGGCCGGTGCGCTGGTTCGCCCGGCGCGGCCGGGCGGGCGGCGGCGGTGCCCCGTCCACACTGCTGCCACCGCTGTCCCGCGAACAGATCGCCGACGTCCGCGAGCGGGTGCGCGCGCAGAGCCTCGCCGCGTCGCTCACGCCCGAGCGCGCCGAGGCGCTGGCCGACGCGGTCGCGGTACGACTGGCGCTGGCGATGGACGACGAGACGGTCGGCGCGGTCGATCCGCGCGCTACGCGAGAGGCGCTGGAGGCGCGGGCCGAGCCGGACGCCGAGGCCGAGATCGGACGGGAGGGCGAGATCGAAGCCGGTGACGTGACCACTCCCGGCGCCGAGCCGGATGCCGACCGCGCGCGCTCGGCGATCCCCGAACCACGCCCGAGGCACGCCTCCGCGACGGAGTCCGGAACGGGTCCGGATGCCGGTGCCGAACCAAGTGCCGGCACAGGTGCCGACGGGGGTGCCGACGGGGCTGCCGACGCCGGTGCCGAACCACGCGCCGATGTCGGGACCGGGCGCGCGATCGGCGACACGACCGACCACGAACCGGCGTCCGTGCCAGGCGAAGACGCCACCGACGCCACCGACGCCACCGACGCCACCGACCAGCCGGACTCCCGTGCGGAGCAGGAGGTTTCCCGCGAGCCCGACACCGACCCCACCGATGCCACGCCCGACTCCGCGTCCGCCCCCGGGCGCGTCCCCGAGCCCTCCCCCTCCCCCGAGTCCGACACCGCGTCGCCTTCCGCCCGTGAGCCGTGACCGTGCGCACGGGCGATCTGGACCGGCGGGTCCTGCGGTCCGGAACGAGCCTGCGCTTCGCTCTGCTCGCGGTGTTCACCACCGCTGCCACGGTGCAGCTGTCGTCGTCGCTGGGCACGGCGTTCCGCGGCGCGGCCCCCGCGAGCCTGCCCGCCTGGTGCGGCCGTGCCGTCGGGTCCGAGCGGCAGGACCGGACGCTTCCGGACGCCCCCCGGCAGGGGGTCGCCCCCGCGTTCGGTGAGTGCGTCGTCCGCGGCGCGCCGGGCGCGTGGCGGGACGCGGTGGCCGCGACCGTCGTCGTGTACGCGCTCGCGGCGGCGGTGTACTGGTGGCTGCCGTCCTGGCGCACCCGTCACCGGCGCCTGGTCCCGGTACGCCCGGACAGCGAACTGGGCTTCGAGCTGCGGGCGTTGGCGCGACGCGCGGGTTTGGCGCGGGGCCCGCGCTTCATGATCGATCCCGGCGCGCACACGACCGGGGCGGTCGCGTTCGGGCGCTGGAAGCGGCACATGGTCTGCCTGCACGGTGGCCTGGTGGCCCGAAGAGCGGCCGATCCGCAGGCGTTTCGCACGGTGGTGCTGCACGAGATCGCGCACATCCGCAACCGGGACGTCGACATCGTCTACGCGGCCGAGGCGCTGTGGCGGGTCTCGGCGGCGGTGGTCCTCGCCCCCACCCTGGTGCTCGCGGTATTCCCGCGAATCGACCGCGGGAGCCTCGGCGCGACCGTCGAGTTCTGGCACCACGACGCGCACGTGGGCGCACGGCGCCTGCTCGACGTCGCGGTGCTCACGGGGCTGAGCCTGCTCGCCCGCGCCGACGCCCTGCGGACGCGCGAGTTGTACGCCGACCTGGACGCGGTGCGGTGGGCGGCACCGCCTCCGGCTCCCGCGGTGCCCGCGGCCGTCACCCTGGCGGTTCCCGGCGGCACCGCGCCACCTCACGCCGTCGCGCCGTCCCCCGCGCTCCTGGCCGCCTCGCCGTCCGCGCACTCCGCGTGGATCATCGCCCGCGCCACGGCGAAACCGGTCGCCCCCGGGGCTTGGCGGCGCCGTCTGCGAAGACCCCGCAAGCGTGCCGCGAGGCTGTTCCGCACCCATCCCGACTGGTCGGAACGGGCCGAGTCGCTGCGGCAGCCGGACGTCTTGTACGGCACGCACTCGTCGACGATGGCGATCACCGGCATCGCGGCGGTCGTCGCGATGGTCGGGCTCACGTCCGTGCGGCCCGACAACGCCTCCGACCACATACCGCTCTTCGGCGGCAGCGCCACGACCTGGCTCATGGCCGTGCTGCTCGCCGGGATCGCGGGTGTCGCGCTGTGGCGCCGGGTCGTCTTCGCCATCGCGACCGGCGCCCCGGCGCCCGCGGGGGTGCGGGCGGGTTTCTGGCTCGGCGTCGGGGTGGCCCTCGGGGAGTTGGTGTCGTTCCGCGCGGCCGGGCGCGGCTGGCTGCCGGACCGGCCGGGCTGGCTGCTGGTGCCGATCGTGGTGGCCTGCATCCTGACCTGGTGGGCGGCGCAGTGCGCCGAGCTGTGGGTGTCGGGCAGCCGGGGCCGCAGCCTGCGGACGGTTCATCTGGCGGCGCTGGGCGTCTTCGTCGTGGTCGTGGGTGCGTGGCTGGTGTGGTGGGAGACGATCGGGCGGCTGTATCTCGCCGGGGTCCCGGCCGGGGGTGTCGACACCGGCGCGTTCGGCCCCGAGCACCTCACGGGGACGCCGGCGCAGATCGACGCGCTGCGTCCGTGGTGGCCGGTGTACCGCAACACGGTGGTGCTGATCCACCATCCGCTGGTGCTGACCGGCGGCGCGGCGCTGTGGTTGTTCCCGCTGATCGCCTGGGGCCGGAGCACCGGGCCGTGCCCGCCCGAGTGGCTGCGGCGGGCCGTCTGGGGCCGGGAGCCGGAGACGGTCCCGCAGGCGTCCTTGCCGCGTTTCCGGTCGCTCGTCCTGCTGAGCCTCGCGGGCGGGGCGCTGTGCCTGGCTGCCGTCGTGGCGGCGCGCCTGGCCCTGCGTCCCGATACGCCGGATCCCGGCGCGCTCGACAGTGCCTGGATGCTCCGGGTCACGTGGTGGCACGCGGTGGCGCTGATCTCGGCGTCCTCGGTGTGGGCCGCCGGGTGTGCGGGGCTGGCGAGCCGATGCCGGGCGCCGGTGGCGCTGGCCTCGGCCGGCATGGCGATGTGCATCGGGCTGGCCGGTACGTACGTCTTGGCGTCGACGGAGGGGTGTGTGCCGGGGATCGGGGTGATGGCCGCCGAGTGCCGGTGGTACGGGCACGCCGGGCGGCAGATGGTCGGGGCGGTCCCGGGGCCGTTCGTGATGGGGCTGGGGATGTTCGCGGTGACCGGGGCCGCCCTGCTCGGCGACCGGGTCAGGTCCGCGGTCGACCGGCGGCGCACGCCCTCTCCCCCGCCGCCGCGACCGGCTCCGCTACGGCTGTCCGCGCGGCGGATCGCCGCGCGCCGCGTGGCGGTGGCGGGTGTGGTCGTTGTGGTGTCCGTGGCCGTCGTGCACTGGTGGGACCCGTCGAACACGGCGGATGTCGGGGACGCGTCCGCGTCGTCCCCCGCGCGCACGCCCGCGGTGCCGCCGGGATCGCACCCATCCCCCGCGCCTCCGCCGCCCGGGGGCGCGCCGCGTGGCGGCGAACGGTCAGTGCCCTTCCGCGAGGGCGAGCAGTTTGGTGACGGTGTTCCAGTTGCGGGCGGTGCCGCTGACCCGCAGCGCCCGTTCGACCAGGAGGGGGAGCTTGGCGTCCGCGATCCCGCGCGGCAGATCGAAGTAGATCTCGCGTCCGCGGACGGCCATTTCGTCCGGCTTCTGTGCCTCGGTATCGATCCCGGCGAGGGCCGCCGTATCGACCGGATCGGCGTGGAACGTCACCAGGAACCGCGAAGGATGGTTGACCGCGAGCGGGTTCGCCTCGACGACCGCGCGCATCTCGGCGGCGGTCCGGACCATGACCTTGATGTCGCGCCCGTAGGTGGCGGCGAGTGCGGTCTCGATCGCCCGGGCCACGTCGGCGGGCGCGGTCCGCTGCGCGGTGAGGACGGCGTTGCCGCTCTGAAGCAGCGTCCGCACGTCCGCGTAGCCGAGATCGGCGAGGAGCGCGCGGAGTTCCGCCATCGGCACCTTGCCGCGTCCGCCGACGTTGACGCCGCGCAGGAGCGCGATGTGCCGCGTCCCGTACGGGACTTCGTCGGACGCGGCCGGCGTGGGGCTCATCCCGCGACGGCCCACTCGACCGGTTGCGGCTGAAGCAGCGCGTCGACGAGCGGTGCGGACGGGTCGATGGTGAGGTCGAGCCCGGCCGGCGGGCGGCCGGCGTGGATGAGGAGGTCGCCGACGGCCGCCGTCATCGCGCCGTTGTCGGTGCACAGCCGCAGCGGGGGGACGCGGAGGGTGATGCCCGCCGCCGCGCAGCGCTGGTCGGCCAGGGCGCGCACGCGCGAGTTCGCCGCGACGCCGCCGACCACCACGAGCGTGTCGACGCCGCGTGCGCGGCACGCGGCGATCGCCTTGCGGGTGAGGACGTCGGCGATGGCCTCCTGGAGGGACGCGGCGGCGTCGGCGACCTCGGGTTCGCGGCCGGCGCGGCGCTCGTTCTCGACCCAGCGGGCCGCCGCGGTCTTCAGGCCGGAGAAGGAGAAGGCGAAGGGGTCGTCGCGCGGACCGGTCATCGGACGCGGGAACGCCACCGCCGCCGGGTCGCCGTCGCGCGCGGCACGGTCGACGTTCGGGCCGCCGGGATAAGGGAGCCCGAGCACGCGGGCCGCCTTGTCGAAGCATTCGCCGGCCGCGTCGTCGACGGTGTCGCCGAGGTGTTCGATCGTGTCGCGGGCGAGGTCCCGCACGTACAGGAGTGAGGTGTGGCCGCCCGAGACGATCAGCACGATCGACGGGTTAGGCAGCGGTTCGCCGTCGAGGGTCGCGGCGGCGACGTGCCCGGCCAGGTGGTGGACGCCGTAGAGCGGGACGTCGAGCGCGACCGCGTACGCCTTGGCCGCCGCGACGCCGACCTGGAGTGCGGTGGCCAGGCCGGGCCCGGCGGTCACCGCGATCGCGCCGACGTCGCCGAGCGTGAGGCCGGCGTCCGCGAGCGCGGCGCGCACGACCGGGGTGACGGAGTGCAGGTGGGCACGCGCCGCGATCTCGGGCACGACCCCGCCGAAACGCGCGTGCTCGTCCATGCTCGACGCGACCGCCTGCCCGAGGACGACCCCGTCCCGCACCAGCCCCGCGCCGGTCTCGTCGCAGGACGTCTCGATCCCCAGGACCACCGGACCCACGTCACGCCTCCTTCTCCGCCTTCTCCGCCTTCTCCGCTCTCCGCCTTCTGCGCATCGCGCGGCCCCGCGCGTGCGCGGGGCGGCCTACCCCACCGATCGTAGTCGCCCGTTCGGCCTCGCCCGAACGTGTCGACCGGCCCGGCGCACCCGGTGGCGGCGTCCGGCTCGCCCTTCGGCGGCCCCGCGACCGGGACGGTGTCGGTGTCCGCCTCGTCGTGCCCGAAGCGCTCGGGCGGGACCACGCGGTGGCCGTCGGCGCCCCCGCGGCCGACCGGAATGCCGCGGCCGGGCCGCGTCGGCGGGTCGTCCCCTTCGCCCGCCTTCCTCCGGTGCCCGGAGCGCGGCCGGCGTCAGCGGCGGCGGGCGGGGTTCTCGGCGCACGCTTCGCAGTGGCCGGCGAGGGCGACCGCGGTGGGGTCCAGGCGGAAGCCCGATTCCTCGGCGAGGCGGCGGGCCACCGCGTCGAGGAGGTCGGCGGGGGCCTCGCCCACGTGGCCGCAGGCTCGGCAGATCACGTGGAGTCGCGGAGGTCCGTCCCCGCGCACGGACGCCGCCAGGCGGTACGCGGCGGCGTCGGGGCCCATGCGGGTCTGCACCACGAGACCCAGGCGTTCGAGTGCGTCCAGAGCCCGGTAGATCGTCGTGCGGTGGACGCCGGGCGCGGCGCGGTTGACCGCGACGAAGGCCTGATCGGCCGTCAAGTAGCCCTGCGTGTCGGCCAGTACGCGCAAGACCGCGGTGCGGGCGACGGTGACGCGCTCGCCGTGGGCGCGGATTCTGCGGACCGCCGCGTCGACGGGGTCGGGAGGCTCCGCGGCGCTTCGGGGCGAGGAGCCGTCGGGGGTGGGGTGCGCCGCTCCGTCGTCCATATGCAACAGTGTCGCATCTGGCCGGAGCAACGTGAAAGGCGGTGGCCATGGACGCGACGACGCGGATGTCGGACGCTGCTTGCGTGGCCGATGGCACGGGGGCTCGGGTGCGGGACCGCGACGACGCCTGCCCGGGAACGCTCGACGCGGCGCGGGGCGACGACGGTCTCATCGCACGGATCCGGCTTCCCGGCGGGCGCGTCTCCACGGCGCAACTGCGTGCGCTGGCCGCGGGCGCGCGCGACTTCGGCAAGGGCGTCGTCGATCTGACGGTCCGCGCGAACGTCCAGGTGCGCGGGCTGTCGCCCCGCGGAGTCGCCGCCCTGGGCACGCGGCTCGCCGACGCCGGGCTGATGCCGTCGCCGTCGCACGACCGCGTCCGCAACATCAGCGCGAGTCCGTTCGCCGGACGCGACCGCGACGCGCTGGTGGACGCCGACGCGCTGGTCGCGGCCCTCGACACCGCGCTGTGCGCGGATCGCGAACTCGCGGCTCTGCCGGGACGGTTCCAGTTCGCCGTGGACGACGGCGGGGTGCGGATCGCGACGGCCCGGCACGATGTGGCGCTCGTCGCCGACGCGCCGGGCGGCGTCGCCCTGCACGTCGCGGGGGTCGGCACCGGGCTGCGCGCGGCGGGCGCGGACGAGGCGGTCGAACTGGCGCTGCGTGCCGCTCGCGCCTTCCTCGACGCGAGGACCGCGAACGGCGCGTGGCATGTCCGGGAACTCCCCGGCGGCGCCGACGGCTTCGCGGTCCGGCTGCGCGACGCCGGAGAGATCACCGCCCCGGACGACGCCGGCGCCCCCGGAACTCCCGCCGCGCGGCGGCCGGAAGGCGCGGCCGACGGCCGTCCCGCTCCGCCGCGCGCCGCCTCTCCGGCCGTCGGCGTCATCGCGCAGCACGACGGGCGGTTCGCGGTCTCGGCGCTGGTCCCCCTGGGACGGCTGACGGAGCGTCAACTCCTGGCGTTGGCCGACCTCGCGGAGTCGGCGACCCTCGGTGTCCCGGCGCGCGTACGGCTCGCGCCGTGGCGCGGCGTCGTCATCGGTGACGCCTCCCCCGAGGAGGTCGAGCGCGTCGTCGCGGCACTCGACCGGCTCGGCCTCCCGACCTCGCCGACTTCGGCGTGGCGGCGGGTGAGCGCGTGCAGCGGGGTGGGCGAGTGCCGCCGCGCGCACACGGATGTCCGGGCGCTGGCCCGGGAGTTCGTGGCGCGGGCCGATACCCGCGAACCCGGCGGGCGGGTCGGTGCGGTGCACTTCGCGGCGTGCGGGCGCGCGTGCGGCCGTCCGGTGGGGGCGGCCTCGGTGGTCGCCGTCGGCCCGACTCCCGACGAACACCCGGATGCGTCCGATGCGTCCGATGCGTCCGATGAGTTCGAGGAGTTCGAGGTCACGGCCGCGGATCGGGCGGTCGCCGACGCGTTGGCCGGAGTCGTCCGTGTGCTGCGGCCGTCGGCTTCCGTCGCGGCGGCGTGCGGCACTCCCGAACGCGCGGCGGATGTCGGCGCCGGGGCGGCCGGCCGCGCCCCCGGCCGATCCGCGGAGGCTTCGGACACCCCGCCCGGCGACACCGCCGGCGCCGCCGCGCGCACGCGTCCGACAGCCCGAACCACCCCATCCTCACTCGTACTTCCCGAGAGGCGGCCCCCCGTGGACGACTGGCTGAAGGACGGCGCCGAGATCTACCGCCGGTCGTTCGCGACGATCCGCGCGGAAGCCGATCTGGCGCGCTTCCCCGACGACGTCTCGCGCGTGGTCGTCCGCATGATCCACGCCTGCGGCATGACCGATCTGCCGGACGCCATCGGCTTCCACCCCGACGTGGCGCGCGCCGCCGGTGCCGCCCTGCGCGCGGGGGCGCCGATCCTGTGCGACGCGCAGATGGTCGCGTCGGGCGTCACGCGCGCCCGGCTGCCGCGCGACAACGAAGTCAAATGCCTGTTGTCGGACCCGCGCGTCCCGGCCCTCGCCGCCGCGCAGGGCACGACGCGCAGCGCCGCGGCGGTCGATTTGTGGGGCGACGACCTGGCCGGTGCGGTCGTCGCCGTCGGCAACGCGCCGACCACGCTCTTCCGGCTCCTGGAGCTGCTGGACGCGGGCGCCCCCGCCCCGGCCGCGATCGTGGGCGTGCCGGTCGGGTTCATCGGGGCCGCCGAATCGAAGCAGGCGCTGGCCGAACGGGCGGGCGACGTCCCGTACCTGGTGGTGCACGGGCGGCGCGGGGGCAGCGCGATGGCCGCCGCCGCGATCAACGCGATGGCGAGCGAGAAGGAGTGAGCACGCCGAGCCGGCGGCGTGCCCGCCCACACGGGAGCGCCGCGCCGACGGGCGACCGGCCTCCGGGCCCGCCCGCCGCGGCGCCGCCCCGGAGTGCGACGTCCGCCGCCCCCGCACCCGTATCCACCGGAACGAACCTGTCGGAGCCTCCCGTGACCGAAGCCGCCCCCGCCCCCGCCTCCCCCGGGACGACCGGCCGCCTCTACGGCGTCGGCCTCGGGCCCGGCGACCCCGAGTTGCTGACGCTCAAGGCGCACCGGCTGATCACGTCCGCGCACGTCGTGGCGTACCCGGTCAAGAAGGGTGCCGCGGGCGTCGCGATCACGATCGCCGGGCGGTACCTGAGCCCCGACCAGCTCCGGCTGCCGCTGGTGTACCCGGTGACGACCGAGGAGACCGACCACCCCGGCGGGTACGACGGCGCGCTCGCCGAGTTCTACGACGGCACCGCCGCCGAGATCGCCGCGCACCTGGACGCCGGGCGCGACGTCGCGGTGCTGTGTGAGGGCGACCCCTTCTTCTACGGCTCGTACATGTATTGGCACGAGCGCCTCGCGGACCGCTACCCGACCGAGGTCGTGCCGGGCGTCACGTCGGTCAGCGGCGCGTCGGCGATCCTGGGCCGCCCGCTCGTCCAGCACGACGAGGTCCTGACGATCCTCCCGGGTACGCTGCCGCCGGACGTGCTGGCCGCCCGGCTGCGGACCGCCGACTCGGCCGCGGTCATCAAGCTCGGGCGCCGGCATTTCGCCGACGTGCGCGGCGCGTTCGAGGATGCCGGAACCGCGGACCGCACGTGGTACGTCGAACGCGCCACCACCGCACACCAGCGTGTCGCCCCGCTCGCCGAGGTCGAGGCCGCGAGCGTGCCGTACTTCTCGCTCGTCGTCACGCCGTCGACCGCGCCGGGGACGCCCTTCGCCACGAACCGCGGGCCCGGCACCGTGGTGGAGGAGCCGTACGCCGTCCCGGCCCCCACCGGCGAACTGGGCTCGGTGGACGTCGTCGGCCTCGGCCCGGCGGGGCCCGCGTGGCTGACCCCCGAGGCGCACGCGGCTCTCGCGGCGGCCGACGACCTGGTCGGCTACGGGCCGTACGTCTCCCGCGTGCCCCCGCGCCCCGGTCTGCGGCGCCACCTGACCGACAACCGCGTGGAGGCCGAACGCGCCCGCCACGCGCTGGCGTTGGCCGAGGCCGGGGCCCGTGTCGCGGTGGTCTCGTCGGGCGACGCGGGCGTGTTCGCGATGGCGTCGGCGGTGCTGGAGGCGGCGGACGAGACGAAGAGCCCGGTCCCGGTCCGGGTCGTCCCTGGGCTGTCCGCGATGCAGGCCGTGGCCTCGCGCGCGGGCGCCCCGCTGGGCCACGACTTCTGCGTCATCAGCCTGTCGGACCGGCTCAAACCGTGGGACGTCATCGCGGACCGGCTGACCGCCGCGGCCCGGGCCGACCTCGCGGTGGCGATCTACAACCCGGCGTCGAAGACGCGGCGGCACCAGGTCGCCGAGGCCCGCGACCTGTTCCTGGCCTACCGCGACCCCGCGACCCCGGTCGTGGTGGGACGCGACGTGGGCGGCCCGACGGAGTCGGTGCGGACCGTCGCGCTCGGCGACCTCGACCCCGAGACCGTCGACATGCGGACCCTGCTGATCGTCGGATCGTCGACGACGCGGACCTACCCCCGGCCGGACGGCGGCGTCGGCGTCTACACGCCCCGCCGGTATCCGGCGTGAGGACCGCCGCGACCGTGGGACGGTAAGTCACGGAACACCGCTTTTCGGAAGGTTTGTCGTGCTCCACTTCGCGACGTGCGCCCGCCCTGCCCGCGCGGCGTTCCCGCGCACGGGTCCGCGAGGCACGGACGTCGCACGTCTGAGGAAAACAACGGCGGCGCGCCCGGGCGGTTCGGCGCGGATGACCGCGGATCGCGTGGCCCGCCCGCGCGCCGGCTCCGGCCTAGCCCCGGACCGTACCGCAGGTGCCGCGCACCCACTCCGCCGCCTCCGCCGCCGACGCGACGCTCTCGGGCGCGGCCACGGCGGGCCGGGAGATCATCACGACCGGTACGCCCAGTTCGCGTGCGGCGTCGAGCTTCGCGGCGGTCTGGGTGCCCCCGCTGTCCTTCGTCACCAGGACGTCGATGCGGTGCCGGCGCAGCAGGCCCACCTCGTCGTCGAAGGCGAACGGGCCGCGGTCGAGGAGCAGTTCGAGGTTGCGCGGCACATCCCCGTCGGGTGCCTCGACGCTGCGGAGCAGAAACCACAGGTCGTCGAGGCGGGCATACGGAGCAGTCTCCAAGCGGCCCGTCGTCAGGAACACGCGCCGCCCGATCCCCGGCAGCACGGCCGCCGCCTCGTGCGCCGACGCGACCCGGCGCCAGTCGTCACCGTCCCGGGCGGTCCAGCCCGGCCGCTGCAGGCGCAGGAGCGGGACCCCGACCGCCGCGCACGCCGCCACCGCGTTCGCGGAAATCCGGGCCGCGAAGGGGTGCGTCGCGTCGACCACCGCCGCCGCCCGGTTCTCGCGCAGCCACGCGGTCAGACCCTCCACGCCACCGAAACCGCCGACCCGCGACTCGCCGACCGGACGCACGGGAGCCTTCGTACGCCCGGCCAGCGACGACAGGACGCGCACGCCCTCGGCGCCGTCGAGCAGCTCCGCCACCGCCCTGGCGTCGGACGTACCGCCCAGCACCAACACCAACCGCCGTCCGCTCTCCACCGCGCCCTCCCGCTCTCTCGCCGCCCCCATCCCACCACCCGGGCGCACGGGGCGGACCGGTGACCCGGCCCGCCGGGCCGCTGCGCCGGGGCTGGACGACCGGGGCGTGTGCGACGGCCGCGACGACCGCGGCCTACCAGGCGCTGCTCACCGGCGAGTTCCCCGACCCGGTGACCATCACCCTGCCCGGCGGCGAAGCGCCCGCGTTCGCCCTGGCCGTCGAGGAACGCACCGCCGGGTCGGCGATGGCCGGGGTCGTCAAGGACGCGGGCGACGACCCCGACGTCACCCACGGCGCCCTCGTCCGCGCGACGGTCCGGCCCGCGGCCCCCGGAACGGGGGTGACGTTCCGCGCGGGCCCCGGCGTCGGCACGGTCACCCTCCCCGGCCTGCCCCTCGACGTCGGCGAGCCCGCGATCAACCCGGTCCCGCGCCGCATGATGCGCGAACACGTCGAGGCGCTCGCCGCGGCGCACGGGGCGACCGGTGACGTGGACATCGAAATCTCCGTCGACAACGGCGAGGTGATCGCCCGTCAGACGTGGAACCCGCGCCTGGGCATCCTCGGCGGGCTGTCGATCCTGGGCACGACGGGGATCGTGATCCCGTACTCCTGCTCGGCCTGGATCGACTCGATCCGCCGGGGCGTCGACGTCGCGCGCGCGGCGGGCGACACGCACGTCGTCGGTGCGACCGGAACGACGTCCGAACGGGTCGCCGCGGAGGTCCACGGCCTGTCGGGCACGGCACTCCTGGACATGGGGGACTTCGCCGGGGCCCTCCTCAAATACCTGCGCCGCCACCCCGTTCCGCGTCTGACGATCGCGGGCGGCTTCGCCAAACTCTCGAAACTCGCGGACGGGCACCTGGACTTGCACTCGGCCCGGTCCCAGGTCGACTTCGCGTCGCTGGCCGGACGCGCCGAGGCCCTGGGCGCGCCCGCCCCGCTGGTCGCGGAGATCCGCGAGGCGAACACCGCCCTGCACGCCCTCCAGATCTCGCAGGCGGCGGGACTGCCCCTGGGCCCGGCGGTCGCCGAGGCCGCCCGCGCGACCACCCGGTCGATCCTGGCCGGCTCCTCCGTCCCCATCGACGTCGACGTCATCGCCATCAACCGCACCGGCACGATCGTCGGCCGCGCTTGACGCGAGGCGGCCGGTCCGATCAGCACGGGAGGACGTACGGCACGCGGGCGAACCCGTTTTCCCGCGCTGTCGGTGTTGATCGCGAGAGCGCCGGGCGCTCTTCCGACCGTGTGCGCCGCGTCGGGTCGCGGGAGCGCCGCGGGAGCGGGTGCCCTCCCGGCCGTGCCTCCGACCCGCCTGTCCTCCGCCCGCCCCCGCCGACCGGCTCTGGGACGGCACCGCTGTCGGCGGAAACCGCCCACGGGCCGAGGTCGTCTCGATGCGGAGGGACCACGCCGGGGCCGCCCGATGTGCCGGTGAGGGAACGTCCGTTGCGCATCATCGCCGTCAGCGCGACCTCGCGGCGGCCGTCCTGTGGCGGGCCGCTCCCGCCGCCGCGGACGCGCCGCCCGATGCGTTGCCGGTGACGGCGTATGCCGTCGGCAGCGACCGCGTCGTCACACCGTCTTGATGACGCCTCCGCCCGCCAGGTAGTCGGCGCCCGTCAGGTTTCCGGCGCGTGGTGAGGCCAGGAACGTGATCAGGGCGGCGGTCTCCTCGGGTTCGGTGAGTCGGCCGGTGGTTATCCCCATGCGCTGCGGAACCCGCGCGACGAACTCCGCCAGGTCCTCCCCCGCGGCGTGCGCGAGGCGGCCCGCATAACCGTCCGTGTCGGCGAAGTTCCGCGTCCGGGTGGGCCCCGGGCTGACGGTGAGCGCTCGCAGGCCCAGCGGTCCGAACTCCTCCGCGAGTGCCTTCGTGAGATTGGTCAGCGCGGCCTTGGCCGTGCCGTAGTCCACCGGCGGGAACGCCGCCCGCGCGCCGATGGACGACACGTTCACCACGGTCCCCCGGGCGCGCAGCAGCGCGGGAAGCAGGAGCCGGGTGACGCGGACCGTGGCGAACAGGTTGATTTCATACGTCTCCCGCCACGCCGCGTCGTCGATGTCGACGAAACCGGCCGCGCGCATGCTGGTGCCCGTCACCCCGCCCAGGTTGTTGACCAGGATGTCCACCTCCCCCGCCCGCTCGGCCAGCACCGCGGCACCCTCCGGTGTGGCCAGGTCGACGGCGACCGGGGTCACCGCCCCGTCCACCCGGGCCAGTTCGCCGATCGTCCGGGCGGCACCGACCACGTGGACCCCCTCGGCGGCCAGCGCGCGGACCACCGCGAGGCCGATGCCCTTGCTCGCACCCGTGACCACCGCCCGGCGGCCTTTCAGTTCCAGATCCATGGGACTCTCTTTCTTGAGCTGTGATTACAAAAAAACGACGAAAAACAAGGCCCCCACAGGGGCAACCGACACCACCGCGTTGACCGGGTCAGACCACGGTCAACGCCACGTCGACGAGGCCGTCGAGCCGCTTCGCGTCCGGATCGGCCTGCGCCAGCACCCGGATCCCGTTTGTCGTGGCGAGGAAGAACGCGGCGACGCGATCCGCGTCGCACTCGGCGCCTATCTCGCCGGACCGCTTGCCCTCCTCCAACGCGTCGCGGAACGCCGCCTCCTGACGGTCCAGGAAACGGCGCACCAGGCGCTCGATCTCTTCGTCCCGCCCCGAGAACTCCACGATGGTGTTGGTGATCATGCAGCCGCGGCGCAGCACATCCTCACGCGCGGCATCGGCGACCAGGCAAAGCGCCTCCCGCAGCCGCTCGCGGACCGGGAGGCCCGGGTCCTCCAGCAGCGCGATGAGCCGACCGGTCTCCTCCTCGAAGTAGCGGCGCAGCGCTCGTTCGAACAACGCGTGCTTGCTGGTGAACGCGTTGTAGAGGCTGCCCGCGCCGATGCCGAGCGCGTCGGTGAGGTTCCGGGGCGTGGTGTGGGCATACCTGTTGGACCAGAAGACCGCCATCGCCTGGCCGACCGCCCGGTCCGGATCGAACGCCTTGCCGCGTGCCATACCCGGCAGCGTAGCCGATTTTTGAACTCTGGCTCAAGTATGCGCCGCCCTTGGTCCGAGACCGCGAGTCCCGGCTCACGGGGTGGGTGTTTTCCCCGACGCCGTGCCGACGCCGCCGCACGCGGGTAACCGGGTGCGGCGTCGGCGCGGAACCGAGCCCGGTGCGGTTGCCGACCACGCCGATGCCGTTGCCGGCGAGGGGCGCGGGCCGCGGATCGCGGCAGTCCGCGGGGCTCGGCCTTCAACGCCCGGGCGAGACGGCGGCCCCGCGCGAGCACCGGCCGCGTGGTTTCAGGAGGCGCAAAACGTCTGCGGCGACGGCAAGTTGGGCGTCCGTCCGGCGGATCGGCCGCCCCGGTCCGGACCGGGGCGGCCCCCGGGTTTCCGCGCGATGCGTCCTTCGGCCGCGCGTACCGTCCATCGCATTCCGGGGCGAAACCGGCAGCGGATAGACAGCCTCCGCCGCGTGACGATGATGTGTTTTCTGAAGAGGCGGGCACAGAGGGCGGCACCGCCATGACCGGACACGGGGGCCCCGTGGCGCTCTTCTCGAAACCCCGCGGATACCTGCAGGGCACCCGGCACTCGGGGCGACGCCGCGTCGCCGCCGTCGCCGCGGCGGGCCTGACGATCGCCGGCGCTCTCGCCCTGGCACCGACCGTCATCGGGGCACCGACCGCGCTTCAGGCGCAGGCCGAGGACCAGGCGTGGACGCTGACCTGGTCGGACGAGTTCGACGGAGCCGCCGGAAGCGCGCCCGACGCGTCGAAATGGGTCCACGACCTGGGGGCGAAGGGCGACGACGGCACCACCGACGGCTGGGGCAACCAAGAGCTCCAGACGTACACGGACTCGCGCGAGAACTCCGGGCTGGACGGCGACGGCAACCTCTACATCCGGCCGCGGCTCAATAACGACGACGCGTTGCAGTGCCCGGTCACGCTGGTGAACGCCGAGTCACGGCAACTGGGCCCGGGAACCTGCCAGTTCACCTCCGCACGGCTCAAGACCAAGGGGAAGTTCTCGCAGCAGGGCGGCCGGTTCGAGGCGCGGGTGAAGGTCGCCGAGGGGGTCGGGGCGTGGCCGTCGTTCTGGGCCATGGGCGACGACGGCGGCTGGCCGCAGCGCGGCGAGATCGACGTCTTCGAGAACGCGGGCGCCGAACCCGGCCACATCAGCGGGACGACGCACTCCTCCGACCAGGTGGACGACTACGCGAAGACCGGTGTCGGCGGCGGCTTCGACCTGCCCGACGGCACGAAGTTCGGCGACGACTTCCACGTGTTCGCCGTCGACTGGTACCCCGACCGCATGGCGTTCTCGGTGGACGGCGAGGTCTCCTTCACGACCACCAAAGCCGACGTCCTCAAGGAGCGCGCCGACGGCTGGAAGTTCGACCAGCCGTTCTATCTGCTGCTCAACGTCGCGATCGACAGCGGGAGTTGGCGGCCCGCCAACCAGGCGAACCCGGACGGTCCCGCGCCGACGCAGATGACCGTCGACTACGTGCGCGTGTACTCGGCGACGGACGACGGTGACGCCGCCGCACCGCCGACGGCGTCCACGTCCGGCAACGCGACCGCCAAGAGCCCGTCGACGGGCGCGACCTCCGCTAAGCCGAGTACGAAGACGACGAAGCCCAGCGGCAAACCGAGCGGCAAACCCAGCGGAACCGGCTCGCCGCCGACGACGACGTCCCCCGGCGCCACCTGCCCGAACGCGAACATCGAGTACTCGGTCGACGGCGGCGCGACGTGGTCCACCAACGGCCGGCTCGACAGCCTCCCCAACTCCCTCGACGTCCGCTTGGCCGATGCGACGAAGAAGAAGGGCTGCGGCTACAAGGTGTCGCTGGCCGTCTACCAGACCGAGGGCGCCACCTGGGCGACGTCGGGAACCCAGAAGTTCCTCGGCTGGGACACCGTCACACTCGACGCCAAGAAGACCAGCGCGAGGCTCGACATCGCCGACCACAGCCCGGACTGCTTCGCGCAAATCGATCTGTACGGCAACGGCCGGAAGTTCGACGGCACGAGCGAGAAGAACCCCCTGCCGCACTACCCGGACGCCCCCTACCCGGCCAATCTCATCGCGGCATGGAACGGGGCCACGGCGAAGTGCTCGACCCCGGGCGGTACGACGCCGACCGCGTCGGCTCCGCCCACGAGCACGGCCCCGCCGTCGGAATCGGCGTCGCCCCCGGCCTCGGCCTCCCCGTCGGAGTCGGCATCGCCCAGTGCGTCCGGTTCCCCGTCGGAGTCCCCGTCCGCCTCGCCCTCGGCTTCCGCGACCGACACCGCGTCTCCCAGCGCGTCCGCGTCGCCGTCGGCCACTCCCGTCGCCACCGACACCCCGACCACCCCGGCCGACGTCGGCGGCGGCGTGGCGCCCGTCGACACCGCACCTCCGGTCGACACCTCGTCGGATGTCCCCGGGAACCTCGCCGCGACCGGCACCAGCTCGCGGCTGCCGGTGGTCGCCGGGGTCTCCGCCGTGATGGTCCTCGCGGGGACCGCGCTCTACGTCCTGACCCGCCGCCGCGAGACGCCGGCCGTCGGCCCCAACCCGTGGCTCGGCAACCCGTGGACCACGAAGTGACCGGGAGCGGCCCGCACGGAGGCGCGCGCGGGTGAAAGCAAGGAAGCCGGTGACGCGGGCCCTCGGCCACGGCCATCACCGGCTTCCGCGGCCCTGACACCGCGCTGCCGCCCTCGTCGCCGCGCCGTCGAGGGCACGCGCTGTCGGCCCTCGCCGCCACGCCGTCCCGGGCGTGGACAACCCGGGTGACCGACGCGGCGCCTCGTCCCGACGCCTTCCCGTCGGGCCGGGGGTCGCCGGGGTCAGTCCGTGCCGAGCTCCATCGCCGCGCGGTCCAGCAGCTCTTCGTCGTCCGGAGCCTCGCCGCGGGACGCGATGGCCTCGGCGCCGCCCTCGGGCATCGTGCCGATCAGACCGGTGGCCGCGGCCTGGGCCGCACCGATGGCGGGGTTGGCCGTGCCGATCAGACCGAGTTGCGCGTACTGCTCCAGCTTGGCGCGCGAGTCGGCGATGTCGAGGTTGCGCATGGTCAGCTGGCCGATCCGGTCCACCGGGCCGAACGCCGAGTCCTCTGTGCGCTCCATCGACAGCTTGTCGGGGTGGTAGCTGAACGCCGGACCGCTGGTGTCGAGGATCGAGTAGTCCTCACCGCGCCGCAGCCGCAAGGTGACCTCGCCGGTCACGGCCGACCCGACCCAGCGCTGCAGCGACTCGCGGACCATCAGCGCCTGCGGGTCGAGCCAGCGGCCCTCGTACATCAGCCGCCCGAGGCGCCGGCCCTCGATGTGGTACTGCGCGAGGGTGTCCTCGTTGTGGATCGCGTTGACCAGCCGCTCGTACGCCGCGTGCAGCAGCGCCATGCCGGGCGCCTCGTAGATACCGCGGCTCTTGGCCTCGATGATCCGGTTCTCGATCTGGTCCGACATCCCCATGCCGTGCCGACCGCCGATGGCGTTCGCCTCGATCACGAGGTCGACCGCGGAACCGAACTCCTTGCCGTTGATCGTCACCGGCCGACCCTGGTCGAAGCCGATCGTCACGTCCTCGGCGGCGATCTCGACCGACGCGTCCCAGAACCGCACGCCCATGATGGGGTCCACGGTCTCGACACCGGTGTCGAGGTGCTCCAGGGTCTTGGCCTCGTGGGTGGCGCCCCAGATGTTGGCGTCGGTGGAGTACGCCTTCTCGGTGCTGTCCCGGTAGGGCAGGCCGTGGGCGAGCAGCCACTCCGACATCTCCTTGCGCCCGCCCAACTCGGTGACGAAGTCGGCGTCGAGCCAGGGCTTGTAGATGCGCAGCTGCGGGTTGGCCAGCAGGCCGTACCGGTAGAACCGCTCGATGTCGTTGCCCTTGAAGGTCGAGCCGTCGCCCCAGATCTGGACGTCGTCCTCCAGCATGGCGCGGACCAGCAGGGTGCCGGTGACGGCGCGGCCCAGCGGGGTCGTGTTGAAATAGGACCGCCCGCCCGAGCGGATGTGAAAGGCCCCGCAGGCCAACGCCGCCAAGCCCTCCTCGACCAGGGCCGCGCGGCAGTCGACCAGGCGCGCGATCTCGGCGCCGTACGTCTTGGCCCGGCCGGGCACCGACGCGATGTCAGGCTCGTCGTACTGGCCGATGTCGGCGGTGTAGGTGCACGGAACGGCGCCCTTGTCGCGCATCCACGCGACCGCGACCGAGGTGTCGAGGCCGCCGGAGAAGGCGATGCCGACGCGCTCGCCGACGGGCAGTGAGGTGAGAACCTTGGACATTGGATAATTATGCATCGCCGAGAATGAGCATGCAAACGCCCATGTGCGACGGCCCCTGAGCCGCCCTGACAGGCCGCCGGGCCCGCAGCCGACGTCAGGACGAAAGGCCGCCCAGATACGTCACCTGCACGATGTAGACGCACTCATGACGGGGGAGGACCAGGTAACGAAACATGCCGCCGGCCACCAGCAGATCCTGGGAGCCCTCGGACACGCCTTCGAACAACGTCCCGTCCAGGTATCGAACCTCGGCCGCACGCACGAGTTAGGCGGCTCGCACCTCCACCGATCGCACGAACTCGGCCGGGAGGCCAACGATTCGGCTGTCTTTGTCGGGAACATACTCGAACTTCCATGACACGGTGCGTAATCGTACGGCCACGCGCGAACGAGTGCGGCCGGTCTAGGACTCCACGGCTTTCTGCGCCTCGTCCAGGATGGTCGTGATCTCGCGCATCGCGCGGTGCCAGTCGGCGTGATCCTTGTCCAAGACGTGGGCGGCGTGCTCGGCCGCGTGAAAGCGCCGCGCGGTGTCCGGATCGCGCTCGATTTCCACCGTTGTGGCCCATGCCAGCAGAAAAGCCCGGACCGGCGTGATGGAACCGCTCTCCGCGGCCATGGCGAGAGCCTGGTCCTTCTGCTCCTCGAACGCCTGGATCCTGTGAGGCGCGACTCCGGCAAGGGCCAGCCGCAGGGCGCGGGGCGTACGCTCCGGGCGCGGAATGATCGGTTGCGAGCGGTGTGGCTGCGCGGTCACCGTGGCTCTCCTTCACGCTCCACCGTGCGGAATGACGGGCCACCAGTATTGCCGTTCGGGCCGCCGTCCGCGTCAGAGGTACGGGGGCACGATCCTCCGACGCCTACCGATCCCGCACGCGCGTGGGTGAGTACAGGTGGCTTTCGCAGGCGCCGGGGGCGTCGCCGAGGACGTGGCCGATCATGATGACCGCGACGGCCTTGACGCCGTTGTCGCGGACCAGTTCGGTCAGGTCGGCGAGGCGGCCTCGGGCGACCAGTTCGTCGGGGCGCGAGGCGCGGGCCACGACGGCGATCGGGCAGTCCGGGCCGTAGTGCGGCGTCAGTTCGTCGACGATGCGGGCGGTTTCGCGAACCGCCAGGTGCAGGACCAGGAGGGCCCGCGACCGCCCGAGTGTGGCGAGGTCCTCGCCCGGCGGCATCGCGGTCGAGTTGGTGGAGACGCGGGTCAGGACGACCGTCTGGCCGACGCCGGGCAGGGTCAGTTCGCGGCCGAGTGCCGCCGCGGCGGCGGCGAACGCCGGGACGCCGGGGGTGATGTCGTAGTCGATGCCCAACGCGTCGAGGCGGCGCATCTGTTCGCCGATGGCGCTGTAGAAGGACGTGTCGCCGGAGTGGAGGCGTACGACGTCCTCTCCCCGGCGGTGCGCGGTCTCGATCTCGGCGACGATCTCGTCGAGCGTGAGGTTCGCGGTGTCGACCAGCCGCGCGTCCGCCGGTGCGTCGTCGAGGAGTTCGCGCGGGACGATGGCGCCCGCGTAGAGGCACACGGCCGCGGACCGCACGAGCCGCAGGCCGCGCACGGTGATGAGGTCGGCGGCGCCGGGGCCCGCCCCCACGAAGTGCACGGTCACGCGCCCGTCCCCGTCCCGTTCTTGACCGCGACCCACTGGGTCACCGGCATCAGCGCGCGCCAGCCCGTGAACCGTCCCACGGGAGTCGACCGGCTGATCTGAATCCGCGTCAATTCGCCGCCAAGCGCCGCGCGGTGGCGGACGATCTCGGCCTCGGTCTCGGCGGTGACCGCGTTCGCGACCAGTCGGCCGCCGGGGCGCAGTGCGGCCCAGCAGCGTTCGACGACTCCGGGGACGGTGAGCCCGCCGCCGACGAACACCGCGTCGGGGGCGGCCGTTTCGGCGAGCCGCTCGAGCACGTCCGGTGCCCGGCCGACCACCACCCGCAGGCCGGGGGTGCCGAGCGCCTTCGCGTTGGCCCCGATGCGGGCGGCCCGCTCCGGGTCGGTCTCGACGGCGACGGCGCCGCACGTCGCGTGCGACCGGGACCATTCGATGCCGATGCTGCCGCTCCCCGCGCCGATGTCCCACAGGAGTTCGCCGGGTCGCGGCGCGAGGGCGGCGAGGGTGACCGCCCGGGTCTCCCGTTTGGTCAGTTGCCCGTCGTGCTCGTAGGCCTCGTCGGGCAGGCCCGGCACCGTGACCGCCGAGGCCGGCCCGGTGGTCCGGCCGCCGGGCGCCCCGGGGGCGCCCGAGGTCGGCCGGTCAGACATCCTCGCCGCCTTCGAGGTCGCCTTCGACTTCGAGGTACGCCTCGCGCAGTCCGTCCAGCGTCGCCGCGTCGGGCTTCTCCCACAGCCCGCGGTCGGCCGCCTCCAGGAGCCGTTCCGCGATACCGCGCAGCGCCCACGGGTTGGAGGTGCGCATGAAGTCGCGGTTGGCGGGGTCGAGCACATACTCGGCGGCGAGCTTCTCGTACATCCAGTCGTGCACGACACCGGTGGTCGCGTCGTAGCCGAACAAGTAGTCGACGGTGGCCGCGAGTTCGAACGCGCCCTTGTAGCCGTGGCGGCGCATCGCCTCGATCCAGCGGGGGTTGACGACGCGCGCGCGGAAGACCCGGGCGGTCTCCTGTGCGAGCGTCCGGGTGCGGACCGCGTCGGGCATCGTCGAGTCGCCGATGTAGGCGGCGGGCGCGGAGCCGGTCAGAGAGCGCACGGCGGCGACCATGCCGCCGTGGTACTGGAAGTAGTCGTCGGAGTCGGCGATGTCGTGCTCGCGGGTGTCGGTGTTCTTCGCGGCGACGGCGATGCGGCGGTACGCGCCCTCCATGTCCTCGCGCGCGAACACCCCGTCCAGGCCCCGCCCGTAGGCGTAACCGCCCCATGTCGCGTAGACCTCGGCGAGGTCCGCGTCGTCGCGCCAGGTGCGCGCGTCGATGAGCGGCAGCAGGCCCGCCCCGTACGCGCCGGGACGCGAGCCGAACACGCGTGTCGTGGCCCGGCGTTCGTCGCCGTGCGTGGCAACGTCCGCACGCACGTGGGCGCGGACGAAGTTCCGCTCGTCCGGCTCGTCCAACCCGGCGGCGAGCCGCACGGCGTCGTCGAGGAGCAGCACGACGTGCGGGAACGCGTCGCGGAAGAATCCGGAGATACGGACCGTCACATCCACGCGCGGGCGCCCGAGTTCGGCGAGCGGCACGGGTTCGAGGCCGGTCACGCGGCGCGACGCGTCGTCCCAGACGGGTCGGACGCCGAGCAGCGCCAGCACCTCGCCGACGTCGTCGCCGCTGGTGCGCATCGCGCTGGTCCCCCACACCGACAGCCCCACCGAGCGCGGCCATTCCCCGGTGTCGGCACGGTATTTGGCGAGGAGGGAGTCGGCCAGCGCCTGGCCGGTCTCCCACGCGAGGCGGCTGGGCACCGCCTTGGGGTCGACGGTGTAGAAGTTGCGCCCGGTGGGGAGCACGTTGACCAGACCGCGCAGCGGCGACCCGGAGGGCCCGGCGGGAACATAGCCGCCGTCGAGGGCGTGCAGGACGGCGCCGATCTCGTCGCCGGTGCGGTCCAGGCGCGGCACGATCTCGGTGGCCGCGAACGCCAGCACCTCGGCGACCTCGGGGGCCGGGGCGCCCAGGACTTCCTCGCACACGGCGGGGGCGGCGGCCGCGTCCCAGCCGCGCTCCTCCATCGCCGCGACGAGGGCGTGGGCGCGGCCTTCGGCGTCGTCGGTCTCGCGCCGCCCCGCGGTGCCGCCCTCGACGAGGCCGAGGGCTTCGCGCAGGCCGGGCAGCGCGGCGGTCCGGCCACCCCACACCTGGCGGGCCCTCAGCATCGCGGTGACCAGGTTGACGCGGCCCTCGCCGGAGGGTGCCGTGCCGAGGATGTGCAGGCCCTCGCGGATCTGCGCGTCCTTGACCTCGCAGAGCCAGCCGTCCAGGTGCAGCAGGAAGTCGTCGAACTCGGCCTCGTGCGGCCGGTCGTCGATGCCGAGGTCGTGGTCGAGCCGGGCGGCCTGGACGAGCGTCCAGATCTGCGCCTGCACGGCGGGGGCCTTGGCGGGGTCGAGCGCCGAGACGTTGGCGTATTCGTCGAGGAGTTGTTCGAGGCGGGTGAGATCGCCGTAGGTCTCGGCGCGGGCCATCGGCGGCACCAGGTGGTCCACGATGACGGCGTGTGCGCGCCGCTTGGCCTGCGCGCCCTCACCGGGGTCGTTGACGAGGAACGGGTAGATGAGCGGCAGGTCGCCGAGCACGGCGTCGGGGCCGCACTCCGCGGACAGGCCGAGGTTCTTGCCCGGCAGCCACTCCAGCGTGCCGTGCTTGCCGAGGTGGACCAGCGCGTTCGCACCGAAACCGCCGTCGGCGCGGGCCGCGTCGAGCCACCAGTACGCCGCGAGGTAGTGGTGGCTGGGCGGCAGGTCGGGGTCGTGGTAGATCGCGACGGGGTTCTCGCCGAAGCCGCGCGGCGGCTGGATGATCATGACGATGTTGCCGGCGCGCAGCGCGGCCAGCACGATCTCGCCGTCGGGGTCGCGGGAGTGGTCGACGTACAACTCGCCGGGCGGCGGGCCCCAGTGCTCCTCGATGTTGGCGCGCAGGCCGACGGGCAGCCGGGCGTACCGCTCGCGGTATTCGGCCGCGCTGATGCGCACGGGGTTGCCTTCGAGCTGGGCCTCGGTCAGCCACTCGGGGTCCTGGCCGCCCGCGGCGATCAGAGCGTGGATGAGCGCGTCTCCGTCGGCCGGTTCGAGGCCGGGCAGCGCGTCGGGGCCGTCGATCGGGCCGACGTCGTACCCGGCCTCGCGCATCGCGCGCAGCAGCGCGACGGCGCTGGCGGGCGTGTCGAGCCCGACGGCGTTGCCGACGCGGGCGTGCTTGGTCGGGTACGCCGACAGCACGACGCCGACGCGGCGCTCGGCCGCCGGGACGCGGCGCAGTTGGGCGTGCCGCACCGCGATACCCGCGACGCGCGCGGCCCGTTCGGGGTCGGCCTCGTAATGCGTGAGCCCGTCGGCGCCGGTCTCCTTGAACGAGAACGGCACCGTGATGAGGCGGCCGTCGAACTCCGGCACCGCGACCTGCGTGGCGGCGTCCATCGGCGACAGGCCGGTGTCGCCCGCCTCCCATTCGGCGCGACCGGTGGTGAGGCTGAGGGCCTGGAGAACGGTGATGTCGAGTTCGGCGAGCGCGCCGACGTCCCACGCCTCGTCGTCGCCGCCCGCGGACACTTCGGCGGGACGCGCGCCGCCTGCCGCGAGCACGGTCACCAGCAGCGCATCGACCTCGGCGAGCGCGTCGAACAACGACGGCTCGGCGCCGCGCAGCGAGGCGCACCAGATGGGGACGGCCCGGCCGCCCGCGTCCTCGATGGCGTCGCACAGCACGGAGACGAACGCGGTGTTCCCGGCGAGGTGGTGGGCGCGGTAGTAGAGCACGCCGACTCCGGGAGCACCGGGGTTCCGGGTGGCCCGGTCGAGCCGGCCCCACGCGGGCACCTCGACGGGCGGGTCGAAGCCGTGTCCGGTGAGCAGCAGCGTGTCGGAGAGGAACTGGTGGAGGTGCGTGAGGTTTTCCGCACCGCCCTGCGCGAGGTACGCGTGCGCCTGCGCGGCGACGCCGGCGGGCACGGTGGCCAGTTCCATGAGCGCGGCGTCGGCGGACTGTTCGCCGGAGACGACCACGACCGGGCGCGGCCCGGCGAGAAGGGCGTCGAGGCCTTCCTCCCACGCTCGGCGCCCGCCGAGGAGGCGGACGACGACCAGGTCGGTGCCGTCGAGGAGTTCCGGCAGGTCGTCGACGGACGTCCGGGCGGGGTTGGCGAGCCGCCAATCGCCCGCACTGGCCCGGGCACTGAGCAGATCGGTGTCGGAGGTGGAGAGCAGCAGGATCACCGGGCCACCCCCGGGCGACCGGGCGCGGGCACCCACGCGCTGGTGGTGGCAGGTGGCCGCGAGCACGACGGCGTCGTCACGTTGCGCGCCTCTCCGGGGTCCTCGCCCCATCGGACAACGGGGCGGACGCGCAGTTCCTGACTTCCGACGTGCCGCCCTCGCGGGCGTCACGCTCGGTCACAGTGGCGGGACCGCCCCGGACTCACACCGGGTTCCTGGCCACGCCCTCCCCGCACCGACGGTGGCCGGTGCGGGGACAGCTTCGCGCAGCGCGGCGACGCGGGGCAAGTGACGGGGGCGAGGTGTGGCGTTCGCGACGTCGCCGGGCCGACGGGCCGACAGCGGCGACCCGCGGCGCACGACGCAGCCGCGACCGGACGCGTGGGCGCTGGGTGCGGGGCCGCGACGACGGTCGGTCGGCGCGGCGGCAGCGGGGCGGCGCGGGGCGGCGGCCGGGCGGCGGTGTCCGAGCGGGGCATGGCGCGTCGCGGGGCCGACGGAACCGCGCGTCGCACGCTGTCACGAGGACCGCGAGGCTCCTTGACGAAAGCCTCGCCGCTTCGCCCCGAGGCGGTGGCCCGGAAGCGCCCGGGCCGCCACCACCGCCGTCGGCGGCCCGGCTCGGGTCAGTGCTCGGTGTCGTGCCCGTCGACCAGTCCCAATTCGTGTGCCAGCACCGCCGCTTGCGCGCGGCTGCGGACGCCGAGTTTGGGGAGGATCCGGCTGACATGCGTTTTCGTCGTGGCCTCGGCCATCGCCAGGTTCTCGGCGATCTTCTGGTTGGACATGCCGTGTCCGAGGCACACGAGCACTTCGCGCTCGCGCGGCGTGAGCGATCCGACGGCCGTGAGCACATCGGGCCGCGGGCGGCCGGACGCCGTCGCGGGCCGGCTCGCGAACGCGGCGATCAGGCGACGGGTGACCGCCGGGGCGATGATGCCCTCGCCGCGCGCGACCAGCCGCACGGCGTCGGTCAGCGTCTCCGCGTCGGAGTCCTTGAGCAGGAACCCCGCGGCACCGGCCCGCAGGGCGCCGAAGACGTATTCGTCGAGATCGAACGTGGTGAGCACGAGCACGTCCGCGAGTTGTTCGCGCACCACCGCGCGGGTCGCGGAGACGCCGTCCAGGCGCGGCATCTGGACGTCCATCAGCACGACGTCGGGCCGCAGTTCGCGCGCGAGCCGGATCGCCTCCTCGCCGTCCGCGGCCTCGCCGACGACCTCCAGGCCCGGCGCCGCGCCGAGGATCATGACGAGCCCGGCGCGTACCGCGGCCTGGTCCTCCGCGACGACGACGCGGATCGCGGGAGTGTCGGTGGCCACAGGTGTCTCCCTTGTCGTCGGGTTCTCATCGGGTCGGCGGTGTTGTGCGGTGCCGGTCACGGGGTGGCTCGGCCGGGGCGGGGCAAACCGGGGCGGCGAGCCCGGTGTCCCCGGGATCAGCCGGGTCGCGGCGGTGCCCGGGACACGGGAAGCCCGGGCAGGTGGTCGGGATGGGTCGGGATGGGTGGGCCCCGCCGGGTCTCGCGCCCCCGCGTCGGGCTGCCGGACGCGTCGCGCCGCACGCCCCGCACCCCCGGGCGCCCGCGTCGCCACGTCATCCCTCCGCGTCGCACAGCGGCAGCTCCGCTCGTACCCGCCACATGCCCTCCCCCGGCGACGGCCCGGCGGCGAACGTCCCGCCCAGCAGCGAGGCGCGCTCGCGCATGCCGACCAGACCGGCACCGGCGCCGGGGGCGCGCGGCCCGCCGGGGGCAGGAGCGTACGGGCTCTCCACACCGACCAGCAACGCGGTCGCCGAACTCTCCAGGCGTACGGTCACCGTGCCCGGCGCGGCGTGTTTGAGCGCGTTGGTCAGGGACTCCTGCACGATCCGGAACGCCGCCAGCTCGACGGGCGCCGGGACCTGCTCGCCGCCCGGCCTGCGGTCGTCCAACGTGCAGCGCAGCCCGTTGTCGGCGCCGCTGCGCGAGGCCCGGGCGACCAGGGCGTCCAGCGAGTCCAGGCGCGGCACCGCGGCCTCGGCGCCCTCGCGGTCGCCGGGCGCCGCCTCGCCGCCGCCACCGCCGCCCGTACCGCGCAGCAGCCCGATCAGGCGGCGCATCTCGGCGAGCCCTTGCACGCTGCTCTCCCGGATCACCGCCAGTGCCCGCGCCGTGGCCTCGGGGTCGCCTTTCGCGACGGACATCGCGGCGGTCGAGTGGATCGCGATCGCCGACAGGTGGTTCGCCACCACGTCGTGCAACTCGCGTGCCATGCGCGCGCGTTCCTGTTCCACCGCGGATCGCCGGTCCAACTCGGCCAGCAGCGCGGTCTGTTCGGCACGCAGCCGCTCGGCCGCGGCCTCGTCGCGGTGGGTGCGGATCGTCCAGCCGGTCCACCACGGCATGAGGGTCACCAGGCCCGCGAAGACGCCGACGATGAGCCCCTTGGCGTCGCGCGCGAGACCCACGCCCGCGACCGCCGCGACGACGGTCGCGAAGACGGAGACAGACGCGAGCCGGCGGGCCTGGCGGACGGGCCCGTACAGCGTCGCGGCGTAGACCACGTCGGTGAACATCACGATCGTGGCGATGTTGGATCCCAGGAACTGGTCGGCGATCAGCGCCGCGAACGCGATGACGAGTGCGGTCTTCTGCGCGGCCCTCCGCAGCACCTCGGCGACCGTCATGGCGGTGAGCGGCACCAGCGTCCACGCGAGGGGCAGCCCCGTGTAGTCGGCGATGACGCCCACGAGCAGCAGCACGATGCCGCTGACCAGCCCGGCCGCGGCGATCATGACGTCGTGCCGGTGCGGGCGTCCGCGTGCCATGCCCCGCCTTTCGTGCCGGTCGTCTCAGCGTCGGTGTCCATCGCACCACGGACGACCGCGCCGGGCCGTCCCCGCGAGGTCGTGTCCGTGCGGCGGCGGCGTACATCGAAGTATGCAGCGGACGATCGTCGGCGCCGACGACGCTTCGCGGGCCGCGAGCCGGGAGCCTGGAGACTCGGGCCGCACCAGGTCCCGCACACCGAGGGAGGCGTCATGCTGATCGGCCTGATCATCGCGTGCGAGGTCGCGTTCTGGGTGGTCCTCGGCCTCGCCCTGACCGCCCGCTACATCTTCCGCCTGCGCCGCACGAGCACCGCGCTGCTGGTCGCGGTGCCACTCGTGGACGTCGTCCTGCTCGTCGCCACGGTGATCGACCTGCGCGACGGCGCGACCGCGGGCTTCCGGCACGGCCTGTCGGCGGCGTACATCGGCTTCTCCGTCGCGTACGGCCACTATCTCGTGCGCTGGGCCGACGTCCGTTTCGCGCACCGCTTCGCGGGTGGCCCGCCGCCGGTGAAGCCGCCGAAGTACGGAGCGGCCCGCGCCGCGCACGAGTGGCGGATCGCCGGAATGACCGCGGTGGCCGGCGGTATCGCCGCGGGCCTGCTCCAGGCGGCGATCCTGGGGGTGGACGACGCGTCGCGCACCGGGCAGTTGTCCGCGTGGCAGGGGCGTATGGGGGTGATCGTCGGGATCAACGCGCTCATCGCGCTCACCTACACCCTGTGGCCCAAGAAACCGTCGGCGGACACGGGCGCGCGCCGGGATCCGCGGGTGGAGAAGTACCTGAACACCCGCGGATAGCCCGCGGCCGGGAGCCGCGGACGCGGCGGCTTTCGTCCCCGGCTCCCGCCCGGCCCCGGTGCGGGCGGGCATGGCCCGGGGCCCCGGTACCATCCCGGTCCTATGAGCGCCACGATCGTCGTCAAGGACCTGGCCGCCGGGCACGGGGACCGCGTCCTGTTCTCCGCACTCGACCTCGTGGTCGCCCCGGGCGACGTCGTCGGCCTGGTCGGCGCGAACGGCGCGGGCAAGTCCACGCTGCTGCGCCTGCTCGCCGGGATCGAGGCGCCCGACTCCGGGGCGATCCGGCTGAGCCCGCCGACCGCGACGGTCGGGCACCTGCCGCAGGAGCCCGAGCGGCGGGCGGGCGAGACGGTTCGCGCCTTCCTGGGCCGCCGGACCGGCGTCACCGCCGCGCAGGCCGCTCTCGACACCGCCACGGAGGGCTTGGTCGACGGGCGGGCGGGCGCCGACGACGACTACGCGGTCGCGTTGGAGCGCTGGCTCGGCCTCGGCGGCGCCGACCTGGAGGAACGCGCCGACGCGGTGGCCGCCGACCTGGGGCTGACCGTCGGTCTCGACCAGCCGATGGCGTCGCTGTCCGGCGGCCAGGCCGCCCGCGCGGGGCTGGCCTCGCTGCTGCTGAGCCGCTACGACCTGTTCCTGCTCGACGAGCCGACCAACGACCTCGACCTCGACGGCCTCGACCGCCTGGAGAGGTTCGTCACCGGGCTGCGCGCCGGGACGATCGTCATCAGCCACGACCGCGAATTCCTCGCCCGGACGGTCAACCGCGTCGTGGAGCTGGACCTCGCGCAGCAGCAGGTCCGCGCGTACGGGGGCGGCTACGAGGCTTACCTGAACGAGCGCGAGGTGGCCCGCCGGCACGCCCGCGAGGAGTACGAGGAGTACGCCGAGACGAAGGCCGCCCTCGAGGAGCGCGGGCGCACGCAGCGCTCGTGGATGGACAAAGGCGTCAAAAACGCCCGGCGCAAGGCCACCGACAACGACAAGATCGGCCGCAAGTTCCGCTCCGAGGCGAGCGAGAAGCAGGCCGCGAAGGCCCGCCAGACCGAGCGCATGATCGAACGCCTCGACGTCGTCGACGAGCCCCGCAAGGAGTGGGAGCTGCGTATGGAGATCGCCGCGGCACCGCGCTCCGGGGCGGTCGTCGCGACCCTGCGCGGGGCGGTCGTGCGGCGCGGCGACTTCACGTTCGGCCCGGCCGACCTCCAGGTCGACTGGGGCGACCGCGTCGCCATCACCGGTCCGAACGGATCGGGGAAGACGACGCTGCTGGGCGCGCTGCTCGGCCGGGTCGCGCTCGACGCGGGGCAGGCCGCGCTCGGGCCCGGTGTGGTGGTCGGCGAGATCGACCAGGCTCGCGGGCTCTTCCACGGCGACGACACGCTGCTGGGCGCGTTCGGCGCGGCGGTGCCCGATCTGGTCCCCGGCGATGTGCGCACCCTGCTGGCGAAGTTCGGGCTGAAGGCCGACCACGTGCTGCGCTCGGCGGCGACGCTGTCCCCGGGCGAACGCACGCGCGCGGCACTGGCGCTGCTCCAGGCCCGCGGCGTCAACCTGCTGGTGCTCGACGAGCCGACCAACCACCTCGACCTGCCGGCGATCGAACAGCTGGAGTCCGCGCTGGCGTCGTACAACGGCACGCTGCTGCTGGTCACGCACGACCGGCGGATGCTGGACGCGGTCGCGACGAACCGGCGGATCACGGTCGCGGAGGGGCGCGTCACCGACCGGTGAGCCGCGGGGCCGCGCACCGCCCGGGCCGTCAGCCCACCGCCGCGACGTACACCCACAGGCCGTCGACGCGGGTGAACGTGCTGTGCTCGGCCAGCACCCCGTCCCGGCCGCCTTCGCGGTAGTGCGCGCGGAAGGCGACGGTCCCGTCCTGGTGGAACACGCCTCCGTCGGTGGTGGACAGCACGTCGAGCCCCGTCCAGCGGGTGCGCGGGTCCAGGTCGAGCCGTGCCGGGCGCGTGTCGGGGTGCCAGGTGGCCAGCAGGTAGGCGGCGTCACCGGTCGCGAACGCCGCGTACCGCGACCGCATCAGGCGCTCGGCGGTGGGGGCGGCGGCCTCGCCGCGGTGGAGGCGCCCGCAGCACGCGCCGTACGCGTCCCCCGCCCCGCACGGGCACGGACCCGCGGCGTCGGCGGCGGACCGCGGGGGGCGCTGTGGCGGCCGGGCGGCCTTGCGTCGCGACATGCGCGCCATTATCGCGCCCGCTCGCGGCCGACCGGGTCCGGCCCGGAGGCGGTGCCGGTCGTGCGGCGCGCGGGCGGGCTCAGAAGTGGTGCAGCAGGTCGGTGAACGCGGCCAGGTGCAGCACGCCCGCGTCGGACGCGTCGACCTCGTCGTGCTCCAGCACCCAGGTGTGCGTGTGCGGGATGAACACCGCGCGCATCCCGGCCCGGCGGGCGGGGAGGATGTCCGACTTCGGGGAGTTGCCGACCATCCACGTCGCCGCCGGAGCGATGCGGAACTCGTCGAGCAGGCCCGCGTAGGTGCCGACGTCCTTCTCGGGCACGATGTGGACGCTGCGGAAGTGCCCGGCCAGGCCCGAGGCGTCGATCTTGGCCCGCTGCTCGTCGGTGTCGCCCTTGGTCAGCAGCCGCAGATCGTGCCGGGCGGCGAGCACGCCGAGGGTTTCGGCGACGCCGGGGATCAGCTCGACGTGGCCCCGGTCGATGAGCGGCGCCGCGAGGAGGGCGATGCGGTCGACCTCGTCGTCGGTGACCGGGCGTTCGCGCAGTCGGGCGACGCACTCGGCGAGGCTGTGCAGGAACGCCTTGCTGCCGTAGCCGTGGGTGACCGCGTTGGCGCGCTCGATGTCGTCCAGCATCGCGCGGATCTCGGTGCGGGTGAGGACCGGGTGGGCCAGCCAGTCGAGATAGTCGTCGATGACGCGCTCGAAGAGGATGTTGTTCTCCCACAACGTGTCGTCGGCGTCGACGAAGATGCTGAGACGCTGGTGCACCGGCGGGCCCCTGGCTGTCGAGGAGACGGATCCGCCCGCACGCTACGGGGCTCTCGGCCGGCGTGCACGCGGTTTTCCGGCTCCCGATCGTCGCCCCGGTGCCGTGCGGCGTTCACCACGCGGTCACCCCGGGATGGGTGGATTACCCGGTCGGGTGGACGGATTCGCGGGGGTGGAGCGCACGTGCGGGGATCAGAGGTCACCGCGGGCTCTCCTCCCGACCCCCTCGCGGTCCGGCCTCCCGACGGCTTCGAGCCGGTCCGCGTGCTGGGCTCGGGCGTGTACGGCACGACGCTGCTGTGCCGGGAGACCGCCCGCGACGGCCGCGAGGCGGTCGTCGTCGTGTTGCGGCCCCGCCCCGCCGCCGCGGACGAACGGGCCCGCTTCCACACCGAGTTGCTGGCCGCCGCGGCTGCCGCACGGCATCCGTGCACCGCGCGGGTCCGCGACGTCGTCGGCACCGAGGACGGCACCTGCTGCCTGGTGACGGACTGGTACCCGGGAGGCGCGTTCCCCGCCGACGCGCCGGTGCCGGTCGGCGAGGTGGTGCTCGCGGGGATCCGGGCCGCGCTGTCGCTGCGTGCCGCGCACCGCCGGGGGGTGCTGCATCTCGACGTCCGCCCCGGCGCGCTGGTGCGCGGCGCGGACGGCGAGGTCCACCTCACCGGGCACGGCGTCGCCCGCGCGGTCGAGCGGGCCGACCCCGCCGTCCGACGCGCGCACGATCCCGCTTTCGCGCCCCGGGAGTTGGCCGGGTGGGAGCCGCCCGGGCCGGCGTGCGACGTGGCGATGCTCGGGGCCACGATGTCCGCGCTGCTCCGCGGTCCGGGCGCCGCGGGCGACGGCGGGCCCGAGGGCTCGGGTGCGCCGCTCGTGCTGCCGGGTGAGCCCGCCGCCGGGTTGACCCCGGCGGTACTCGGCCCGCCGCCCGACGACGTCGCGTTCGCGTACCGGGCATTGGCGGGAGAGCGGGTGGCGACGGGCGGGGCGCCGGTGCCTCCGGCGCTGGCCGCGCTGCTGCGGCGCATGGTCGCGGCGAACCCCGCCGACCGGCCGTCGATCGCGGAAGTCCACGGCGCGCTCCGCGCGTTGGTGCCCACGCCCTTGGCCGACCGGGTCCCGGACCTGCTCCCGGAGCCGGCCGAGCCGGACCCGCTGGCGCAGCCCGATCCGCCCGAAGAGCCGTACGAGGACGAGGAGGACGACCCGGACCACGACGCACGTCAGCGGCGCCGGCGGCGCTGGCTGGTCACGATGGCCGTCGCGGGCGCGGTGTTGTTCGCCGGCGGAGCGTTCGCCATCGTCCGCATGGACCACGGTGGCGGGAAGAAGGCGCCGGAGGCCGGGAGTTCGCCGAGTGCGTCCGCGCCCGCGGGCGGACCGGGCGGTCCCGCACGGTTGTTGACGCCGTCTCAGGGCGCGCAGTACGCCCCGCGGGACGTCACGACCGCGGCCTTCGGGGACAGTGTGCAAGTGGCGTGGCAGCCGCCGTCGGACGCCGCGGCGCAGGCCCAGGTCGCGGGCTACCTCGTCCTCGCCCAGAACCCGCGGGGCGCGGCGGTGGACCGCCGGGACACGTCGTCCCGCGAGTCGAACGTGGTGTTCACCCTCCCGCGCACGAGTGCCCCGGCTCCCCCGATCTGCTACACCGTCACCACCCTGGTACGCCTCCCCGACAACGCGCTGGGCCTGGCCCCGGCCGAGCAGGTCTGCCCGGCCCAGCCGAGCGGCACCCCCTCGGCGCGGCCGGGGAGTTCGGGTACGTCGGCGGTCCCGCGGGGCGGCGCGGACGGCACGCCCGCCACCGGCGGGATGCCGGGCGCGGCCACCGCGGTGCCGGGCGGGACCGCGGGGTCCGCCACCGCGAACGCCACCGCCCCGGCGCCGCAGCCGTTCCCGACGACCGCCGCCGACGCCGATCCGGCCCGGCAGGCGCAGGCGGCGCGCGGCTGACGTCGCCGCCGCGCGCCGCGGAGGCCTACGGGGTCGGGCTGAGCGGCCAGTCGGTCGCGTTGGTCCAGAGGTCCCGCGCGAGGATGTTCGCCTCCGGCATGAGCTTGCCGACGCGCTTCGTGGCGATCTCGATCGTCCGCTCGTACTGCCAGCCCGGCTTGTCGGGCCTCAGTTGGAACATGTGGTCGCCGGGTTGGTTGTGCAGGCCCGGGCCGGTGAACGCCGGGTTGTGCACCTGCCATTTGGTGGCGACCTGTTGCATCGCGCCGCCGGCGAACCCGCCGGCGCCGCTCATCCCGACGCTCATCGCGAACGACCCCGCCGTCATGGGGGTGTTCTGCGCGTTCATGAGGTAGACGTTCTCGGCGGTCTTGCCGACCATGCTCGACAGCATGCTGTTGAGGCCGCCGGTGTACCAGTGGCGGCGGAAGCTGACGGTGTCGGCGGTGGTGTCGAGCAGGCGGTGGTACGGCTTCTGGTAGCGCAGGCCGCCGTCGGCGTCCTTGCCGTCGGCGCGGTTCTTGTGGCCCTCGGCGCGGGCCGCGGCGTCGTCGCGGCGGGCTTCGGAGCGTTCCGCGTCGCGTTCGGCGGTCCGCTGGGCGTCCCGGGAGTCCTGCGCCTCCTTGCGGGCGACGGCCGCGTCCTCGTCGGCCTTGTCGGCCTTCGCGGCCGACTGCGTGGCGGCGTCGTCCGCCTTGGTCGCGGCGGTCTCCGCGTGCGCGGCCTCGGTCCTGGCGGTGTCGCGGGCGGTCCGCGCGTCGTCGGCCTTGGCCTGCGCGGTGTCGGCGTCGTTCCTGGCCTGGTCGGCGTGGGCCGTCTCGGTCGCGGCCCCGTCCCGTGAGGTCCGCGCGTCGTCCCGGGCCTGCCGGGCGTCCTCGCGGGCCTGGGTCTCGGCGTCGCGGGCGGTCCTGACGTCGTCGTCGGCCTTCGTGGCCCGGGTGTCGGCGTCCCTGGCCCGTACGTCCGCGTCGTCGGCCTTGGCGGTGTGCGTGTCGGCCTGGGAGCGCTCGTGGACCGCGGCGTCACGCTCGTGCGCCGCCGCGTCGCGGTGCTGCTGCGCGTTCGCGGGGTCGCGGTCGGCTCGGGCGTCGTGTTCGCGGGCCTTGGCGTCGTGGGCGTCGGCGCGGTCGTGGTGCCGGTCGGCGGTGTCGCGGTGCGTCTGGGCGTCGTCGCGGTGGCCGGCCGCGGTGTCGCGGTGGGTCTGGGCGTCCTGGCCCCGGTCGTGCGCGGTCTGCGCGTGGCGGTCGGCGTCCGCGGTACGGTTCTGGGCCGTCGCGTCGTGGCGGTCGGCGTCCTTGGTGTGCGTGTCGGCCGCGTCGCGGTGGGTCTGTTCGGCGCCGCGGTGCTCGTCGGCGGTCCGCTGGTGCTCCGCGCGCTGCGCCTCGTGCTGGTCGGCGCGGTGGTTCGCGGCCGAGGCCTCGTCGGTGGCCGTCTTCGCGTCCTGCCGGTGGGTCTCCGCCTCGGAGCGGTGCTGCTGGGCGTTCTGCTCGTGGCCCTGGGCGCGGTTGTTCGCGGAGTCGGCGTGCTGTTCGTGGGTCCGGGCGTTGTTCCTGCTGTCGGCGGCCTGGTTGTCGTGGCGGGTCTCGGCGTCGCGGTGGATCCGCTCCTGGTCGCGGTGCCGTTCCTCGGTCCGCCGGCTCGCCGGCCGCTCGGTGCCCTTGCGGTCGGGGTTCTCGGCGTTGCGCGGTGTTCCGTTCCTGCCCGGCTCGGTGGACTTCCACCGGCCGGTCGCCAGGCGGTTCTTGATCTTGTCGCCGACGCCCTTGCCGCCCACGCTGACCACCGCCCCGGCCGCGGCGTTGACGAACGCCGCGGGGTCCCAGAGGCGGACCTCCTTGCCGTTGAGGTAGTTCGCGGAGAGCGTGGTGGCGTACTTCGCGCCGACGTTGGTGGCGTACTGCATGCCGTACTTCGTCGCGGCGACCTTGACCTTGCCGGCCCGCGTGGTGGGCGCGGTCGCCCACTTGCCGTTGTAGCCGCGCATGACCTTGCCGTTCCTGCCGAACGCGGAGACCGCGTTCTTGGTCGTACGGCCCGCCCAGGCAACGGGTTTGACGGCGAACGCGGCCTTGCTCGACCGCACCGCGCGGCCGGCCGTGGTGAGCCCGCTCGCGGCCTTGGTGACCCACTTGGCGTTCTTGGCCAGCAGGGTCAGGTTCTTCATGCCCGGGAGGACGTCCAGCAAGGCCATGAAGACGTCCCCCAACCCGGCCTTGCCGCGCGCGTATTGCACGACGGTGGAGACCAGCACGACCGCGGCGAGCGCGAAGACGATCCAGCCGAGGGGGCCGCTGACGAAGAGGGCGATGACGCCGAGGACCGCGACGGCGACCTTGAGCCACGGCACGACGTTGTCGTAGAACCAGTCGGCGGCGCGCTCGAACCAGTTGAGGTTCTGCATGCCCTGGTCCGACGCGTCCCGGAGTTTCGTGACCAGGGCCGTCGCGGCGGTGTCCCGGTCCAAGACGGCGGTCGCGCGGTTGGTGATCGCGCCGTTCAGGGCGTTCGTGGCCGCGGTGACGGCGGTGCCGGCCCTGGTCTGCGCCGCGATCGCGTTGCTCTTGTCCTGGCGTGCGGCGGCCAGTTCGGCGGGGGTCGGCTCGGGGATGTTGTGGGTCTGGTGGTTCTCGAGCTTGTCCAGATGCGTGGTGGCGCGCGTGACCCAGGCGTCGGCGGTCGTCTTGGCGCTTTCCGCCTTCGTCTTGTCGGACCGCGCGGTCTGCGCCGCGGTCAGGGCCCGGTCGGCGATGCCCTGCGCCGTGGTGAGCGCGGTCGCGTAGGCGATCAGCGCGTCGCCCGCGGTCTGGTACGAGTCGCGGAGTTTGGCGATGTCGGGCGGCACCGGGTCGATGTGCTCTTTGTAGGCCTGGGCCGAGAACCCGACCCACTCCTGGATCACGCCGTCGGTGCGCATGCTGTCGATCTGCTGGTGGATCGTCGCGGCGCGGCCCGCCAGTGCCGTGAAGGCCTGCCCCAGGGAGTCGATCTGCAGGGGGTCGCCGGGCGTGGGGTCGGTGCCGGGCGGCAGGGCACTCCAGTCGGGCGGGCGTCCCATAGTGGTTGTTCTCCCTCGTGATCGCCGTCGGGCGCGGACGCAGCGTCGTGCCGTGCGTCCGCGCCCCGGTTTCTCCATGCCGCCGCGACGGCGCCGGGTGCCGGGAGGCGTCAGCTGAGTCCCTGGCCGAGCTGCTGGTCGGCCTGCTCGAACGTCTCGGCGGCCTTCTTGAGGTAGCCGCTCATGCCCTGAAGGCCCTCGATCGTCTGCGACGCGCCGCGGTTGAACTCCTCGTACGAGGTCTCGAACTGCTTGCTGGACTTGTCGGTGACGTATCCGCCGTTGACCAGGGTCTTGATGAGGGTCTGGAGCACGGTCAGCTTGTCGATGATGTCGGCGTGGCCGTCCGCGAGGTCCTGCGCGGCCTTGCGCATCTCTTCGTAGGTGACGTTGACGTTGGCCATGGGGTGCCTTTCGTGGTCGGTTCCGGCGCGGCGGATCAGGTGGCGTGGTCGAAGCGGAAGGTCGACGTGATGGCGTCGAACACGTCCAGGAAGGCGTCCTGGAGCGCGAGGGCGGGCGTGGTCCCCGTGATGACCGCCAGGTGCTCGGCGCTGCCCGGTACGCGGACGAAGGTCTGCATGGTGGCCAGGCGCACCCGGCGCGGGCTGCCGGGGAGTCGCACGTCCTCGACGCCCTCGGACCGTGCCGCCGGGCCGACTTCGGGGATGTCGACCGTGGACACCCGCTGCCACGTGTCGTTTTCGTGGAGCGCGGCCTTCGGTTTCAGGGACGCGGCCATCGCGCGCGGGTCGGTGTCGAGCAGTTCGCCGGACGGCGACCGGGTCGAGACGACGGCCATGGTGACGCTCGCGGTGACCGGCGTCCCGTCGACCTCCTCGGCGTGGCAGCCGCAGTACAGCGCGCCCGAGTCCCAGGCGTCGCGCGCCATCGCGCGCAGCAGCTTCAGCAACGCCGGGCGGTGCGGGGCCAGTTCGGGGGCCTCACGGATGCGGTCGTTGACCGCGCGGCGGATGTTGTCGTCGCGGCTCGCCGGATGGATGTCGAACTCGTACCAGTGCCCGGGCACCGTGATGGAGACACCGACCGGTGCCGTGGAACGCGTGCTGCGCACCCTGCCCCCGCTTCCCCGTGAAACATGCTTCTCTTCGCTTTCTAGTGCGCCCCGGGGAAGCGCGAGGATTATGGAAAGTGAACATCAGGAGATATCAAGGTGAAGTCTGGTTCGCGTTCACCGCATTCGCGAGTTTCTGGTCCGTGGCGGTCAGCTCGGTGACCACGGAATGGCCCATCTCGGACAGCGCCTTCATCTCGCCCTCAAGCTTCTTGCGGCCGTCCCGCCACCCGTCGGCGAAGTCGTGCAGGGCGTCCGCCGCACCCGAATGCCCCAGTGCGGCATCGACGTTGTCGACGTTCTTCGGGGTGTCGTTCATGGTCTGGCGGATCAGGTCGAGGCGCCTGGCGAACACGTCCAACTCGGGAAGGTCGACGACCAAATCCCCTGTCGTGAATCCCATCGGTATACCCTTCGCAGGAATCCGGATATCCCCGAAATCATGACGGCAACACACCGCCGGCCGCCAGGGATATCGGGAATCCGACCGGTGCGCCGAGGGGGAGCGATGGAAATTCGGCTGAGCCTGACCGCGGCGGACCATGCCGCCGACGTCGTCGTCGACACCGACCCCGACGTCCCGGTCGCCGCGCTCGCCGCCGAGTTCGGCCGCGCGGTCGGCGCGACCGGTCCCGACGGTGCCGTCCCCGACCTGTACGTCGCGGGGCACCGGCTGGACACCGGTGCGGCCGTGGGCGCGTCCCCGCTGCGCGACGGCGTCGTCGTCGCCGTGGGCGCACGGGCCCCGGTCCCGCCGCCGGCCTCCTTCGGGAACGTCGAAATACACGTCACCGGCGGGCCCGACGCCGGCGCGGTGTTCCGGCTCGGGCCCAGCACGGCGGTCCTCGGCTCGGGGCCCGACGCGTGGATCCGCGTCGCCGATCCGGCGCTTCCGGCCGCCGTCGCCGAGGTGGACGCGGCAAGCGATGGGACCGTCACCGTACGGCCGCTCCCGGGCGGCGCGGAGGTGCGCGTCGACGGCGAACTCCTCGACGCGCCCCGCGCCTGGCCGCTGCGCGGCGTGCTGACGTGCGGCCACACGGTCTTCGAGCGGGCCGTGCCGGACTTCCCCGACGGCGCGCTGCGGCCCGCCGAGGACGGCGCCGGCCTGGACTTCAACCGCCCGCCCCGGGTGCTCCCGCTGCCGCGCCGCCGCACGTTCCAGATCCCCACGCGCCCCGAGCAGGGCGAGGCGCAGCCGCTGCCGTGGCTGATGGTGCTGGGGCCGCTCATGGGCGCGCTGGTGATGGCGTACGTCATGAAGACGCCACGGTTCCTGATCCTGGCGGTGCTCAGCCCACTGTCGATGATGGGGATGTACTTCACCAACAAGCGCCACGGCCGCCGTTCGTACCGCAAGCGCCTGGAGCGCTACCACCAGCGCAAGGCGTCGATCGAGGAGCAGGTGGAGCACGCCATCCGCCTGGAGACCCTGCAGCGCCGGGCGGCGGCGCCGGACGCGGCGCGGATCGGGCTCGTCGCCACGGGCCCCCGCCGCCGGCTGTGGGAGCGCCGGCACCGCGACGCGGACCGCCTGGTGCTGCGCGTCGGGACCGGCGAACTCCCGTCCGAGGTCGAGGTGACCGATCCCCGCCGCGAGGAGCACCGGCGGGCGGATCCGCGCCGGCTCGCGGCGGTTCCGGTGACCGTGCCGCTCGCGCAGTGCGGCGTGCTCGGCGTCGCCGGCCGGGCGAACCTCCCCCGCGGGATCGGCCGTTGGCTCGTCGCCCAGGCCGCGGTGCTGCACGCTCCGGGCGATCTGCGGGTGTGCGTGCTGACCGACCACGCGGGCGCCGCGGACTGGGAGTGGGTGCGCTGGCTCCCGCACGCCCGCCCCGAGCAGGACGGCCAGGCGGTCGCGCTGCTCGGCACCGACGCCGAGTCGATCGGCCGCCGCATCGCGGAACTGCTGGGGCTTTTGACGGCACGTCAGGACGCGGTGAAGGCGGCGGGGGCGGGCTCCGCGCCGGCGGGCCCCGACCACCTCGTGGTGTTCGACGGCTCCCGCCGCCTGCGCTCCGTCCCCGGGGTGACGCAACTCCTGCGCGACGGCCCGGCGGTCGGCCTGTACGCGATCTGCCTCGACGCGGACCGAGGCCTCCTGCCGCAGGAGTGCGGCGCGGTCGTCGAAGAGGACTGGTACGGACTGCTGACGGTGACCCGGACCGGCGCCGACACCGCCGACGGCGTACGCCCGGACGCGGTCTCCGCCGCGTGGTGCGAGCGGGTCGCCCGCTCCCTGGCCCCCCTGCGCGACGCCAAGAACGACGCGGAGTCCGCCGGACTCCCGGACTCCTCACGGCTGTTGGACGTCCTGGACCTGGAGCCGCCGAGCGGGGAGACGATCGCGGGGCGCTGGTCGATGGGCGGCCGGTCGACCGTCGCGGTCGTCGGCGAGTCCTTCGACGGCGCCTTCGGCGTGGACCTCGTGCGCGACGGCCCGCACGGCCTGGTCGCGGGCACCACCGGATCCGGCAAGTCGGAACTGCTCCAGACCATCGTCGCGGCCCTGGCGATCGCCAACCGGCCCGACGAAATGACGTTCGCGCTGGTCGACTTCAAGGGCGGCGCGGCGTTCAAGGACTGCGCGCGCCTCCCGCACACCGTCGGCATGGTGACCGACCTCGAAGCCCGCCTCGTGGAACGGGCGTTGGAGTCGTTGGCCGCCGAACTGCGGCGCCGCGAGCACATCCTGGCCGCCGCCGACACCAAGGACCTGGAGGACTACCAGGTCGCGATGCGCACGAACATTGGGCTCGCGCCGCTGCCGCGTCTGCTCATCGTCATCGACGAGTTCGCCGAGATGGTCACGCAAATGGGCGACTACGTCACGGCGTTGGTCAACATCGCCCGACGCGGCCGGTCCCTCGGCATCCACCTGATCCTGGCGACCCAGCGCCCGAGCGGCGCGGTCTCCCCGGAGATCCGGGCCAACACCAACCTGCGGATCGCGCTGCGCGTCACCGACGGCGCGGAGAGCGCCGACGTCATCGACGCCCCCGACGCCGGGCGCATCTCGAAGTCGACCCCCGGGCGTGCGTACGTACGCCTGGGTGCGTCGTCGCTGCTGCCGTTCCAGTCCGCGCGGGTCGGCGGACGGCGCCCGGGCTCCCCCGCCGAGGGCGCGGCACCACCGCCCCCGCGCGTCGTCGAACTGCCCTGGGCCGCCCTCGGATCGCCGCTTCCGCCGCCCCCGCGCGGGCCGAGCACCGAGAGCGACGACCTCCTCACCGACCTGTCCGTGCTGGTGGACGCGATCTGCGAGGCCAACGACCGGCTGGGCATCCCGCCCCAGCACAGCCCGTGGGCGCCGCCGCTGCCGGAGATCCTGACGCTGGCGGAGCTCACCGGCGCGAAATCCGGTGCGGAGGCGGGCACTTTGGCGCCGGCCCCGTTCGCGTTGGAGGACCTGCCCGGCGAACAGGCCCGCCGCGTCCGCACGATCGACTTCACGTCGTTCGGTCACCTCATCGCCGCCGGGGCGCCGCGCACCGGCCGCTCGCAACTCCTGCGTACCGTCGCCGGATCGCTCGCGACCACCAACTCGTGTGCGGACGTGCACCTTTACGCACTCGACTGCGGCAACGGGGCGCTGCTGCCGCTGGAGGCGCTGCCGCACTGCGGTGCGGTCGTCCGCGCGTCCGACACCGAGCGGGCCGTCCGCCTCCTCGGCAAGCTCGCCGACGAGGTGAAGCGGCGCATGGCGATGCTCGGCGAACGCGGCTTCACCGACGCCGGCGAGCAGCGCGCGCACGCCGCACCCGGCGAACGGCTGCCGCACATCGTCCTGTTGCTGGACCGCTGGGAGGGCTTCACCAGCACGGTCGGCGACCTCAACCACGGCGAGCACACCGAGACGATCCTGCGGCTGATGCGCGAGGGCGCCAGCGCGGGCGTGCACGTCATCGCGACCGGCGACCGCACGCTGCTGACCGGCCGGATCTCGCAACTCACCGAGAACCGCATGGCGTTCCGGGTCAGCGACAAGAACGACTACGGGCTCGTCGGCCTGATGGCACGCCAGGCACCGGACACCCTCGCCCCGGGACGCGCGTACCGCGTCGGGGCGGTGGAGACGCACGTCGCCCTGCTCGGCCCCGACCCGGCCGGGCAGGCGCAGGCCGCCGACGTGCGGGCGATCGCCGAGGCCGCGCGGCTGCGCGACGCCGATGTCCCGCGCGCGCAAAGGCCGTTCGGAGTCGACGTGCTGCCGTCGCACATCGCCTTCACGGCGGCCTGGTCCCTGCGGGGACGCGGCGGCATGCCGGCCGAGGCGGGCCCGCTGTGGGGCATGGTCGCCGTCGGCGGCGACACGCTGACCGCCCTGGGACCCGATCTCGCCGTCGGCACACCGGCGTTCGTCATCGCGGGCCCCGCGCAGTCGGGGCGCAGCACGGCCCTCGCCTCGGCGGCGAAGGCGTACCTCGCGGCGGGGACCGAGGTGATCGTGCTGGCCCCACGCGCATCACCGCTGCGCGGGCTGCGCGAAACCCCGGGCGTGGCCGCGGTGTTCGACGGCCCCGATGTGCCCGCCGCGGACTTCCTCGCCGCCGTCGACGCGCTGACGGGCCCCGGCGTCGTCCTCGTCGACGACGCGGAACTGCTCCGCGACTGCGAGGCGGGCCCGGACCTCGCCCGCCTCACACGCCGCTCGCTGCGCCCCGACGTGGGACTGATCCTCGCCGGCGACGCGGACAGCATCTGCGTCGGCTTCTCCGGCTGGCAGGTCGAGGCCAAGAAGGCCCGGCGCGGCCTGGTCCTGTCCCCGCAGAACACCATGGACGGCGACCTCATCGGGGTGCGCCTGCCGCGCGCGTTCGTCGGCCACCCGGTGCAACCCGGGCGCGGCGTCCTGCACTTGGGCGACGGCGAACAGGTGGTGGTGCAGGTCCCGGCGACGACCATCGGGGGGTGACCAGGCCGCCGGGCCGGATCACCGCCGGACGGCCCGCAGCACGACGAACTTGCGGTTCGCGGCGACCACGTCGCAGTTCCCGAGGACCCGCTTCAGCCTGACGTGATGGCCGAGGTGCCGGTTGCCGACCACCCACAGCTCGCCGCCCGGGCGCAACACCGTGCGGGATCCCGTGAACATCCGCCACGCGACCCGGTCGGTGGTCGCCTGGTGGCTGTGGAACGGCGGGTTCACGAGGACCAGGTCGGCGCTGCCGGGCGGGAGTCCGGCCGTCCCGTCGCCGACCACGAACTCGGCCTTCCCGGTGTCGGGGAGGTTCGCCCGGTACGTCGCCTCGGCCGAGGCCACCGCCTGGTACGACTCGTCGACGAACGTCACCCGCGCCTCGGGATTCCCCAGCGCCGCGGCGAGGCCCACGACCCCGTTGCCGCAGCCCAGGTCGACGACGTGCTCCGCGCCGGTGCGCCTCGGCAGGGCGCCGAGGAGGAACCGGGTCCCCACGTCGAGGCGTTCCGCGCAGAAGACCCCGGCGTGATTGACGACCGTACGCCCGGAGGCGGCGCCGATCCCGTCGGGGAGCCGGTACCCGTGCGGCCACGGGCTGGGCCTCGGGGCGATGCCGGGGTCGGGCGTACAGAAGATCAACCGGGCCTTCTGCTCGGCGAGCGAGGTCCGTGTCGGCCCGAGGACGCGCTCGAACAGCGCCAGCGTCGACGTGTGGATCTCCTTCACCATGCCGGCCCCCACGACCGTGGTCCCCGGGCCCACCGCGGGGGCCAGCCGGCACAACTGGTCCTCCAGCAGCGCGAGGCTCTTCGGCACCCGCACGAGCAGGGTGTCGACCCGCTCGGGCGGCGTGTCCCGGGTGGTGAGCAGGCGCGGCGCGCCCGCGTCGGCGCCGTTTCGGGCGAGATTCGCCCGCGTGGCCTCGCGGGCCAGGAACGAATCGGTGATCTGCGTCACCCCGAACCGGGCGAGTGCGGTCGTCAACGCACCCCAGCGGTCCCCGACGATCAGCCCGCGCCGGATGTCGCCGCCTTCCGCCGCCAACCACCGCAGCAGATAGGCATCCGCCGCGTCCCAGGCCCGCAACCGTTCCCCGGGGTCGTCCGGGAACCGCCCGAGCCGGAAATCGCCCCACGCCGTAGCCAACCGTTCCATGATCCGCCCAGGCTACCGACCCGTCCGCCGCCGCGACCGGCCGAGGGACGAGGGCGCCGGCGCGGTGCGCGGCTCGGCCGCGGCGGACCGGCCGCCGGCTCCCGCCCGGTCGGCCGCGGCAGGTCGGGGCCCGCGGGCCTCCCGCGGCGTTGCCGCCCTCACGGGCGGCCCCCTGCCACCGCCGCGTTCGCCGTCGGCGCCGCGACCGCGGCCTTCCGGGCGGCGCGTGTCAGCGCGTCCGCGTGGTGCCAGGCCTCGGCGGCCCGGGCGGGGGTCGGGGTCGTGTCGCCGTAGGCGATGGCGTTGACCAGGGCGGCGAAGTCGGGCAGGACGGTCGCCGCGTCGGGCGCGCCCGGGTGGTCGGTGAGAGGGACGCCGGTCAGGCGGGCCGTGCCGTAGGCGGCGACGTCCTCGGCGGTCAGGGTCGCCGGGTCGGGCATTCCCAGACGGTGCAGGGCGGTGCCCACGCGGCGCCAGGCGGCGATGACCTGGCAGGCCGGGTCGCCGCGCCGTTCGTTGCGGCGCTGCCGCCACGGCGCGAGTGCGCGGTGGGCACCCAGCCCCGTACCGACCAGGGCGGCCGTCGCGATCGCCGCGATCGGCCAGGTCCACCACGGGATCCCGCCGCTCCCGCGGTCGGCCTGTGCGGTCGGCGGTGCGGGGGCGTCGCGCTCGGCGTCGATGATGCGCTCGTCCTCGATCCGGCGCTGCACCGCCGCGCCCGGCGGCAGGCCGCCGGGGGCGGGCTCGGCCGGCTCCGGTACGGCCTGCGGGGGCAGGGGCCGCCCGCCGCCGGCCGCCTCGCCCGGCGTCGGTTGGAACGCCACCCACCCGACGTCCGCGAACTCGACCTCCGGCCACACCACCGCGTCGCGGCCGAACACCTGGAGGCCGTCGGCCTCCTCGGTGCCGTGGTGGAAGCCGACCACGACCCGCGCGGGCAGGCCGAGCGTCCGGGCCATCGCCGCGAACGCGGTGGCGAACTGCTCGGACGTGCCGCGCTTGGACTCGGTGAGGAAGAACTCCAGGGACCGGTACGTGTGTCCGGGCACCGCGGCGGTGTCGAAGGTGTGGTTGTCGCGCAGCCACTGCGCGAGACGCAGCGCCTGTTGGTACGGGAATCCGCTGCCCTCGGTGGCCTGGTGGGCGAGTTCCCGCAGCCGGTCGCGAATCGGGCTGTCGGGCAGGTGCGTCATCGCCGGGTCGTCCGCGGTCTGCGCGAACTGCACGCGCCGCGGGTCGGGGAGGGGCACTTGGGACTTGACCCGGTAGGTGTCGCCGTCCTGGAGCGGCACCCGTGTCGCGATCGTGCCGCTGTCGGTGTCGACGGCCAACTCCTCGGCTCCCCGGGGACCTTCGATGCTCCGCGGCCGGTCCGCGGCGGGCAGCCACACCCCTCCGAGCCGCTGGACGGTGATCCGCTGGTCGAGGTCCAGGGTGTCCACCCCCGCGTCCGACGCGGCGGCGCCGTCGGCGGTACCGGGTACGCGTCCCCCGGTCGGCCGCAGGGCCGCCGCGGGAGACCAGGTCCTGCCGTCGAACTCGGTGAGGACGGCGAGGCGCCAGTCCTGGTCCGCGAGCCGGGCGGCGTCGGCGGCCGACGCCGCGGTGCCGGTCACCCGGAACATCGGGCGCAGCGGGTCGGCGAGCCACGAGCCCACCAGGTCAAGGGGGTTGCCCCCGGTGATCGGCCCCGGCGACGGCGCGGCGGCCTCGTCGCGCGGGCTCACCGGCGTGCGGCCGTCCGCGCCGGTCAGGGACGGCGCGACCAGCGCCGCCACCAGGGCGGCGGCCATGACGACGGGTATCGAGGCCGCCGACGCCCGCGCCCGCCCCGGGTGTTCGCGTGCCGCGGCCGGGGTGTCGGCGGGTACGCCGGCCGCGGTGCCGCACCGGGCGATGAGCAGGAGCCCTGTCGCGCCCGCGAAAGCGCCCGCGGCGGCCACGTTCGAACCCGGTCCGCCCGCACCGACCACCGCCGCCAGCGCGAGCACGGCGAAGGCGGGCAGGGCCGGGGTGAGCACGGCCCGGGTGCGGAGGGCGAGTTCGGCACCGGCGTACGCGGCCAGCCACACGGCGGTGAACGGCAGGACCAGCAGCGCGCCTTCGGCGGGCACCGGGGCAACGGTCGTGAGGACGCGGTGGGGTGCGTCCAGCAGATCGGCACCCATGCGGCGGGCGAGTGCCGGGCCGGGCACGGTGTCGCGGTGGAGGATCCCCCACCCGACGAGGAACCAGGCCAGGGGCTGCGCGAGCAGCGAACGCCACAGCGGGGCGGGACCACCGCCGCGCGGGCGCGACACCAGCGCGGAGACCGCGACCGGTACGAGAGCGGCGAGCGCGACGACGGGTGCGACCGCCCGCAGGCCGTACGCCCGGTGGAAGGCGAGCCCCGCGCACAGCGCCAGGACGCCTGTCGGCCCGAGCGCCACGGCGCACCGGGCGGCCACGGAACCGGCTCCGCCCCCGGCGGCGCCCGTCGCGGGCGGCTCCGGCGCGGCGTACGCGCGCGTGGAGGCGGGCCGCGGCGGGTCGGCTCCGCGGGTTTTCGTGCGTTCCGGTGCGGCGTTCCAGGTCATCGGACGGCCTCCCGGCGCCACGCGCTCACGAGGCTGTCCGGGCCGTCGACCGGCAGGCAGGGGATGTCCCGGGGCACCGTGCCCGGGCCGTCGGGACCGCCGCGCCCGGCCGCCGGGCGCTCGGATGTGCCGCGCTCGGCCGCGTGCCCCGGCGCGGCGGCCCGGACGACGACGGTGCGCTCGAACCGGTCGGCGAGCCGGGCGAGTTCGCGCACACCGGTCAGGTCGTGGGAGCCGCTGACGACGACGAGGGTTCCGCCGACGCGTGCCCGGTCCACCGCGTCGAACGCGGCGGCGAGGGAGCGTTCGCCGGTGAACTCCACCACGGCGAGCGCGTCGAGGAGTTCGTCGGGGGTGAGGCTGTGGCGCGATTCCGCGAGCACGCACCCGGCCGCGCCCAGCAGCCGCAGCGGGAAGCGGCGCAGCAGGACCGCGCACGCGACCGACGCGGCCGTCTCGACGGCGAGTTCGAAGGCCCGCTCGGCGGTGTCCCGCGATTCCGGCGTGCGGGCGGCGTCGTAGGCGGCGGACCGCGTGTCGAGGACGACCGTGGTGTGCGGCATGCTCACGTCCACCATCTGACGGACCATCAACTCCCCGGTGCGCGCCGAGGACCGCCAGTGCACGCGGCGCAGGTCGTCGCCCAGCACGTAGCCGCGCAGGGCGTGGAACGTCTGGCTTCCGCCGTCCGCCGTGGCCGAGTTCGGCCCTTCGATGTGGTGGGCGCGCCCGGAGGCGAGCAGGGGCAGCGGATGCACGCGGGGGCGGACGAGCAGCGTGGTCTCCCCCGCGCACACGCTCGCCCGACGCGTGAGGCCGAGGGGGTCGGCACGTACGACGCGGAGCGGCCCGACCACCACCCGGCCGCGCCGGTCCGTCGGCAGCCCGTAGCGGGCCTCCCCGGGCTTGTCGGGGGCGAGGCGGGTGACCTCGACCGGTACGGGCCGGCCGCCGCAGCGGTCCTCCAGCGCGAGCCGCCGCAGGACGCGCCGGCCCCGGTTCACCAGGGTGACGACGGCCTCGGCGGGGTCGCCGCGGGCCACCCGGGCGGGGACGACGACGCGCGCGGCCGATATTCGGCGCGGCGGCAGGGCCCAGGCGAGGGCGCCGAGGGTGGTGAGCAGTGCCGCGCCGCCGAGGACGGCGGCCTCGGGGTAGCCGAGCGGCCACGCGGCGGCGAGCAGGGCGGCGGCGATCCCGAGCAGGCGCGTCCCCGTCGCGGTCCACGGCCACCACCGGGCGCGCGGGTCCCGGGGTCGGGCCGGGCCGGCGGCGTCGCGCGTGTCGGTTCCGAGGGGGTCGGCCGGGTGCGTGCCGGGTCCGTGCGTGTCGGTCGGGGGCGCGGCCGACCGTCCCTCATCCCGCTCCACCGGGGCTTCCGTCCCGGCCCGCGGTCGGCTGGGGCACCGGCAGCCGGGCGACGATCTCCGCGATCACGTCGTCGGCGGTGACGCCGGAGAGTTCCGCCTCGGGCGCGAGGAGGAGCCGGTGAGCGAGGACGGGGACGGCGAGCGCCTTGACGTCCTCGGGAAGCGCGTACGTGCGTCCGCGCGCCCCGGCGCGGACGCGGGCGGCCCGCACGAGCGCGACGCTGCCGCGCGGACCCGCACCCAGCCGCACGTCGGACCGGTCGCGGGTGGCGACGGCGATGCGGATGGCGTAGTCGACGACCGGGTCGGGCACGCGCACGCGTTCGCGGATCACGCGCGCGAACTCCTCGACGTGCCGGGCGGTCGCGATGGTCGGCAGCGCGTCGACGGATTCGGCCATGGTGCCCGCGGCGACCGCGAATTCGGACGCGTGGTCGGGGTAGCCGACGGCGAAGCGCATCATGAACCGGTCGAGCTGGGCCTCCGGCAGCGGGTAGGTGCCCGCCATCTCGACCGGGTTCTGCGTGGCGAACACCAGGAAGGGCTTGGGCACGTCGTGGGTGACGCCGTCCACGGTGACGCGGCCCTCCTCCATCACCTCCAGCAGCGCGGACTGCGTCTTGGGCGAGGCCCGGTTGATCTCGTCGCCGATGACGACGTTGGCGAAGACCGGGCCGGGCAGGAACGTGAAGCGGCCGGTGTCCTGGCGGAACACCGAGACGCCGGTGATGTCCGACGGCAGCAGGTCCGGCGTGAACTGCACACGGTGGCACGTGCCGTCGAGCGATGCCGCCAACGCCCGGGCGAGCGTGGTCTTTCCGGTGCCGGGCACGTCCACGACCAGCACGTGGCCCTCCGCGAACAGGCAGACCAGGGCGAGTTCGACGACGTCGCGCTTGCCCTTGACCACCCGCTCGACGTTGTCGGCGAGCGCGGTGAAGCACTCGGCGAACAGCTTCAGCGGGCCGGGCACCGCGGAGGCGTTCTCGGCGGCGGTGGGCGCGGTGGTCGTCACCGGGACACTCCTCGTACGCGGTGGTCGGGCAGCGGTCGACGGGCCCGGGCCGGACGGGCGGTGGGCGTGCCCGGCGTCATGTGCACTGCCACAGCTGTCCCGGCGAGTAGGTGCCCGCGTCGGCGTTGGTCGTGCGGATGTACAGGTCGCTGACCCACCCCTGCTTGCCCTCCCAGGTCACCCGGTCCCAAATGGCGCTCGCGGTGCTCTCGCCCTCGCGGGTCACCCGTTCACCGGTCACCTGGCAGTGCACGGTGATGTTCCCGGTGTATCCGGGCGGGATCTCCCCGGCCCGGCCGCCGGTCTTCGTGGTCGGCTCGTTGCGGACCCCGACGGGGACGCCGTTGGGGATGTTGGGGCCGACCTTGAGCGTCTTGGCGGGCGGCGTCAGGTCGAGCGTGGCGCGGCCCGCCGTGCCGCGTCCGGCGTCGCTGACCGCGGTCACCGTCACCTGGTACTTCTTGCCGTTCTCCAGCCCGGTGAGGGTGTGCGAGAGCGCGTCGACGCGCTGGGACGCGCCGTCGACCTCGACGGAGTACCAGACCTTCGCCGAGCCGTTCCCCGGTGCCGCGTCCCAGGTGATCCTGCCGCCGTGGCCGCCCTCGGAGGGCGTCGCCCGCACCTTCCCGACCGAACCGGGCGCGGTGCACGGGCGGACGGGGGTCGAGCCGGGCGAGGTCGCCGTACGGCCGTCCGCGTAGTGCGCGACGATCTTGAACCCGTACTCGGTGTCGCACGAGCCGCCGCTGACGGTGAACTCGAAGGGTCCGTCGGCGTCCGCGGTCGTCGGGCTCGCGGTCTGCCCGGCGGCCAGGCCGGCGACGGAGTAGCCGGTCGGGCGCGCACCGGCCGAGGGCGCGAAGGTGAGGACGATCCGCCCGGGTCCGGACGTCGCCTCGGGCCGTCCCGGCGGGGTGACGGGCGCGGGAGGCGGCGTCTCGGCCGGCGGGGTCGTCGCGGGCGGCGGTTCGCTTGTCGCCGGCGGGGACGTCGTGGGCGGCCGAGTCGCCGGGGGTGGCGTGGGCGTGGTCGGCGCCGCCGTGGTCGGTGCGGCGGTCGTCGGCGCGGGCTCGTCGGGCGCGGTCGACGACGCTGCCGGAGGTGCCGGGGGTGCCGGGACGGGTGCTCCCGTCGGTACCCCGGGCCCGTCCTCGGCCGTCGGCTCGCCCGGCCCCGGGGGCCGCGGGGCCGGCGGACCACTCGGGAGCGCGGGGCCCGTCCGCTCGGGCGCGGGAGGCGCGACCGGGGCCGCGGGCCGCGACGGCGTCCCCGGGGCCTTCGCGCTGTCCGCGTCGTTCCCGGACCCTCCGCTGCCGCCCACCGAACTCCCGTCGGCTCCCGGGTCGGTGCGCGCCGCGTCGGCCTGGTCGCGCGCGGGCGGCGCCGGGTCCCCCGGCACCTGCGGCGGCGCGCCGGACTCCTCCCCGTCCGTGCCTTCCGGGGTGTCGTCGGCGTACTTGCCGACCGGGTGCGCGACACCGGACGCGTCGACGACCGCGGCGGCGGAGCTGTTCCGGTCGTTGACCCACAGCATTCCGTCACGCACGAAGGACTCCAGCGGACCGGGCTGCCCGGTGACCTTGATCTGCGGCTCGAACTGCGCCTTCGCGGTGTCGTAGACCAGCAGGAAGCCGTGCGCGCGGTCGGGGATGTAGACGCGCGAGCCGAGCACCTGCGGCGGCGCGAACGACCCGGCGGCTCCCCCGATGCCGAGCGGCACCGCGGTCACCGAGCCCCGGTCGAGGTCGGCGAGGACCAGCGTCCCGGTGTCGCCGGCGAGGACCGGGACGAGCGCTCCGGGGGTGGTCTCGGGCGTCAACACCCGTGCGGGGTCGGCGTTCCCGAGTTCGTCGGGCAGGCGCACGGTCAGCGTCGGGCCGCCCGCCTCGACGACCGTGACCGTCTTGGCCCTCGGGTCGGTCACGACCGGGCGGTCGCCGGCCAGCGTGAGCCGCAGCGGCCCGCCGGGCTCCGCGACGCGGACGGGCGCCCCGGGCACGGCACCGCGCACCGGGACGACCTGCCCCTTGCCCGGCAGGGGGACCCACAGCGTGGCGCGCGAGTCGGCCTGCGCGCGGCCGAGGGGCTTGTCCCCCAGGTCGACGGCGGGCGCCAAGGGCGTGAGATCGGCGGGGTTGATCGGGCGCACCGTGCCCTGCGCCTCGTCGACCAGCCACGCGGCGCCCCCGCCGGTGGCCAGACGCAGCCCCGGGGCCCCGTAGTCGTAGCGGTACGGGACCGACAGCTCCGCCGGATCGACGCGCGAGACCACGCCGGTCTCCTGGTCGACGACGAGCACCGACGAACCGTCCTCGGCGACCTGTACCGGGTGCCCCTGGGTCCCGGGCACGGCGACGCGTCCGTCGGTGCGACCGGTCGGGCCGTTGACGTGCGAGACCGTGCCGTTCCCCGAGTTCGACAGCCAGGTCCCCAGATCGCCGAGCCTCGGGATCGCGTCGGCGGCCCCCACTCCCACGACCACGGACGCGGCGACGAGACCGCCGACGAGCGCCAGCGCGACCCCGGCGGTGACCCGGTCGCGGCGGCGGCGCAGCCAACCCCCGGACCGGTCCGGCGTGTTCGCGGAGCCGGTCGACGCGCTCGCCTTCCCGGGCGTCGCGACGCCCGCCGGCGCGGCCGGCGAACCGGCGGGCACCGGGGTCCCCGCGTCACCCGAAGCGCCTTCGCCGCCACCGCTCTTCGACCGGCCCCACCACCGTCGGCCGCGGCGCGCGGAGCCGGGCTCGGAGGCACCCGACGAACTCGCGTCTCCCCCGTCGCCCAGGTGGTGCGGCCGGAGCCCGGGTCCCTGTGCGTCCATGGTTTCGAACGTTACCGAGACGTAGACGGAGCACGAGGATTCGGGGAAATCGGTCGCGGAGGTTTCCACGATGTGCCGTCCGGTGTTCACCCGGGCGTCACCGAATTCCCAACCGTACGGATGAATTTGTCCGTGATGAACGAAATATCATGATTTCATGTCCACTTCGCGCGACCTGCGGTTCGCGAAAAGGATTGCGCGGCGCGCGCTCCCTCCGATGAGTCGTCCGCGGACACGCTGCGGCGCCACCGGTGCGACATTCGGGCCCAACATCGGCAGAATGCCCGGGTACCCCAGTGTGAAGGTGGTTCAGGTCCGTGGTGACGTCCACACCCTCTGTCAACAAGAGGATCGCCGAGGAGATCGGCGTACGCGAAGGACAGGTGCAGGCCGCCGTCGAACTGCTCGACGGCGGGGCGACCGTGCCGTTCATCGCGCGGTACCGCAAGGAGGTGACCGGAACCCTCGACGACACGCAACTGCGCACCCTCGAAGAGCGCCTGCGCTACCTGCGGGAACTGGAGGAGCGCCGTACGGCGATCCTGGAGTCCGTCGAGGCGCAGGGCAAACTCGACGACGCGCTGCGCGAGCAGATCATGGCCGCCGACTCCAAGGCGCGGCTGGAGGACATCTACCTGCCCTACAAGCCCAAACGGCGCACCAAGGCGCAGATCGCCCGCGAAGCCGGCCTGGAACCCCTCGCCGACCTGCTGTTGGCCGACCCCGGGCACGAACCCCAGGCCGCGGCGGCGGACTTCGTCGACGCGGACAAGGGCGTCGCGGACCCCGCCGCCGCCCTCGACGGCGCCCGGTCGATCCTGGTCGAGCGGTTCTCCGAGGACGCCGACCTCGTGGGCGACCTGCGCGAACGCATGTGGTCGCGCGGGCGCCTGGTGGCCAAGGTGCGCGAAGGTCGCGAGGAGTCCGGGGCGAAGTTCTCCGACTACTTCGACTTCGCCGAGCCGTTCACGCGGCTGCCGTCGCACCGGATCCTGGCGATGTTCCGCGGCGAGAAGGAGGACGTCCTCTCGCTCTCCCTGGAGCCCGACGCGGAGGAGCCGGCCGACGCCGCCCCCGGCCCGACGGACTACGAGCGCGCCATCGCGCACCGCTTCGGCATCACGGACCGCGGGCGCCCGGCGGACACGTGGCTGGCCGACACCGTGCGGTGGGCCTGGCGCACGCGCTTCCTCGTCCACCTCGGCATCGACCTGCGCGGACGCCTGCGCCAGGCGGCGGAGGACGAGGCGGTGCGGGTGTTCGCCGCCAACCTACGCGACCTGCTGCTCGCGGCCCCCGCCGGCGCGCGCACGACCATGGGCCTGGACCCGGGGCTGCGCACGGGCGTCAAGGTCGCGGTCGCCGACGCGACCGGCAAGGTGGTGGCGACCGACACCATCTACCCGCACGAGCCGCGCCGCCGGTGGGACGAGTCGATCGACACCCTCGCCCGGCTGGCCAAGGCCCACGGCGTCCAGCTCGTCGCCATCGGCAACGGCACGGCGTCCCGCGAGACCGACAAACTGGCCGGCGATCTGATCAAACGCCACCCCGAGCTGGCACTCACCAAGGTCGTGGTCTCCGAGGCAGGGGCGTCGGTGTACTCGGCGTCCGCGTACGCGGCCCAGGAACTCCCCGACCTCGACGTGTCGTTGCGCGGCGCGGTGTCGATCGCGCGGCGGCTCCAGGACCCGCTCGCCGAACTGGTCAAGATCGACCCGAAGTCGATCGGGGTCGGGCAGTACCAGCACGACCTGTCCGAAGTGCAGTTGTCCCGCTCGCTGGACGCCGTCGTCGAGGACTGCGTGAACGCCGTCGGCGTCGACGTCAACACCGCGTCGGTGCCGCTGCTGACCCGCGTCTCGGGCATCGGCGGCGGGCTCGCCGAGAACATCGTGCTGCACCGCGACGCCAACGGCCCGTTCAGGAACCGCAAGGCACTCAAGGACGTGTCCCGGCTCGGGCCGAAGGCGTTCGAGCAGTGCGCGGGCTTCCTGCGCATCCCCGGCGGAGACGACCCGCTCGACTCCTCCAGCGTGCACCCCGAGGCGTACCCGGTCGTGCGCCGCATCGTGGCGGCCGTCGGCGGCGACGTCGCCGCGGTGTTCGGCAAGGACGCGGTGCTGCGCTCGCTGAGCCCGAAGGACTTCGTGGACGAGCAGTTCGGCCTGCCGACCGTGACCGACATCTTCACCGAGTTGGAGAAGCCCGGACGCGACCCCCGGCCGGCGTTCAAGACCGCGGCGTTCAAGGAGGGCGTCGAGCACCTGACCGACCTCCAACCGGGCATGCTTTTGGAGGGCGTGGTCACCAACGTCGCCGCGTTCGGTGCGTTCGTCGACGTCGGCGTGCACCAGGACGGCCTGGTGCACGTGTCGGCGATGTCGGACCACTTCGTCAAGGACCCCCGCGAGGTCGCCAAACCGGGCGACATCGTGCGCGTCAAGGTCCTGGACGTCGACATCCCCCGCAAGCGCATCTCCCTGACGATGCGCCTGGAGGACGAGGCGAACGCCGGGGGCGGACGCACGGCTCCCGGTCCGCGCCGGCCGCAGAACGAGCGCCGCGGCCCGCGCGACGGCGGGCAGGGCAGGCAGGGCGGTTCCGGCGGCCAGGGCGGCGGTCGGCGCGACGCCGGGCAGCGCGGCGGACGCCAGGGCCAGGGCGGCCAGAGCGGCCAAGGCGGCCAGGGCAACCAGTCCCGGCAGGGCGGCGGCCGGGGGGACCGCGGCGGCAACCGCGGCAACGCCCCGATCGGCAACGGCGCCCTCGCGGACGCGCTGCGGCGCGCCGGTCTCGTCGAAGGCGACGGCGGCCCGGCCCGAGGGCGGCGCTGAGACGGCACCCGCACGCCGCGCGGCGGGACGGGCCGGGCCCGTCCCGCCGGCGGCGTTCACCGGAACTCCACCACCGTGGTGGCGTGTCCGGTCGCCGAGGTGTGGGCGCGCGCGGCGACCGCCGCCGCGTGTGCCGTGCGGTACCGCTGACGATCTCGTCCCCGGTTGGCCGAGCAGGACGGATGCTGGCACTTCCAGCCCCAGGTACTCACGCGGGCACCTCCGTGTGCGTCGAACGGTGTACCCCACCCTCACCCGATCCGGACGATCGAAGAGGGGGAGGCAACACGCTCAACCCGCCCGGGAGTCCCGAGGTGGCGGTCGGCGGCGACATCGGGATGGAACGCGGACCGAATCAAGACCGAACCGAGAAGTTCACAAGGTTTCGCGGCCCGGCGGCCCAACTCGGCCGTCGCCGTGTGCGCCCCCGCGGCCCGACGAGCGCCGCGGCGTAGCCGTCCCGGCGGCCGTGCGTCTCACGCCACCGCGGCGCGCGCCGTGGCCAGCAACTCCGGCAGGGTCCCGGCGAAATCGGCGAACATCCGGATCGCGACGGCCCACGCGTCGGTGTCGTCGCCCAGCAGCCCGGCCGTCAACGCCCGTGCCTCCCCGCACGGTTCCGCGACCTCGTCGGTCCGGCGCCCACGCGGCCCCCGGACCAGCATCGGCAGGAACCGCGACGGCCGCGTGACGTGCCGCAGCATGTCCTCCGGCGTCAGGACGCCCTCGTCCAGCAGGACATGGCGCCACTCGACGGTGTGGCGCACCACGAGCCCGTCGAGGGCGACGTGCGCCTCCAGCGCCGCGAGCCCGAACTCCCGCGGGCACCCGGGCTCGTGGAACAACGCCATGATCATGTCGGCCGGCAGCCGCGCGTCCCGCGCCGCCGCCGTCAACTCGGGCCACGGCAGCGGCATGCCCTCCTGCCGCGCGCGGCGCAGCCGCGACTCCGCGTCGGCCGTCTTCCTCTCCAGGTACGCGACCACGCGCCGGGGTTCGTCCGCGGCGGCGGACGCGGCCCGGAGGCGTTCCAGGCCGTCGGGGGCGTCCAGCAGCCCGGTCACGGTCGTGACGATCGCCGCGGTGAGCCGCCGCGGGTCGAGCAACGGCCGCACAGCGTCGGGGCCGTACGCACCCCACACCGCGGCGAGGAGCCGCAGCCGCCCGCTGTCCGTCGTGATCCGCAGGCGCCTCACGATGACCTCGGCGACCCCCGGATCGCCGCCCGCGATGCCCGCGGTGAGCCGGGCCCGGTGCCGCCCGGGGTGGATGCCGTCGAGGACGTCGAGGACCTCGCGGCCGACCCGCTCGTGGCCGCCGTCGCGGCGGACACCGGACAGGATGCGCACGCGTTCCGCGTCGTCGAGCCGCGCGTGCGCGAACAACAAGGCGTTGACGGCCGGTTCGTCGTGGTCCAGCAGCCACCGCACCTCGGCGTCGGCCAGCCCGTAGTGCGCGGCGTAGGCGACCAGGGCGGGGACACCGTGCGCGGCCACCACAGCGTCGCGCACCGCGTCCGCGACCGTGTGGAAGACCAGCAGGTGCTGGACCGCGCGGGCGTCGAGGTACGGCGCGAGCGCGATCCCCACCGCGTCCGGCATGGCGGCGACCAGGCGCAGGAACAGCGCGCGGGTGTTCTCCGGCGCGGTCGCCGGGAACACCGCGTCGAGCGGGCGCGGCCATCTCTCGACCGGCTTGGCATTCGCCACGACCTCGGCGACGAGTTCGCGCGCCGGCCCCGTGCAGCGCGGCAGGCGCGCGTACAGCGTGAGCCACCGGTGCGGGTCGTCGCCGAGCGGCGCGAACAGGTCCCGCAGCGCGGCCTCGACCGCGGGGGTGTCGGGCAGCGCGGCCAGCGTGCGGGCGGCCGACCTGCCCTCGGCGAACACGCGGTCCGCGGCGAGCGTGCCCTCGGTGAGCCCGCGCACCATCGCGCGCGCGAACTCGCCCGGCCGGTCCTCCAGTTCGGGTGCGAGCACGATGGCCTCGGTAATCCGCGCGGCGGTCCGCACGACGGACGCCGGGTGGCCGCGCAGCGCGTCGCGGACCAGGTCCTCCGGGCAGTCGTCCCACGCGGTCAGCCAGGCCAGGCCGTCCTCGCCGAGCGGCGCCCGCTCGTGCTCGCGGCGTATCAGCTCCCAGTCGAGCGGCGGCGTCGGAGCGCCCTCGGGACGGCGCCCGCGGGCGGTGCGCACGCCCATGAACGCCCGCACCGCCTCCGGGTCGACCCACTCCTCGGGGGGCCGCAGATCCGCGAGATGAGCGGACGGCGACGGCGCGTCGGCGGCCCGCGTCAGCATCGCGGCCAGCTCCGGGTGCCCCAGATCCTCCTTGGCCAGGGCGCGCAGGTCATCGGCGGTGCCGCGGTCGGCCACCGCGACGCACAGGTCGACCGCGACCGCGAACGGCGCCACCGCACACGAGTCCACGGCGGCGGTGTAGACGAGAGCCGCGAACCGCGACCTCGCGGCGGCGGCCGGGTCGTCCCGGAACTCCGCACGCAGTTGGTCGACGAGGCCGTGGCGGGCGTACCAGCCCTCGGCCGACGGGTCCGCGACATGCGCCGACACCGCGGCGGCGAGTCCGGGGACGGAGAACTGTCCGCGCCGCGCGTGGATGTCCGCCGAGGCCGCGGGGTCGCCCAGGCGAACGGCCCGCAGCAACAAGTCCTCGAGGTGCGTGCCGTCCGGCCACTCCGCGAGGCAGGCGGCGACGTCGAACCCGCCGGCGGCCAGCACCTTCTCCACCGTCTCGGCGGGCAGGTTCGCGAACTCGGCGAGGGTCGGTATCAGTTCGGTGCGGAACCGGCCGACGAGGGCGGCGGCCACGTCGGGCCCGGCGAGGCGCAGGGCGGTGGCGAGTTCGAGCACGGGGCATCCTCGGGATGGGTCAGGGGTGTGGCACCGCGGGGAGTGAGGCGGTCCCCGATCTTGACACAGCGTCACGACACCCGGCACCGACCGGTATCGGCACCACGTGTGCCGTCACGACTCCTGGCGCGCCCGCACGCGCTTCCGCCTGCGGCGCGCCGACAGGACCCGCCGTACGACCTCGACCAGCACGGTGACGACCGCGGCGGCGACCAGACCCGCGATCACGCCCTTGAGCGGATCGTCCTTGAACGCGGCACCACCCCAGTAGCCGAGCATCGTCGAGTACGTCGCCCAGGTGAGGGCACCGATCGCGGTGAAACCGCGGAACTTGGGCCAGGGATACCGGATCAGCCCCGACGTCACCGCGACCGCCGTCCGGCCGCCCGGGATGAAGCGCCCGATGATGATGAACGCGCCGCCCCAATCGCCCAGCCACCGCTCCGCCTGCGCACGCGCCTTCCTGCCGCGGTCCCCCGACAGCAGCCGCCGCGTCGCGAACGGCTCCGCCCACCGCCCGATCGCGTAGGCGGTGTTGTCGCCCGCGAACGCGCCGAGGGCACCCAGGGCGATCAGCAGGAACACGTTCGGCGTCCCGCCCACCGTGGCGAACACGCCGCACGTGATGAGCGCCGTCTCGCTCGGCACGATCGGAATCAGCACATCGAGGAACGCCGCGACGCTGACGAGGAGATAGGACCACGCGGAATCCGCGAACCTCAACAGCGGGTCGAACCAGGACTCCACGAGGGCTGCCTCCCATGCGCGCCGTCGGACGGTCCCGCACTGCTACCCCTGATCGGGCGCATTGAGGCATTCGGGCACCGCGGCAGCTCCTGGGCGCTCCCGCGGTGCTCAGTCCGGGCGACGCGTCGTGGGCGTCCGCGGCGCGGGCGGATCGGCGGTGTGCGGAATCGTCGGCGCCGAGGACGCCGGGGGACCCGCGTTGCCCTCCAACCACCGCGGCGACTGCAGCGCCGGACCACCGCCGCCGGACGGCGCGTCGCGTCCGTGCGCCGAGACACCGGACGCGACACCACTCGCGGGCGACCCCGACCCCGACGACGGCGTCCCGGTCGACGCGGTCGCGGTCGCCGTACCGCCGGTGGTCGCCCGCCCGGCGTGCACACCCATACCCGCCTTGACGTACGACGCGGTGCCTCCGGTCAGCGCGGACTTGGTGCTCGCCGCCATCTCCATACGCCCCGCGCGGAGCGACGCCACATCGTCGCCGAGGGCGGGCACGAACCGGTACACCATGACGGACGCGAAGATCGCGAGGAACATGATCGCCAGACCGGTCAGCACCCCCGCGAGCTTGTCGTCGCCCTCCGCGCCGCTCGACGCCGCCATCGCGAGACCGAGGACGATGACGATGATCGGCTTCGCGAGGAGTATCGCGATCATCATGCCCGCCCAACGGCGCACATGCCCCCACAGGTCGCGGTTGACGATGCCGGCGTAGACCACCGTGCCGAGGATGGCCCCGACGTACAACAGCGCGGCTCGGACGAGGAGTTCGATCCACAGGATCATCGCGGCGAGGATCGCGAACATCGACACGAAGATCAGCGTCACCGGGCCGCCGCCCAGGCTCTGCGGATCGAGGCCCTGCGAGAACCCGTCGAGGAACTTGTCCGTGTCCTGCTTCGTACCACTGGCGATGGCCGCCGTGATGGAGTCCACCACCGACACCGACAGGTGCAGCACGGCCGGCGTGAACGCCGACGCCATCACCGCCAGCCACAGATAACCGACCGCCTCACCGAGCGCGGTACCGAGCGGCACTCCCCGCACGGCCCGCTTGGTGACCGCCACCATCCACACGATGAGCGTCAGGAACGCGGACGCCGCGAAGACGACCGCGTACTGCTTGATGAAGCCGGGGTTGGTGAAGTCGACGCTGGTGGTGGCGTTGATGGCGACGGCGAGCTTGGTGATGAACCAGACGGCCGCCTCGGCGGTGGCTTGGGCGATGGCGCCGAGGGGGTCGGCGGCGAAATTCAGAGCGCCCGTGCCGTTTCCTGCGACACATCTTTCCTTCATGCCGGGAGGCAGCGAATCGCACTCGGGGTTTCCGCCGGCGCCGGGCGCCGGTGTCGTCGGTTCCCCGGGCGTGGGTGTGGCACCCGGTGTCGGATCCCCCGTCGACGGCGGGCTCGGCGCCGGTGCCGCCGGTGCCCGTACGCGGACCGCCGAGTCCGTGACCGCGCCGCCCGCCTGGTGGGCGTGCGCGGGAGCCGCGAGCGCCTGTCCGCAAGCGAACACGAGTGCCGCGACCGCGCCCAGCAGCACCAGCAAGGCCCGGACCGACGCACCCCGACGCGCCACCGCCTTCGCCGCCGTGCGCCCGTGCGGCACAACGGCCCGAAGGAATCGGGCGTCCGGACTTTCGGTCATGCGAACTCCTGCGTGGGTGTGGTGCTTCGTGGTCGTGGCGGGCAGTGCCCCGGCACAGGTCCGACTATGCCGGTGCGGTGGACGGTGACGACGGTTCGGTCGGTGGCGAACTTCCTTCGCGGTTCAGTGCGTACAGGGTCGGTGCGGTCGACGGCCTGGTGTCCAGGACCAGGATGAGGTCGCCGGTGGGGCCGCCCCACGGGAGGGGGACGCCGGGGCCGAGCGGGGTCGCGGGTCGGGTCGGGTCGGTCGCGTCGATGGCCAGAGCGGTCTGCGGGTTGTCGGTGTTGCGTCCGTACAGGAGGTTGCCCCAACCAATCACCGGACCGAACCCCGAACGAACATGAGCTTTCCGAGCATCGATGTCGAACACGAGTGCGCCGAGGGCCGCGACATGTCCGTCGGCTCCCCATACCCACGCGGTCTCCCGCATTTCGGCGCGCGGCGCGTCGGCGGTGATCTGCGGCTGCCCGGTCGCCGCGTCGTGCAGGACGGCGGTGACGGTCGCGTCGTTCGGACCGCTCCACAGCACCGCGACGCGGTGGTGGCCGGCCGCGGCCATCCGGACGACGACCGCGCCGGCGCGCGGCGGTACGGGCGTCACCTCGGCGGCGGCCTCTCCGGGCCGGACGTTCCACCACGTACCGGCCGGGTTCACGGCGATCACGTCGGCGCCGTCCGCGCCCATCGCCGTGGTGCCGGGCGGGAGCCCGACCTCGGCGAGGCGGCCGTCGCGGATGACGAGGGCGGCCGACGCGGTGGTGACGAGCGGCGAGTCGCCGCCGTGGATCACGGCCGCCGCGTCCGGCAGGTCGAGGGTGGTCGGCGCGGCCGAGCCGTCGGCGGGGGCGTAGACGAGGTGGTCGCCGACGTGGGCGAGGACCGACGCCGTGCCGTCCACGTCGGTGACCTTGACGCCGCGGTACTCCTCCGGCGGCAGGGCGAACGTCCGCCGCACGCGGCCGGTGGCGGGATCGAGGAGGGCGATCTCGCGGTCCGGGGTGAGGACGGCCACCGCGTCGGTGGTCGCCGCGATCGACGCGGCGCCGGCGGTGGGCGCGTCGACGCGCATCGTCCAGGCGGCGGTACGCGACCACCCTTCGGGCGCCGCGGCGGGGAACACCGCCGGGCCGGCGGAGGCCGCGCCGCCGGGCGACGTCGGCGGGGGCGCGGGTGTCTTGTCGTCGCCGCCTTGGTTCACCAACGCGATGACGACGAACGCCACCACGAACAGGGCGAAGACCACCGTCGCGGCGACGAGCCGGCGGAACAGGGGCGGGCGCCGCGACTCCCCGTCCGCAACACCGTCATCGCGCCGGCGGCCGTCGAACCGCCCACCGGACGCGGGCTCGTGGCCGGCGGGGTCGCCGTCCTCGACGGTCCGCCACGCGGTGACGGAGAGCCGCGGCTCGCTCCGGGTCGCGTACGCGGCGGCCGGGAAGGGGTCCGGTTCGCTGTCGGGGTCGGCCGGGCGGGGACCGGCGACGGTTGCGGCGGCCCGCGGCGGGGATGGAGGCGCCGCGGGGACCTCCGGCGCGCCGGGCGGATCCGGTGGAGTGGGCGATGCCGCGGTCGGCGGCGGCGCGACAGCCCGTCCCGACTTGGGGGGAGGCGGCGCGAACTGCCGCCACGGCTCCCCCGTCGGCTCCGGCAGGTCGTCGGCGGCCGGCGCATCGGGCATCGGCACCGCGAACATCCCGACGGCGGACGCCGGTTCGTCCCACGACGCCGCGTCCTCCGGATACCCCGGGGCGCCCGGACCTCCTCCGCTCTCCTCCTCCGCACCGGAGCCCGCCGGAACGGCATCGTCCGCCCACGGCGGCGGCACCGGCACGGCGGACCCGGCCCACGGTGTCCGCCGCAACGGCGGCGCGGGCACGAAAGGCGACGCGGACGGAGCCGGACCGGGCGCGGTGGACCGGGGTGGGGCGGCCTCCCCGGCCGGCGCCTCGGGACGCGCGCCACGCCCGTCCGACGCCTCCCCCGCGCTGCCGCCTGGCGAGCCCCCGTGTGCGTCCCTTGCGCGCGGAACCGCGTTGTCTTCCCGACCGGTTGGCTCCCCCGCACGACGCCGTGCGCCGCCCGGATCCGGCATCGCCGCACCGACGGGCCGCGCGCCGGCCTCCCCGACGCGGGGCACGCCCGCGTCACCATCCGGCGCGGAGGCGCGCGCCACACCGGCGGGCTCGTCGTCCGCCCCCGGTCGGGCTTCGTCGTCCGCGTCCGCCAACAACCAAACAGGGGTGGGTAGTTCCCCGGTCGGTGCGCCTTGGGACCACGCGCCTGTGTGTGGAGGCGCTGTGGCGGGGGTTTCGGCCGCCGTTGGTTCGCCTTCGGTGCGGCCCTGTGCCTCGCCGGCCATGCCGCCGTCCCCTCCCCCGTCTCGCCGGCCGTTCATCCGCCCGTTCCCGCCCCGGCTCCGCGCGGCCTCACGAGGAGTTCACCCGGACATCCGAGAGCCGCCACGGGTCCGACGCGGTCGCCCGCTCAAGTGTCACGTAGGCGACCACGGTGACGGGCGCGCCCTGCCAACCGTCGCGGCCCACCGGTTTGTAGGTCACGAGCCACTGCCGGTAGGCAGCGGTCGCCGTATCGGACGGTGCTTCCTCGGTGACCGGTTCCAGCGTCGGCGCGGTGTACGCCCGGTGCTCCCGCCACGTCGCCCACTCCAGCCCCGGGGCGGCGACGCTGAGGTGTTCGCGCTGGGTCGCCGCGTACTCCGGTGTCATCCACGGTTCCGCGCGCAGGACCGCGTCCTGGGTCGTCGTGTCGGTCGTCGTGTCGTACGTGTACATCACCGTCAGCGCCGCGGATGACACCTTGGCCGCGTCGCCCTGCGGCACGTCCGCCGGGCGGGGCAGCGGCAGCGTCGGTGTCGCGGTGCCGCGCGGCAGCGGTTGCGCGGGCGGCAGGGTGGCGGGCTCGGAGAACGTCGTCGCCGGGGACGCTGTGTCCGGCGTGTCGCGCGCGGCGTTGGAGGACTCGGCCGGCGAGCCGATCAGGCCGCACCCGCCGAACATCGCCGCGATCACGATCAGCGCGACGAATCCGACCAACGCCGCGGTGCCGCGCAGCCCTTGGGCGCGCATCTGCGGACCGCCACCGCTCATCCGTACCTCCGGACCGACCAGGTCACGCCGGCGTATTCCGACAGCGGCGAGACCTTGACCACGTCACCCGGCTTGGGCGCGTGCACCATCTGCCCGTCGCCGATGTAGATGCCGATATGACTGAAATCGCCGCTGCTCTTGGGGTCGAAGCCGATGACGTCGCCGGGCCGCATCTGCGCCAGGTCGCGCGGCACCGCCTGACCGACCGTCACCTGGCGCTGCGACACGCGGGGCAGCGTCACCTTGCCGCCGGACGCCTGGTAGACCGCGTACAACACCAGCCCCGAGCAGTCGAAGCCGACGACCTGGCCCTTGGGCCCGAAGCCCGTCGACGGCCCGTCGACGGTGCCGCCGCCCCACGAGTACGGCAGGCCGCGCTGCTCCATCGCGAACGTCACCACCGCGGCGCCGAACGGCGTGCCGGCCGCGACCGCGGGCGTGATGACCTGGTACTTGTCCATCAGCGTACGGATGCTGCGGATGTAGTTCTTGGTCTCCTCGTACGGCGGCACCCCGCTGTACTTGATCACCGCGTCGGGCCCGGCGTTGTACGCCGCCAGCATCAAGTCCTGCACGTTGCCGCGCACTTGCCCGGCCTCGACGTAGGGGCGGACGAGCCCGGCCACGTAGCAGTCGTACCGCGCGGCCGAGGCGATCGCGTCGACGCCGTTGGTGACGTCCGCACGGCCGTCGCCGTCGCCGTCCGTGCCGAAGGACGCCCACGTGGCGTCGATGAACTGGGCGACGCCCTTGGCGCTGGCGTGGCTCTCCACGCTGGACTGCCAGCCGGACTCCTGCTCCATCTGGGCGGCGAGCAGCGTCGGCGACAGTTCGGGGCACTGGTTGCCGACGCGGCTGATGATCTCGCGGTATTGGGGTGGGACGTTCCCCGAGACGAAGACGCCGTTCCCCGCCGGGGTGATCCCCGGTCCCGCCGGCAGCCCGCCCGCGAGCGCCGCGATGACCAGCAGCCCCGCCAGCAGGAGGAGGAACGGCAGGACCAGGAAGCCCGTGATCGCCCTGCCGGGTTTCACGCCGCACCCGCGCAGTCCGGCGCGCGCCCGCGCGCCCCGCGTACCGTCCGCGAAGTCCCGTGCCCGCAGCGGGCGGACGCGCGGCGCGGCACCGTGCCGACTCGGCGGGAGAGCCCGCCCCGGCACCCGTCTCGGCGACCATCCGCGTGATCGCGACCTTGAAATCTCCCGCGCACGTGCCTACCTTCGCATGCGCGCGCGCTCACGCTCTGTGGGCATGCCGAATCAGCCCTGGTACCCGGCTGTCCGACGGCCGTCGTCGTCTGCCGCATGGCGCCCCCGATCCCCCGGCGGTCCGGACAGGGCGGTCCGGTCCACCGATATGCTCCCGCCGATATCCGGTTCCGCCATCCTGCCCCGTCGCCACCCCTGTGTGTCCAGCCGAGCCCCGACTCGGCCGAAGTCGCGCATATGCGGGAGCGACTAGGGCATTGTCCCTTCTATCCGGCCAACTCGAAGGCGTTACCGTACGGTTGGAACCAGACCGTTCGGCCGGTCGTTGGTCCGGGCATACCGGGTGCATCGGGACGTGCGGTAGGTTCCCGCTGCTGGCCGGAATCGCGTCATCGCGCGGGGGTGGGCATGTCTGCGGAATACACGGGGTACGGGGCGTACCCGGCGAACCAGCCACACGAGACGGGGGAAGTACTCCGAGGATTCGTCCTGTTGGTCGCGGGGGTGACCCAGAACCGGCGCCGGAACCGCGCGTTGGAGGACTCCGAGGCCGCGCTCGGCGGTTGGGGCGGTCTGCCGCCGCGGATCCTGGTCCCCGACGCGCCCGCCGACGTCGTGCAACTCCCCACCGGTTCGGGGCCCCAGACGGTCCGCGGCTATCTCGAACGCGCGTCGGCCACCCCGGGCCCGGTCCTGGTGTGCGTCACGGGCCATCTGATGCCCGACCGCCGCGGCGAACTCCACGTCACGCTGCGCGCGTCGTCGCCGAGCAGTGTCCGCTATGACGGACTCCCGTGGGCCTGGCTGGTCGAGACGCTGCGGCTGCGCGATCCCCGGCGCACCCTGGTCGTCGCCGACCTGACGGCATCCGACCACCTGCGCGCCCGGCTCGCGGCGGCGCCCGACGGATTCGCCGAACAGCTCCCGCTGTGGGCGGTGTTGACCCGGCAGCCGGCCCACGACGAGCGGGCCCACTCCTTCACTCGGGCGCTGACCGCCGCCGTACGGCGCGGATTCCCCGACCACCCGGGCCCGATCGATCCGGCGGCCGTGCACGCCGCGATCGCCGCGAGTGCGCAACTTCCCGACGGGAACGTGCAGATCGTGCCGTCGCCCGACGGTGCGCTGCGCTTGGGCAACCCGGCGGCGCCGCCGAACCCCCCGGCGCCGTACGGCGGGCCCCGTCCGCCGGGGCACCGCGCCGCGCCGCCGACGGCGGTGCCCGCGCCCATCGTGCCGCCGCCCGCGTCGATGCCCTTCGGCATACCCGCCCACGGCGCCGACCCGGGCGGGTACGCCGAGGCGACGGCGCTGGAACCCGCCGCCCACGCGGCGCCGCGGACACCCCCGGCGCCGGAACCCGCCCCCGCGCAGGCGCGTCCCCCGGGCGAACTCCCCGGTGTTCCGCGGGGACTTGCCGGTGCGCCCGGCGAACCCCCGGCCGACCAGGACGCGTTCGCGTACCAGGACCGGGTGGCCGAGCTGCGCGAGGCGGTCGCCGCGGGCGACTTCGACAACGCCCTCCACCTCGCGCGCAAGATCACCCACGACATGGCGGCGCTCCCCGGGCTCGGACCGGAACACCCCGAGACCCTGGACGCGCTGGAGACCCTGGCGTGGCTGACCGCGCGGGCCGGGAACACCGACGAGGCGGTGTCGCTGTACGCCGAGACCGCGCGGCGCAGCGCGCGCATCCACGGGCCGGGCCACCCGGCAACCCGGGCCGCCGCGGACGCCGCGCACGCGCTCTGGCTGATGCTGCCCAACGCCCAGCGCGCCCGCGAGTTGGGCCCGGCCGTCATCGCGTTGCGCGAGCTGGTGCTCGGCCGGGGCCCGCACGGCCACGTGCCGTCGGCCGCGCACGTCGCGGACCTGCCGGTGCCGCCGCAGGTCGAGGGCGTCGAGGCGGCCGGTGCGCCGATCACCGCCGGGCCGCTCGCCGACGCGGGTGCGCCGCGGCGGACGCCCGGCGAGCCCGCACCGGACACGCACGGCCACGCCGCCCCCGGCGCTGCCGGCCACGGCGCGCCGCCGCGCGAAACGGTGCCGGCCGACGCGGGGTTCGCGGCCCCCGAGCCCGCAGCGCAGCCGCCCCCCGTCCCCGGCCTCCCCGTGGAGTTCCCGCCCCCGACCGGGCCGCCCGTCGACGTGCCCCAGGACGCCGGCCCCGCGCTGCCCGGCGGGGAACCCGGGCCCCCGCCCCCGGAGTTGCGCGACGCGTTGGCCGCGGTCGCGGCGATCGCGGCGACGGGGCGGCACGTGGAGGCCCTGGGCGCGGCGGACGCCGTTGTCGACGCCGTCGCCGCCGACCTGGGGCCGGAGCACCCGAGCACGCTGAACGTGCGCGAGATCCGTGCGTACCTGACCGCCGAGGCGGGCCGTCTCGCCGAGGCCGTCACGGCGTATCTCGACATCGCCGAGGTACGCCTGGCCGCACGCGGCCCGGAGCACCCCGACACCGTGTCCGCGGTCGACAACGCCCACGTGCTGTGGCTCCGCCTGGGCGACGACGACGCCCCGACGATCGCGACCGGCCACCGGCTGGCGGCCGTCCGGGAATCCGTCCCCGGCCCGGGCCGGCGCGCGTTGACCGTGGTCAGGGGGCGGTTGGCCCGCCTGGCCGACCGTGCGGCGAACGCAGCCGCACCGGGAACCGCGTGCGACACCGTGCCCGAGACGGCACCGGAACCGGCTCCGGAATCGGCCCGGCAAACCGTCGGGGCGGCGGTCGGCGACGCCCCCGGGCACACCCCGCCCGCCGCCCCCGCGCCGCTCGATCCCCTCCCCCGGCCCCGGCCGCCCGAGGCCGACATGCCGCCCCCGACCGCGCCGCTCCCCGCTCCCGGCCCCGCCGGAGACGGCTTGGACCGCGACTCTCGGGACCTCCCGGGGGGCGGCTTCGGCCGCGACACCCGGGACGTCCCGCCCGCGCCCCACCCGGCGCCCCGCCCCGCGCCCCCGCCTCCCCCCGCCTACGCCCCCACCCCGGCCCCGGAGGCCGCCGGAAGCCCGGCGTCTCCCGTCCCGCCGCCTGCCGCGTCCCTGGCCGCCGCCAACGGCCGCGCCCCGTCCGCGAATCGGCCCGCTCGGGAACCGGAGGCCGACGCCGTCGCGGACCTCCCGCCCGATGAGGTCCGGGCGTACCTGAAGGCGATCAAGGCGGCGTCCGCCGACGCCGACCATGTCGCGGCGCTGACCCTCGCGGAGGAGCTGACGCGCGGCGTCGAGGCGCGGCATGGGCCCGTGCACCCGTACACCCTGAACGCGTACGAGGTGCGCGCCCATCTCACGGCGTCCGCCGGGCTGTTCGCGACCGCGGCGCGGCAGTACACCGCCCTCGCGCACCGGTTGGCCGAGGCCGCGCACCCGGACGACCCCGGGGCGCGTTCCGCCGCGGACGCCGCGCAGGCACTGTGGCTGCGGCTGGGACAGACCGAGGCGGCCCGCACCCTCGCACCGGGGATCGTGGATCTGCGGCGGCGCGTGCCGGGTCCGGACGATTCCGCGCTCGCCGCCGCCTACGACCACCTCAGCCACCTGACCCGCGAGGTATGACCGCTCCGGCGGGCTGACACGCGAACGTCCTTTCCGGCCAAGCGAATCGTTCCTGCGATGCGCCCCCGCGCGCCCCCGCGCGAGGCCGCCGCCGAACGCGGCCGATCCCAGGATTGTCGGCATGGCGAGCCGATTTCAGCCGAATAACGCTGGATCGGGTGACCCCGCGCGTTCGCGCAGGGTGAACCTTGCGCGTTTGTCGGATGCGGCGGGCATTCTTGACCAAGAACGGCCACAACAGGCGGGAGACCCCCATGCCGGACACTTTGGTCGAGCGTTACCGGTGGGCCGAGGTCGACGGCCTCGTCGCCCTCACCATCAGCGTCGTCGCCGGTCGCTCGGAGGACGAGGTGATCGCCGCGTTCGGTGGCGGCGGGGCTCCGCGACGCATCATGACGTTCCGTCAGATAGGCGACCTGCTGGCCGTCCCGGAGGCGGGCTCCTTCCACCCGATGCTGATCGTCCGCTCCGGCCCGTACGTCGTGACCATGGAGAACACCGGCTACCACGGCAGCATCCCCGAGGTCGCCCGCCGCGCCTCGGCGGGCGGCGGCCGGTTCTTCAGCGCCTACTGGGACATGCACGGCGACCATCAGGTCATGTACGCCGAAGACGGCCGCGTCCGCGCGCTGTTCGATCCGGTCGCCGCCCGCGCGCGCCCGGGGGCGACGGTCCCGTTGCCGCGCTGGGCGGACGGCGTACGTCCGGACACCGCGGCGCCGGGGGCGTCCTGCCTGGCGCTGATGGAACGCGCGATGCGCGTGCGGATCGACCGGGACTGGATGCGCCGGCCGCTGCGCGCCGTGATCCTCCACGACCCGGCTACCATGTTCGACGACCCCGAAGGCGCTTGGCGGCCGTGAGCCGAGACCCGAGACCCGGTGAGGACGTGGTGACATGCGGGCGACCCTGGACCACATCGTGCTCTGGGTGGGCGACCAACTGCGCGCACTCGACTTCTACGAGCGCGTCGTGGGCTTCGAAGGCGTGCGGGCCCGGGAGTTCCGGGACGGCACGGCGCCGTTCCCCAGCGTCCGGGTGTCACCGCAGTCGATCATCGACCTCATGGCGCGCGCCGACGCGCCGGCCGTGGACGAGGGCTTCCGTGCCCAGGGCGCGTCCGGGCACCGGGTGAACCACATCTGCGTCGCCCTCGACCGCACCGACTTCGAGGCCCTGCGCGCCCGCGTCGAGGCGGAGGGCGGCGACACGTCCGTCACCCTGGAACACTCGTTCGGCGCGCGGGGCTTCGCCCCGCACACGTTCTACTTCCAGGACCCCGACGGCAACGTCGTCGAGGCGCGCTACTACGACGAGGCCTGACGCCGGGGCCGCCGCTACCTGGGCGGTGCCGCCGCGCTGTCCTCCGACACCGGGGCCGTGTCCTCGGCCGCCGTGTCCGAAGCCGCGGACTCCTCCCGCTCCGCCGCGGGCGCCGGGGTCCGCCCCCGCGCGAGGCGGCTGAGGTAGGCGTTGTACGCGTCCAGTTCCGCGTCGCCGTCGCGGTCGGCGGCACGGTCCTTGCGCCGGGCCAGGCGCTCCTCGGAGTTCATCCACTGCGAGAAGATCACCAGCAGCACGATCACCGTGGGCACCTCGCCGAACGCCCACGCGATGCCGCCGCCCAACTGCTGGTCGGCCAGGATGTCCGTCCCCCACGACGCGGGCGGTTTCTCGAACGCGTCGACGAGCGGCGACGACGACATCATGACGGCCACGCCGAAGAACGCGTGGAACGGCATGCCGGCGAACAGCTCCAGCATCTTCATGACGTAGCCGTGTTTGCGGGGCGCGGGGTCGATGCCCATGATCGGCCAGAAGAACAGCAGACCGACCACCAGGAAGTGCACCATCATCCAGCGGTGCCCCCACATGTTGCCCATGACGAGGTCGAACAGCGGCGTGAAGTAGAGCACGTACAGGCTGGCGATGAACAACGGCAGCGTGACCGCCGGAGACGACACGATCGCGGAGAAGCGGCTGTGCAGCAGTGCGAGCAGCAGCTCGCGCGGGCCCCGGCCGGGGGTGCCGTCCGCCCGCCTGCGCGCGGGGCGCACGGCCCGCAGGGTGAGCGTGATCGGGGCGCCGAGCAGCAGCAGGATCGGCGAGAGCATGCTGAGGATCATGTGCTGGATCATGTGCATGCTGAACAGCGCGTTGCCGTAGACCGCGAGCCCGCTCGACGTCGCGAACAGGACCGTCGCCACCCCGGCGAGCCACGCGAGCGTGCGGACGATCGGCCACCGGTCGCCGCGCCGTTGCAGCCTCCGCACCCCCGCCGCGTACGCGAGGACCGCGACGATCGCACCGGCGACGAACAGCGGTTCGGGATACCAGCCGAACATCCGGCGCAGGTTCGGCTCGCCGAGACCGGCCGCCATGTGCGCCATGCCGCTCATCGTGTCGCCCGCGTGGGAGCCGTCGTGCAGGTCCTGGGCGTTGTCGCCGAGCATCAGCGCACCGAGGAAGAGCGCGATCCCGAGGGCTGCCAGCGCGACGGCCCGGAACGCGCCCGGGCCCGGTGTGCGAGGTGTCGGAGCCATGGCATCCACTGTGACGTACCGCGCGCGGCGCGTTGTCACCGGGTCCGGCCGCGGGGTGGTGGTGTCGCCGGAGTCAGTGGTATAGGGCGCGCGCGGTCGAACGGATCCGATATCGGCCTCCTCGGGTTCGGGGATCGGGCGTCGCCGGGCGGTGGGCCGGACGCGGGGTCCGGCCCACCCCGTGGCCCGGGTGACGGGTGCGCCCGCCGCGGTCAGTGCGCGCCGACGCCGGTCAGCGAGCGCACCTCCAGTTCGTCGAAGGCGGCGTCGTCCTCGGGGGTGCGCCGCCGCCCGGTCAGCAGCGTTCCCGCCGCGGCGCACGCGAAGCCGACCGGGATCGAGACGAGGCCGGGGTTCTCCAGCGGAATCGGGGCGACGGCCGTACACGAGATCAGTGCCGTCGGGTTGCCGACGTCGCGGCTCCCGGCGGGCACGCCGCATTCGTCGGCTTGGGCGGCGCTGAGGGTGACGGCCGGTTTGGTGGAGCTGGCCCCGCCCCACACGATCGGCGACAGGCCGACCATCACGACGGCCGCGATCAGGCCGCCGAAGACTCCCGCGATCGCGCCGGTCTTGGTGAACCGGCGCCAGAACAGCGAGAAGACGATCGCGGGCAGGTTCGCCGACGCGGCGATCGCGAAGGCGAGGGCGACCAGGAAGGCCACGTTCAGCTCGCGGGCGAACACCGACAGGGCGATCGCGACGCCGCCGATGACGACGGCCGCGATCCGGGCGACCTTGACCTCGTCGGCGTCGGTGGTACGCCCCCGGCGCAGCACACCGGCGTACAGGTCGTGGGCGAAGGACGACGACGACGCGAGCGTGAGGCCCGCGACGACCGCGAGGATCGTGGCGAACGCGACGGCCGCGATGAAGGCGAGCATCACCGCTCCCCCGGTGCTGCCGGCCCCGCCGCCCAGGAACTCGGCGAGCCGGGTCGCGGCGGTGTTGCCGGACGGGTCCGCGTCCTTGATCGCCTTGCTGCCGACCAGGGCCGCCGCGCCGAATCCGATGACGAGGGTCATCAGGTAGAAGGCGCCGATGACGGCGATCGCCCAGTTAACCGATTTCCGCGCGGCCTTGGCGTCGGGGACGGTGTAGAACCGCACGAGGATGTGCGGCAGGGCCGCGGTGCCGAGGACGAGCGCGATGCCGAGGCTGATCATGTCGAGCTTCGACCAGCCGTCGGTCGCCCCGTACTTCAGACCCGGCTGTAGGAAGCCGTCGCCGCGGCCCGACTGGTCCGCCGCCGCGCCGAGCAGCCCGGCGAACGAGAAGTCGAACTTCGCGAGCACCCACACCGTCATGACGCAGGCGCCGATCATGAGCAGGACGGCCTTGACGATCTGCACCCAGGTGGTGCCCTTCATGCCGCCGACGGTGACGTAGAAGACCATGAGCGCGCCGACGGCGACGATGGTCCAGATCTGCGACGCGTCGGACGAGACGCCGAGGAGCAGCGAGACCACCGATGCCGCGCCGACCATCTGGGCGATCAGGTAGAAGACCGACACCACGATGGTCGAGACGCCCGCGGCGACCCTGACCTGGGGCGACCGCAGGCGTTCGGAGATCGCGTCGGCCATGGTGAACCGGCCGCTGTTGCGCAGGGGTTCGGCGACCAGCAGCAGTGCGACGATCCACGCGACGAGGAAGCCGATCGAGTAGAGGAACCCGTCGTAGCCGGACAGCGCGAGGATGCCCGCGATGCCGAGGAACGAGGCGGCGGACATGTAGTCGCCGCCGATCGCGATGCCGTTCTGGAGCGGGGAGAACGACCGGCCGCCCGCGTAGAAGTCGGCCGCGCCGCGCGTACGTCGGCCCGCGGCGACGGTGATGGCCAGCGTCGCGGCGATGAAGACGGTGAACAGCACGACGGTCAGGGTCTTGTGGTCGCTCACGCGGCGGCCTCCGGGAGGGGTTCCGCGGCCCCGGCCGGGGCCGCCGCGCGCAGTGCCGACGAGAGGGGGTCGAGGCGGCGTGCCGCGTACCGGGAGTACAGCCACGCGCCGAGGAACGTCGCGGCGAACTGGCCGAGGCCGAGGACGAGGGCGACGTTGACGTGGTCGGCGAGTTCGTGCGCCATGAAGCCGCGGGCGTACGCGCAGAGCAGCACGTACAGCAGGTACCAGCCGAGCGCGAGCACGGTCAGGGGGAACGCGAACCACCGGAAGCGGTGCCGGAGTTCACGGAAACGCGGGTCGTCGTGCAGCGAGGCGGCCGACGACGCGGGCCGCGGGTCGGGCCGGGTGGCCTCGGTGGCGCTCGAAGTGGCGGTCATCCGCGCCTCGCCGCGGAGGTGCGGGCGGAGGGATTCGTCATGCGATGCTCCCGAAATCAGTGGACGCGGGACATGCGGCTGCTTCCAACCACCCGGCTCAACGACCGCGCGAGCCGTTGAACACGGCGCCCGGCGCGGCTCACCCGCTCGCACGCATCCGCGGCCACGGCGTTGGCCCGGACACGGCACCGACACCGGCCGCGGCGCCGGGGGGAAACGGCCGAACACGCGGTTGCCGCCGCGCGGCCCGGGCAGTAGCGGCGGCATGCGACTCGACCACGTCTCCTACGCCGTCTCCCCCGAGGAGTTCGTCTCGACCGTCGGGCGGCTCGGCGCCATGCTCGGCGCGCCGTTCCAGGACGGCGGCGTGCACCCGCGCTTCGGCACCCGCAACTTCGTGCTGCCGCTGGCCGGCGGCACCTACCTGGAGGTGGTCGCGCCGCTCGACCACCCCGCGACCGACCGGGCGCCGTTCGGCCGGGCCGTCAAGCAGCGCGCGGAGCTGGGCGGCGGGTGGCTGGGCTGGGTCGCGCGGGTCGACGACATCGCGCCGGTCGAGGAGCGCCTGGGCAGGCCGGCGGTCGAGGGGCACCGCGTCCGGCCCGATCGGCTTGACCTGCGGTGGCGGCAGATCGGGGTGCTCGACCTGATCGACGATCCGCAGTTGCCGTACATCATCGAGTGGTTCGACATGGACCGGCATCCGTCGGCGGACGCGCGGACGGAGATCCGCATCCGCCGCCTGGCGATCGCCGGGGACCCCGCGACGGTCTCGACGTGGCTGGGCGAGCCCGAGAACCACCCGCTGGACGACGTCGACGTCGACTGGACCGCTCCCGACCGGGACCGCGACGCCGGGTTGCAGGCGGTCTACTTCGCGACGGACGACGGCGTCGTCCGGGTCGACTGAGCCGCCGAACCGTCAGGCGGCGGGACGGCGCCGCAGACGCGACGCGACGCGCGACCAGGCCACGCCGCTCAGCACGCCGTACGCCGCGATCAGGCACACCACCAGTTCCGGCCGGTAGCCGACGCGGTCGGCGAGCGTCGTGCCGTCGCGCAGCGGCACCGTCTCGACGAGCACGCCGGGCTCCCACAGCCCGGTCCTGGCCGTGATCGAGCCGTCGGGGGCGACGACCGCGCTGATCCCGACGGTCGACACGACGACGGTCGCCCGGTTGTGCTCGACGGCGCGGACGCGGGCCATGTCGAGCTGCTGCTCGCTCTGCCCGAAGCTGATGCCGCGCTCGTACGTCGCGTTGTTGGTCTGCACGACCATCAGGTTCGCGCCCGGCGTGACGGTGCTGCGCACGTTGCCGTCGTAGCCGACCTCGTAGCAGATGGTGTCGGCGAGCACGATCGGCCCGGTCCGGAACAGCACGGGGTCGTCCCGGCCGGGCTCGAAGTCGCGCGGGATGAGCTGGAGGTCGCCGAAGCCGCCGAGCAGGTCGCGCATCGGGATGTACTCGCCGAACGGCACGAGGTGGCGCTTCGCGTACCACTCGCCGGGGCCGGGGTTCGCGTCCGTCGGCGGGCGCCACATGAGGCCCGCGTTGTACGGGCGGCCGTCCGGTCCGCCGTCGAGGATCGCCCCCACCAGGACCGGCGCGCCGACGTCGGCGACCGCCTGGTCCACCAGGGCCCGGAGGTAGGGGTCGGTGCGCGGGTCGTCGTCGGTGGCGTTCTCCGGCCACAGCACCAGCTGCGGCCGGTCCACGCGACCGGCCCGGATGTCGGCGGCGAGCTGCTGGGTCGCCTTGACGTGGTTCTCGGTGACGTTGCGGACGCGCGCCTGCTCCTCCAGGTTCCGGGCGCGCGGCACGTTGCCCTGGACGGCCGCGACGGTCACCTCCTGGCCGCCTCCGGACCGCGCGGGGAGCAGCAGCGGTCCGAGCGCGACCAGCACGAGCGACGCGACGAGCCCGGCGACCGCCGGCCGGCGGCGTCCCCGGCCGGCGAGGACGACCCACGCGAGGGCGACCGGGACGAGGACGACGATCAGGCTGAGGCCGGGCGCGCCCGCCACCGTGACCCAGCCGAGGGCCGGCGAGTCGGCCTGGCTGAACGCGAGCCGCCCCCACGGGAATCCGCCGAGCGGCTGCCGCCCGCGGATCGCCTCGACGGCGATCCACCACGCGGCCACCCACACCGGCCACGCCCGGCGGCGCAGCAGCGCCGGGACGGGCATGGTGAGCAGCCCGAAGAGGGCGGACTCGGCGAGGGTGAGGGCGACCCAGGGCAGCCAGCCGAGGTTGCTCAGCCACAGGACGAGCGGTGCGAAGAGGGTGACGGCGAACACGAAGCCGTAGCGGAAGGCCTGGTTGGCCCGGCGGCCGTGCAGCGCGACGACGAGCATGCCGGGCCCGACGAAGGCGAGCGGCCACAGGTCGACGGGCTCGAAGGCCGCGAAGAGCGCCAGCCCGCCGAGCGCCGCGAGCAGCAGCCCCCAGCGCCCGGGGACGAAGGGACCGCCCGCACCGCGCTCCGCGCGCGCACCGCTCTGCCCGGACGCACCGCCGTCCGCGGACGCGACACGTTCCCCGCGCTCCTCGGACGCACCGCCGGCCGCGGACGCCCCGCGGCCACCGTGTTCCGCGCGCTCGCCAGGCTCCCCGCGGCCACCGTGGTCGTCACGCGCCCCGGACCCGCCGCGGTCCGCGGGGCGGCGGCCTCGTCGCCCGGGAAGCCGGTCGAGCAGCCGGCGTGCCGGCGTCGTCGGCTCTCCCTCCGCCTCGCGGGCGTCGGCTGTCTCGGCTGTGCCGCCGCCGTTCACCACGGCGGCGTCCGTGCTGCCGACACCCTCGGTACTCATCGCGTCATCCCATCACAGCGATCGAACAAGCCTCCAGTGTGCGGGTCACATCGCGCGCACGCGGCGCCGGGAGCGCCCGCGCGCGGTCGTACCGCCACGGGCCCCGGCCGCCGGTGTGCCCCGGCGCTCGGGGTCCGGCGACCCCCCCCAGGGGCGCGCCGACCGGCGCAAACGCTCCGCGATCGGTTTCCGCCGTGCGCCCCGGCGGCAACTGGCTGATATTGCTTGGGAATTGCCGTTTCGGTCACAGTGAGGCAACCAGGGGTGATTCTCCGCTCCGGGGACCTTGAGAGGGGTATCCCCCCGGGGTACAGGTGAGTCGAGTCGTGGGAACGATCGGCGGACGTCGGTGGTCCGCGGACGACTGTCCGGCGGCTCGGGTGGGAGCCGGGACGCCGGTCGCCGGCTAGTCGAACGGAGGACCAGATGCCGCAGTCTGTTCACTTCACCATTCCTTTCCCGTCCCGCATCAGCTCCGACGTGGACCGCGCCCGGGAGCGCAACCTCGACTGGACCTGGGACCATCGCCTCGTACGCGGCGCGGCGGGCCTGGCCGAGTACGCGTCCTGGGACCTCGCGCAGGCCGCGGCGCGGACCTACCCGGACGCGGTCGGCGCCGATCTGGACATGCTGGTCAACTGGTTCGGCTTCGCGTTCCTCTTCGACGACCAGTTCGACGCGTCGGGCGACCTTCCCGCCCAGGTGTCGGCGGTGGCGCGCGAGATGATCGCGATCCCGTTCCGCCCCGTGGGCACGCCGCCCGACGTCGTGTGCCCGGTGACTCTGGCGTGGGTGGAGATCTGGCCGCAGATGTGCGCCGGCATGTCCGAGACATGGCAGAACCGCTTCGCGAGCAACTGGGCGCGGTTCATGGCCGCGGCGGTCTGCGAGATCCATTTGGCGACACACCGCGAGGTGATCGACCTGGAGGGCTACGCGGCGCTGCGCCAGCACACGGTCGGCCTCCAGCATTCCCTCGACGCGATCGAGCGCGTCGGCGGATTCGAGGTGCCGCCGCAGGTGCAGGCCCACCCGGTGATGCGGCGGCTGCGGCACGCCGCGACCGACTGCATCGCGTACATGAACGACGTGCACTCCCTCGACCGCGAGGAGTCGCGCGGCGACCAGCACAACCTGGTGACGGTGCTGCAGCGGCACCTGCGCTGCTCGCGGTCGGCGGCGCTGGACGAGGCGGTCCGCATGACGTACGAGCTGCTCGACGAGGTCGTGGCGCTGCACCGCAGGGTCCCGGAGATGTGCGACGAGCTGCAACTGACGGGCGCGGAACGGGAGTCGGTCGACCGTGCGGTGGCCGGGACCGGCGACTGGATACGCGGCAACTACGAATGGGGGCTCCACAGCGGGCGGTACGCGGTCGGCGATCCGGCGGTCCTGACCGGCCCGGCGCCGTACCTGGAGACGCCGGCGAACCTGGACTCTTTGCGTCAGGCCGGTTGACCGGAAGGTTGCTGTCCGGCTCGGCGGGTCGGCGGGGTCGGCGGCGGGGTCAGCCGACGAAGCACCCCGCCGTCCGGCGGCGCCCCGCACGCACCGTCGCGCACAGCCCCCCGGCGGCGCCGACCAGGGCGAGTGCCGTGACGACGCCGCGCGTCGAGCCCTTCGGGGAGCGGCGCGCGGCGTTGGCGTCCAGGCACCCGCCGACGGACCGCCACGACATCACCGACCAGCGCGACGCCGCGGAGAGCACGGATCCCAGGCTGACCCACGAGCCGACGGACAGCACGGAGACCGCGGAGCCGATCGACGCCACCGAGGCGGCCGATCCGATCGACCCGATGGAGAGCACCGAGCCGTCCGAGCCGATCGACAGGACCGAGTCGCGCGACCAGAGCGAGAGCACCGAACGTTCGGATCCCGCCGACCACTTCGAGCCGCCGCGGGACGAGGCGCAGCACGAGGACGCGGAATCGGCGGAGGCGGGCCTGGCGGAGGCGGCGGAGGTGGGCACGGCATCGTCCCTCGGGGTCGCGGCGGCTGGGGTGCGTGCGGCGGGGTGCGCGGCAGGTATGGGGGACATGGTGCCGTATACCGTCCGCCGGTGCCGGATTCGACGGCGCTCCGCGGACACGGCGCGGCCCCCGCGCCGCCGGCGAGGCGACGCGGGGGCCGTGTCGGCGGGCCGTCCGAAAGCGTTCGGAACCGGCCCGGCGGCGGACGTCAGGCGTTGACGCAGACGTTCCCGCCCGCCGGGTTCAGGAGCCCGACGATGTCGATGCTGTTGCCGCAGATGTTGATCGGCAGGTGGATCGGAATCTGGACATTGTTGCCGGAGATCAGGCCCGGCGAGCCCACCGCTCCGCCCCCGGCGCCGGAGTCGGCCGCGGCGGCACCGGCTCCGAGGCCCGCCATCACACCGGCGGCGGCGACGATCACGGCCGACTTCTTGATCCAGCTGGTCACGTGTACTCCCTGAGGACGAGTGGGCTCCGCCGGGCGGCGGTTCCCGACCCACGTTCATCGTCCGACCGGAGGGACACAACCGACACAAGGGTGAATTCGCCGACAAATATGTGAAATTCCCACGGAATACCGACAGGCATTCCCTCGTTCGGCGTAGCGCCCGGGGAACGTCAGAAGCGGTCCACGCCGGTGACCCTGACCACCGCGCGGCCCTCCTCGTCGGACGCGGCGAGGTCGACTTCGGCGCTGATGCCCCAGTCGTGGTCGCCCTCGGGGTCGTCGAGGATCTGCCGCACGCGCCAGCTCCACTCGTCCTCCTCGACGAGGAGCATCTTGGGGCCGCGCGCGTTCGGTCCGGTGCCGAGTTCGTCGTGCTCGTCGTAGTAGCCGTCCATCGCGTCCGCCCAGCGGTCGGCGTCCCAGCCCGATTCGGCGTCCAGCTCGCCGAGGTCGTGGTACTTGCGCAGCGCGGCCAGTTCGACGCGGCGGAACAGCGCGTTGCGGACCAGGACGCGGAAGGCGCGGGCGTTGGAGGTGACCGGGCGCAGTTTCTCGTCCAGCACGTCGGGGCCCGCCTCGACCGCCTCGGGGTTGGCGAGCTGCTCCCATTCGTCGAGCAGGCTGGAGTCGACCTGGCGCACGATCTCGCCGAGCCATTCGATCAGGTCGAGCAGGTCGTCGGTCTTCAGGTCGTCCGGGACGGTCTGCTGGAGTGCCTTGTAGGCGCTCGCGAGGTAGCGCAGCACGATGCCCTCGGCCCGGGCGAGTTCGTAGAAGTTGGTGAACTCGACGAACGTCATGGCCTGTTCGTACATCGTCCGGACGATCGACTTCGGGCTCAGCTCGTGGTCGCCGACCCACGGGTGGCCCGTGCGGTAGACCTCGTACGCGTGCTCCAGCAGCTCTTCGAGCGGCTTGTCGTAGGTGATGTCCTGGATCAGCTCCATGCGCTCCTCGTACTCGATGCCGTCCGCCTTCATCTGCGCGACCGCTTCGCCGCGGGCCTTGTTCTGCTGCGCGGCGAGGATCTGGCGGGGGTCGTCGAGCGTCGCCTCGACGACGGAGACGAGGTCGAGCGCGTACGCCGGGGACTCGCGGTCGAGGAGGTCGAACGCGGCGAGGGCGAAGGTGGACAGCGGCTGGTTGAGGGCGAAGTTGTCCTGGAGGTCGACGGTGAGCCGCACGACGCGGCCGTCGGGGTCGGGGGTCTCCAGGCGTTCGACCACGGCGCCGTCGAGCAGGGAGCGGTAGATCGCGATGGCGTCGCGGATGTGGCGGCGCTGCGCTGCCTTGTCCTCGTGGTTGTCGGTCAGCAGGCGCCGCATCGCCTCGAACGCGTTGCCCGGGCGGCCGATGACGGACAGCAGCATGGCGTGGCTGACCTTGAAGCGCGAGGTCAGGGGCTCCGGCTCGGCGGTCTGGAGGCGTTCGAAGGTCTCGCCGCTCCACGAGACGAAACCCTCGGGGGCTTTCTTGCGGACGACCTTGCGGCGCTTCTTGGGGTCGTCGCCGGCCTTCGCGAGGGCGCGCAGGTTCTCGATCTCGTGCTCGGGTGCCTGGACGACGACGTGCCCGACGGTGTCGAATCCCGCGCGCCCGGCGCGGCCGGCGATCTGGTGGAACTCGCGGGCCCGGAGCCGGCGTACGCGCACGCCGTCGTACTTCGACAGGGCGGTGAACAGCACCGTGCGGATCGGGACGTTGACGCCGACGCCGAGGGTGTCGGTGCCGCAGATGACCTTCAGCAGGCCGGCCTGCGCGAGGCGTTCGACGAGGCGGCGGTATTTGGGCAGCATGCCGGCGTGGTGCACGCCGATGCCGTGCTTGACCCACCGCTCCAGGTTGCGGCCGAATTTGGTGGTGAAGCGGAAGTGGCCGATGAGGTCGGCGATGCGCTTCTTCTCCTCCTTGGTCGCCAGGTTGATGCTCATCAGCGACGCGGCGCGCTCGACGGCGGCGGCCTGCGTGAAGTGCACGACGTAGACGGGTGCGTGGCCGACGCGCATCAGCTCTTCGAGCGTCTCGTGGATGGGCGTCGTGACGTATTCGTACGTCAGCGGGACCGGGCGCACGGCGGACTGCACGACCGCGGTGGGGCGGCCGGTGCGCCGGGTCAGGTCGGCCTCGAAGCGCGTCACGTCGCCGAGCGTCGCGGACATGAGCACGAACTGCGCGTGCGGCAGCTCCAGGAGCGGGATCTGCCACGCCCAGCCGCGGTCCGGCTCGGCGTAGAAGTGGAACTCGTCCATGACGACCTGGCCGACGTCGGCGTCCGCGCCGTCGCGCAGCGCGATCTGCGCCAGGACCTCGGCGGTGCAGCACACGATCGGCGCGGTGCCGTTGACGGCGGCGTCGCCGGTCATCATCCCGACGTTGGACGTCCCGAAGACCTTGACCAGATCAAAGAACTTCTCCGAGACGAGGGCCTTGATCGGGGCGGTGTAGAAGGTGCGCCTGCCCCGGGCGAGCGCGTAGTAGTGCGCGCCGAGCGCGACCATCGACTTGCCGGACCCGGTGGGCGTGCTGAGGATGACGTTCGCACCGGAGACCACCTCGATGAGGGCTTCCTCCTGGGCCGGGTACAGGCTGATCCCGCGCTCTTCGGTCCAGGCGGAGAAGGCCTCGAAGAGGCTGTCGGGGTCGGTGTCGGAGGGGAGGCGGTCGATGAGGTTCACGCCTCCATCCTGCCCGGTGCGGCCGGCCTCGTGTGGCGCGGTCCGGAAACCGCCTCCGCTTCCGTCCCGGAACCGGCGGGGCTCACCGGGTCAGGATCATGACGCGCCCGTCGACGTTGACGACGTGGCCGGCGCCGAGCCGGGCGAGCGGGCGGTCCCAGTGGATGTGCCCGCACACGGTCAGGGCGGCCGTGCCGCCGATGAGGCGGGCGCCGATGACCGGGTTGCCGTACTGCTCCCGTCGGGCTCCGGCGGGGCCCTCGTGCAGGACGAGGACTTCCGGGTCGGCCCGGCCCACCGCGGCGAGGAGCGCCAGGAACTCCTCCTCGGCGCGGCGGTCGGTGCGCCGGGGGTCGCCTATGACGCCGCTGACGCCGCCGAAGCGGACTCCGCCGTACTCGACCGTCCCGCCGTCGAGGAGGGCCGCGCCGCCGCCGAGACCGGCGACGTCCTCGGGGGTGAGCAGGTCGTGGTTGCCGGCGACACCCACGATCCAGGCGCTGCCGGCCGCGGCGAAGGCGAGCCACACGTCGACGACCTCGCCCGACGCGCCGCGGCGGTCGGCGCGCGGCGCGGAGTACAGGTCGCCGGCCAGGACGACGCCGACCCGGTCGAGGGCCGGCAGCAGGCCGGTGGCCGCCCACACCGCCATGTGGTCCGCGAGGGCGATGCCGAGCAGCACCTCGTCGCCGCCGTACGGGGACCGCGCGATGCCCTGGAGGTCACCGGTCAGGACGACGGCGTCGACGCCGTCGGGAAGGGTGTCGACGCGAAGGCTCTCGACGGTGAGCAGCGCGCTCTCGGTGCCGCCGCCCCGGCGCGCACGCCGGTATCTGACCTGGGTGATCGGCTCCACTTTGCCGTTGAGAACGCGCATGTTCCTTACGGTACGGCGTGACCCTGCCGGAACGCGCCCGTGGATCTTGTCGGTTGCCCGCCCCTCGACGGGCCCGGCCGCGGCGTATGCGCTGGGCACCGCCGCTTTTTGACGGCGCGTCATCGCGGGTCGGTCACGCGGGGCGGTGCTTCGTGTGCTCGGAGTAGCGGTACGCCCCGTGGCCCGCCCTGCCGGTCTCGTCGGCGGAGGCGCCCTCGGCCCGGGAGCGCACCCACGCGAACAGGAGCACCGACGCCACGGCCGCGAGCGCGCACCAGGTGGAGGCGAACTGCTTGGTCCACAGCCAGCCGCAGACCCCGGCGCCGACCGCCCCGACGGCGCCGAAGACCACGAGGATGCGGTCCCCGGACAGCAGCAGGGCGCCGAGGGTGGCGACCAGGTACCCGGCGATGAGCGGATAGGGGTGGTCTATGCCTATCGCGTACTGCACCGTGTGGCCGTGGACGCGCGCGCGGACCGGCCCGTCCGCGAGCGCGGCGCCGAGGAACGCCGCGACCACGAGGCCGATTCCGGACAGCGACGCGAGCGCGGCACGCCGATTGCGGCCCGCGGTGGGCCACATCGCCGCGAGCACGCCGAGCGGGACCAGCACCGGCAGCAGGGGGAACGCTATGAACGCCCATATCCCGCGGGCCAGTTCCGCGGCCTGCGCGGTGGCCTTGCCCTCCTCGCCGCGCCAGACGACCGCCTCGACGAGCTGGTGGAAGCCGAGCCACAGCGGAAGTGAGGCCAGGGGCACGTCGCGTGCCCGCCGTACCGACGCGAGCGTGGCAACACCCACCGCGCTGACGGCGGTTCCGGCGATCACATCGGCGGTGGCACTCCAACACATACGACTTCGCGCTCCCGTACTGCTTGTTCCAGCGTGACACGCACGGCCTGCGGACGCGCGAGGAGACGGGTCGTTCGCGGCTCCGGGGCCCGGAACCGGCGCGACCGCCTCGCGCGGTTACAGCCCCGGCCAGGGCAAAGGCATTCCCCATGTGCCGTTTCGGCGTTGCGCGTTCCGTACCGGACGTTCCGTGACAGCTGCGACGAAGCAGGTGTAGTTCGACTTAAGCCTTCCTTAAATCATGGCGTTCCGGTGTTCAAGCGCCGCAGATCTCGTTAACGTTGCTCGCGCAGGCCGTTCCGGATTCGCGGGGCTCCCCCCCACCGGGCGGCCGAGGCTCGACCCAACCCCCCAGGGTCTGTGCCAACAAGGGGACGCGATTCCCCTTGGCGCGGGCGTACCCACCCCCACCCGGTGCGCCCGCGCCCCTTCTTCTCCCGGTGTCCTCCGCGGCGTCAGTGGTCGCCGCGGCTTTTGCGTGCCCTGCGGCGCCGACGGCCCGCGGCGGGTCTTCCGGTCCCGAAGCGGACGGCGACCTGCGCGCCGCCCAGCACGGAGCGTTCCAGGCGCACCTCTCCCCCGGTCGACTCGGCCACGCGCCGCACGATGTCGAGGCCGAGGCCGGTCGAGCCCTCGCGGCCGTCGCCGTGGCCGCGGCGCAGCGCGGTCTCCGGATCGGCTATGCCGGGGCCGCCGTCGGCCACCAGCAGAATCACGGTCTCGCCCGCGGGCGGCCCGCCGACGTGCAGCGTCACGGCGAACGGGCTGCCCTCGGGGGTGTGCCGGAAGACGTTGCCGAGCATCGCGTCGACGGCGGCGGCCAGTTCGGCGCGCGGCACCGGCACGCGGACGGGCCCGTCGTGCTCGTCGGCGCCGTCGAGCCGCCATGTGCGGTCCTCGTCCTCGGCGAGTGCGGACCAGAAGGCGATGCGGTCGCGCACCACTTCGGCGAGGTCGCCGCCGAGGCGTTCGACGGCGGTGGTCTGGTTGCGCGCGGTGCGGATGATCTGGTCCACCTCGCGCTCCAACTGCGCGACGGTGTGCCGGGTCTGGTCCGCGACGGTGCCGTCGCCGAGGGCGGCGGCGTTCAGGCGCAGCGCGGTCAGGGGGGTGCGCAGGCGATGGGACAGGTCGGCGGCCAGCTCGCGTTCCGCGGCCATGAGCTTCTCGACGTGGTCCGCCATGGCGTTGAACGCCGTGGCGGCGTCCCGGAGTTCGGTCGGTCCCTCCGGGGTGATGCGCACGGTCAGGTCACCGCCGCCGAGCGTGCGGGCGGCGCCGGCCAGGGCCTTCGCGGGGCGTACGACGCGGGCGCCGAGCCGGTCGGCGACGAGCAGCGACCCGCCGACGAGCATCACGGCGACGCCGGTCAGCACCAGCCACGCGGTGCCGACGCCGCGCGAGACGTCGGCGTCCGGGACGTAGACCTCCACGACGGTCACCCGGCCGTGGTCGAGTGCGACGGGCTGGAGGAGCGACCAGCCGCCGTCCGTGCGCACCCGGAACGCCTGCGCGCGGTCGCGGGCCCGGTCGAGGGCGTCCGGGGAGGCCCGCGAGCGCCCGATGACGCCGCTGTCCGGGAGGTGTACCGCGACGCGGCCCGCGACCCCGGCGGGCACGCCGGCGAGCGCGGGTTCGAGGGCGGCGCGGTCGGTGGTGATGACCAGGGCCGGCTGGAGGGCCGCCGCCTGACGCTCGGCGTCGGCGAACGCGCGGTCCCGGGCGATCTCGCGCACGACCAGCCCCAGCGGGATCAGGAACGCGAGCGCGACCATGGTGGTCACCGCGAGGGCGACCCGGACCAGGGTGCCCCTCACGGGGGAGCCTCCAGCTTGACCCCGACGCCGCGCACGGTGTGCAGGTAGCGCGGCTCCCGGGCGGTCTCGCCGAGCTTGCGCCGCAGCCACGACAGGTGTACGTCGATGGTCTGGTCGTCGCCGTACGCCTGGCCCCACACCTCGGCCAGGATCTCGCGGCGCGGGACGACGGAGCCCGCGCGGGCGGCGAGGAACGCCAGCAGGTCGAACTCGCGGCGGCTGAGCTGGAGGGGAGTGCCGTCCAGGTCGGCCGTCCGGCGCCGCAGGTCGACCCGCAGGCCGCCGGTGCGCAGCACGTCCCCCGGGTCCCCCGCATCGCCCTCGGAGGCGCGCCCGCGTGCGCGCCGGAGCACGGCGGACATGCGCGCCTCCAGGTGCTCCCCGGAGAACGGCTTCGTGACGTAGTCGTCGGCGCCGGCGTTGAGCAGCCGCACGACCTCCGCCTCGTCGTCGCGCGCGGTGGCGATGATGACGGGCACGTCGGAGATGCCGCGCAGCATCTTCAGTGCCTCGCGGCCGTCGAGATCGGGCAGCCCCAGGTCGAGGATGACGACGTCGAAGGGGTGCCGACCGACCTCACGGAGCGCTTCCAGCGCGGTGCCGACGCCGAGGACCCCGTGTTGCTCCCGGGTGAGGTGACGCGTCAGCGCCGACCGCACGAGCGGGTCGTCTTCGACCACGAGCACCAGTGCCATGAGCCGAAACCGTAGCGGCCGACGGCGGGGGCGCGGCCACGTGCCTCCTGATTCGCCGCGCACGGGTGCCCGGCCCCCCGGAGGGCCCCTTGGGCCGCGGCCGGGCGGCGGGCACGGCAGGATGGGCGCGTGCGACGAGGGATGGCGAGGTTCGCGGCCTGGCTGGCGGTGACGGCCGCGGCCGTCGCGCTGTCCTGGTACGGGGTGCGCACGGTTTTGCGGGGCACGGTCTTCGAGGCGCCGCGTGCCCCCGCGCTCGCCGCGAACGCCGTCCGGGGGCCCGCGCCGGACCCGGCGACCCTGCTCCCCGCGCCCGAGGCGGCCGTCTCGATCGCGCCGGAGACGACCGCGCCGACGAGCAGCCGACCGACCGCGTCCGCGTCCCCCCGCCCGACCTCGGCGCGGCCCTCCTCGGACCCGCCGTCGTCGTCCGCGCCCCCGTCCACCAGCCGGGCGGCCGACCCGCCGGACGGCGACGCGGCCGACGCCCAGGCCCCCGTGATCCGCGTCGACGCCGATCCCGGCGGCCAGGCCGGGTCGACGCAGGGTTTCGAGCTGAAGGGCGGCCGGGCCGCGTTCACCTTCACGCCCACCGCGGCGACGCTGATCGCCGCGACACCGCATTCGGGGTGGTCGGTCAAGGTCCACGAGGGCGGCCGGTGGCTCCGTGTCGACTTCACCCGGGGTGCCCGGACCTCGTCGGTTTTCGTGTCCTGGATCGCCCACCCGCCCCTCGCGGTGACCTACGAATCCTGAGGCCGGGTCCCGTCGAATACGCGCTCCCGGCGCCTGGTGTTCGGACGTGCGTTTGATTCCGTTAAGCATGTCGGGATGGGCTAACGGGTAGGCGGGGGTCGGATCGCGATCCGATCAGCCCATTCCTCCCAGGAGGCGGCCAATGTCCCAGGAACCCGCACGCCACGCGCACGGACCTGACGACCCGGGGCACATATCCCGTGACGCCACCGGCCCCCCGTACGAACCCCTCACACCGCTCGAACCGCCGCTGACGGCCCTGGTCGACCCCGCGCTCGCGGGCCCGGGCGCACATCCCGGCGAACCACTGAGCGAGCACCTGGCCGAGGTGTACGCGGCGGAGAACTGCCTGCGCGCCTCGCCCCCCGGGCCCGTCGGCGTCGAGATCGAATGGCTCGTGCGCGACGAATCGGACCCGGCCTGGCCGGTCACCGGCGAGCGCGTCAGCGCCGCCCTCGCGAACGGCCCGCTGCCCGGCGGCGGCCGGATCACCCTCGAACCCGGCGGGCAACTCGAACTCAGCTCGGCGGTCGGCCCGTCCCTCGCCACGTGCATCGAGGCGGCGCAACTGGACATCGCCCTGCTGCGGGACACCGCCGCCGAGGCCGGGCTCGTCCTCGTCGGCGCCGGCGTCGACGCCTACCGCGCACCGCACCGCACCCTCCAGACGCCGCGCTACGCCGCGATGGAGCGCTATTTCGACCTGACCGGCCACTGGGGCCGCGTGATGATGTGCAGCACCGCCTCGGTCCAGGTCTGCCTGAACCCGGGCGACGAGTCCGCCGGCCCGAACGGCGTGCGGCACCGGTGGGCGCTGGCCCACCGCATCGGCCCCGTCCTCCTCGCGGCGTTCGCCAACTCCCCGCACCACGGCGGCCGTTCCACCGGCTGGGCGTCGACGCGGCAGCTGGCCTGGTCGCGGCTCGACGCCGCACGGACCCGCCCGCCGCTGTACGACGAGGGCACCGACCCGCGCGAGGTGTGGGCGCGGTACGTCATGGACGCGCCGGTGATGTGCGTGCGCCGCGACGGCCACACCGAGTGGGCGATGCCCGCCGAGGCCGTCACCTTCCGCGACTGGACGCGCGGCGCCCTCGGCCGCCGGCCGACCTCGGCCGACCTCGAACTGCACATGTCGACGCTGTTCCCACCGGTACGCGCACACGGCACGCACTTCGAGATGCGCATGATCGACGCGCAGCCCGGCGACGGCTGGACGATCCCGCTCGCGATCGCCACCGCCCTCCTCGACGACCCGACGGCGTCCGCGCGGGCCTGGGAGCACACCGAGCAGCTGGCCCGCTCCGCCGCCGCCGCGCCGCCGTACGCGTGGTGGCTGCGCGCCGCCCGCTTCGGCCTCGCCGAGCCGCTGCTGCGCACGACCGCGCGGGCCCTGACCGCCGCCGCCCTGGACGCGCTGCCGCGCCTGGGCGTGTCGCCGCAGGTCTTCACCGACGCCGTCGAGTTCGCGTACCGCTACACGGATCGGGGGCGCTGCCCGGGCGACGAGTCGACGCCGGGGGGCGCACCCAAGGGAGCCCGCCATGCCGCGCCCGCACGCTGACGACCGCGCCCCGGAGGTGACGCCCGAGGACGCGTGGCGCGTCCTGGAGCGCGCCCGGCGGCGCACCGCGGCCCTGACCGACAGCGTCGACGACGCCGACCTGATGCGGCAGCACTCCGTGCTGATGTCCCCGCTCGTGTGGGACTTGGCGCACATCGCGTGCCAGGAGGAGCTGTGGCTGCTGCGCGGCGTGGGGCGCCAGGAGCCGATGCGTCCCGAACTCGACGACATCTACGACGCGTTCCGGCACGCCCGGGTCGACCGCCCGCAACTCCCGCTGCTGGGCCCGCCCGAGGCCCGCGCCTACGCCCGCGACGTGCGCGCCCGCGTCCTGGACCTGATGGACCGCGCGTCGTCGGACGACGACCCGCTCACCCGGGACGCGTTCGCGTTCGGCATGATCGCGCAGCACGAACAGCAGCACGACGAGACGATGCTGGCGACCCATCAGCTCCGTGCGGGCGGCCCGGTGCTGGAGGCCCCCGAGCCGCCCTCGGCGGCTCCGGTCGCGTCAAACGAAGTCGTCATCCCGGCGGGCACGTTCACGATGGGCACCTCGACGCACCCGTGGGCGCTCGACAACGAACGCCCGGCGCACGCCGTGCACGTGGCCGCGTTCGCCCTCGACACCGTCCCCGTCACGTGCGGTTCCTACCTGGAGTTCATGGCGGACGGCGGCTACGACGACCCGCGCTGGTGGGCCGAGCCGGGCTGGGCGCACCGCGTTCGCGAGGAGTGGGCCGCCCCCGCGTTCTGGACGCGTGACGGCAGCCAGTGGCTGCGCCGGCGGTTCGGGGTGACCGAGCCGGTGCCGTCGGACGAACCGGTCGTCCACGTCTCGTGGTTCGAGGCCGACGCCTACGCCCGCTGGGCCGGGCGGCGGCTGCCCACCGAAGCCGAATGGGAGAAGGCCGCACGCCACGATCCCGCCGCCGACCGGTCGCGCACCTACCCGTGGGGTGACGACGAACCCACCGCGGAGCACGCCAACTTGGGCCAGCGCCACCTGCGCCCGGCCGCGGCCGGCGCCTACCCCGCCGGGGAGTCCGCCCACGGGGTGCGCCAACTCCTCGGCGACGTCTGGGAGTGGACGTCGAGCGACTTCACCGGCTACCCGGGGTTCTCGGCCTGGCCGTACAAGGAGTACTCCGAGGTGTTCTTCGGCACGGACCACAAGGTCCTGCGCGGCGGTTCGTTCGGCACCGACGCGGTGGCCTGCCGCGGGACGTTCCGCAACTGGGACTTCCCGCAGCGGCGGCAGATCTTCGCGGGCCTGCGCACCGCACGCTCGCTGCCCGACCGGGAGACGGGCGGGGGGCCGCGCTGATGTGCCGTCACCTGGCTTATGCCGGAGCCCCGTTGAGTCTGCACCAACTCGTTGTCGCGCCGCCGCACGGGTTGTACGAGCAGTCCTGGCAGCCGCGCGCGCAGAAGTTCGGCACCGTGAACGCCGACGGTTTCGGGGTCGGCTGGTACGCCGACGGCGATCCCCGCCCGGCGCGCTACCGGCGGGCGGTCCCCATCTGGGCCGACCCGTCGTTCGCGGACGTCGCCCGGGTCACGCGCACCCGCGCGCTGCTCGCCGCCGTCCGGTCGGCCACCGAAGGGACCACGCAGGGCGAGGACGCGGCGGCGCCGTACGCCGACGGGCCGTGGCTGTTCAGCCACAACGGCCGCCTCGACGCGTGGCCGCACGGCCTCGGCGCGCTGGCCGCGACGCTCCCGCCGGAAGACCTGCTGTCCCTCGAATCCCGGTGCGACTCCGCCCTGTTGTGGGCGCTGCTGCGCCGCCGCCTGGCCGACGGCGAGCCCGTCGGCCGGGCGGTCGCCGCGGTCGTCGCGGACGCCGCCGCCCACACCGACGGCCGGTTCAACCTGCTGGTGACGGACGGCGAGACGATCACCGCGACCGCCCACGGCGACACGCTCTTCCACCGCACCACGCCGGACGGGGTGTTCCTCGCCTCCGAACCCGACGCGGACGGCGGCTGGACCCCGGTCCCCGACCACACACTCGTGACGGCCGCTCGGGGAGCCGTCCGCCTCCATCCGCTGACGGCCAAGGAGTTGAAGGACCCGTGACCCGATCGACCAGGCTCAGCGTGCGCGGCCACCTCCCCGAGGGCTACCTCGCGGACGCGTTGCGCCGGGACGCCTCCCTCGGCCTCAGCGCCGATCCCAAGTGGCTGTCCCCCAAATGGTTCTACGACGCTCGCGGCAGCCGCCTCTTCGAGGAGATCACCAAGCTGCCCGAGTACTACCCCACCCGTGCCGAGCGCGAGATCCTGCGCCGTCACGCGGCGGACATCGCCGAGACCGTCCCCGCCCACAGCCTCGTCGAACTGGGCTCCGGTTCCTCGGAGAAGACCCGCCTGCTGCTCGACGCGCTACGCGGCGCCGGGTCGTTGGAGCGCTACGTGCCCGTCGACGTCAGCGAGGCGGCCCTCGTCGACGCGGGGGAGTCGCTGCTGCGCGACTACCCGGGACTGACGGTGGACGCGGTGGTCTCCGACTTCGGGGCGCACCTGGGCATCCCCGACGACGAACCCGGGCCGAAGCTCGTGGCGTTCCTCGGCGGCACGCTCGGCAACCTGCTGCCCGACGAACGGGCCGCGTTCCTGGGTGCGGTCCGCGCCCAGCTGCGGCCCGAGGACGGCTTCCTGCTCGGTGCCGACCTCGTCAAGGACCCGACGGTGCTGGTCCGGGCGTACGACGACACGCAGGGTGTCACCGCCGAGTTCAACCGCAACGTCCTGCACGTCCTCAACCGCGAACTCGCCGGGGACTTCGCGATCGAGCGGTTCGAGCACGTCGCGGTGTGGAACGCCGAGCGGGAGTGGATCGAGATGCGCCTGCGCGCGCGGGGCGACCAGTCGGTGAAGCTCGCCGCGGTGGACCTGCTGGTCGAGTTCGCCGACGGCGAGGAACTGCGTACCGAGATCTCGGCGAAGTTCCGCGCCTCCGGCCTCGTCACCGAGCTGGAGCGCGCCGGATTCGCGGTCACCCGCTGGTGGACCGACGCGGAGAACCGCTTCGGCGTGGCCCTCGCCGTTCCGGTGTAGCCCGCCGGGCGAGAGCCCCCGCCACAAACGACACCCCGCGGCCTGACGGTCGCGGGGTGTCGTGGGTTCGGCGGGCTGTCAGGGCCGTGGCGGAGAGGGGGGCGTGGTGCGGGTCGCGTACATCGCGACGGTCAGTTCGCGGACGAACCCCGCACGGCTGTCGTCGTCGAGGCGTATGAGCGCGCGGCGCCCGAACTCGTCGACGGCCTGCGCGACCGTCTCGACGACGTCGTCGAGCACCGCCGTGCGCGTCGCCGCGTCGAGGCTCGCGACGCGCCGCCGCAGCATCGAGTCGGCGACCTGCGGCGCGTAGTCGGCGTGCAGCATCTGGGCGGAGAACACCTGGATGCCGGCCGCGGCCAGCGCCCCCGACAGCTTGCGCGTCATCTCGCCGTTGACGTACTCGGTGTCGCGCAGCGACGCCGTTCCGGGGGTGAAGCTGTCGCACGGCAGCGTCGCGACGACGCCGCCGGCCACCGCCTCGATCTGCCGGCGCAGGTACTGCTCGCAGTCGCGCACCGCGAAGCAGGCCCGGGCGGTGTCCCGGACCTGCCACACGACGAGGACCATGACCTGCAGCGGGGTACCCTGACGGTCCGTCAGCTCCATGGGGCGGCTGCGCCAGTGGCGGATGCCCGCGTCGACCCGGTCGCGGCGGCACAGCGGGGGCGCCCACACCAGCCCGGTGCGGCGGACGGTGCCCCGGTAGCGGCCGAAGCGGCTGAGCACACGCGCGGTACCGGCCTCCACGACGAACATCCCGAGGACCAGCACCAGCGCGAGCAGGGCTCCGAGGACCCCGACGCCGATCGCGACGGGATGCGCGGTGTCGAGCACCGGGTTGCCCCGGACGCGTTCCGGCAGCCGGTCGTCGATCGGTCCGGTCACGGCGACCGCCCACGCGACCGCGCCCAGCGACGCCACGATCCCGAGGACGGCCGACCAGCCGGGCAGCGACCGGGCGGGGTACTCGCGCAACTCGGGGTCGGTGCGCGGGAATCGCGCGTAGGCGGCGGGAGCGCACGGCCGGCCGGCGGCGTAGGCCTCGTACGCCGCCGGGGGCGGAGCCGGGGCCGCCTCGGCGGGCGCCGCGTCGGCGCGGGCCGCCATGTCCGTGCTCCGGAACGGCCCGTCCGACGCGGTCGTCGCGGGGCGGAGTGGGGCGAAGGAGTCGGGGAGGCGGACGAGTTGCCGCAGATGCGCCGGTTCGGGCACGGGAATCACGGCGGCCGGCGCCACGAGCCCCGAGGCGTCCAGGACGCGGATCTCGGCGGTGTCCAGGACGCGGCCGTCGAGGGCGGTGCCGTCGTCGGGGTCCTTTCGTTCGATCACGGTCATGTGCACGTGGGGTGTGCGGGGGTGGGGCCGGTCCTCCGGCAGGTCGGCGGTCGGGGCTGGTGTGGTCGCCGGGCCCGCGGGACGCGGCGCCCTCGTTTCCCCTGTCGAGTCCTCGCGTGTCATTTGTGCTCCTCACGCGTCGTCGTCGACGCCGTTCCGTGGCGTCGGCTTGCGCCTGGGTGGTTCCGTACCGGTGTGTGCGACACCGTCCGTCGCGGTGCGGCGGGTGCGGTCAACTCATCAGGCGCGACCAGGTCTCCGGTCCCGGTATTCCGTCGGCGTTGGCACCGGTCCATCCCTGGGCGCGCTGGAAGGCCGCGGTGGCCTGCTGGTCCGCGGCGCTCCAGGTCGGGCCCGGGCCCTTGGTGTAGTAGCCGCCGTAGCCCTTGGCCACGAGCGCTTCGCCGAGCTGGGTGATGTACGCGTTCGACTGGCCCGGCCCGAAGTACTGCGCGCCGGGGAAAGCGCCGGCGGCCGTCGACCCGGTGTCGGAGATGTTCTTGTACCGGTAGGGCGTGTAGCTCGTCGCGTACGTGAAGTAGGCGTACGGGATGGTGCGGTGCTGGGTGCCGGGCGGCGTCTGCTCGTAGCCCACGTACTTCGTGCGCGCCGAGTCCGCCCACTTCTCGAAGATGATCACGTGCGACCCGGACGAGGGGTTGGCCGCGTTGTGGAAGAGCAGGATGTCGCCGGGCCGGAGGTCGCTCTTGGCGATCTTCGTGCTGTAGGTGTCGAGGTCGCCGGTCCAGGCGTTCTGGCCGAGTGCCCACGCCATCGCGACGAACCCGGAACAGTCCTGCCGGTAGCCGCCGTTGTACGCCGTCTGGCTGTACGGCACGCCGGCGTTGACCCACGTCTGGGCGCGCTGCAGCACCTGGGCGCGGGTGATCGTCGCCAGTTTCGTCGGGGCGCGGAGCGCGGAGAGCGGGGCCGCGGCGGTCTTGCCTCCGCTCGACCCGAAGCGCAGCGGCCCGGGAGAACCCTGCGGGTTGCCGGCGGCGACCTGCCAGTCCTCGCTGTCCGGGATGGCGCGGAGTCCGTCGTCGCGTTCCTCCTCGGGGAGTGGTTGGGCGTGGTCGTGCGGCCGGCTGTCGGCCGGCTGTCGGGGTTGGCCCTGGTCGTCGAGCGTCTGGTCCGCGTCCAGCGCGTGTGCCGTCGCGGGGGTGACGCCCGCCGCGACGAATCCCGCGATCACGACCGATGCCGCGGTCCGCCGCGCGCGGCGGGCCGGATTGCCTCCGGAGCGCAGGGCTTGCCCCTGCCGACGCCTTTCCGCCGTACACGCAGGGCACGCGCAGGACGTGTCTGCGATTTCGTCGAACACCGGGTCTTTCATGGAAACCTGCCTTGCCGTCGGCCTGTTGGCCGGTCCGTTGATGGCTCGATTGGAACACCACTAATCACACAAGTCACTCTCATTCGGTCCAATCAGGTCACTAACTGTGCAATGCCCTATAAACCCTCATTCACCCGTTCGACGGTCCGACAGGCGCCCGCCGTCCGGCGGAAAGTGACGGACCGACAGGTTGGCGAGGCGCGCGGAAGGAATACGAACTCTTGGGCCACCGCGGGGGGTTGGCCGCGACACGGCAGGATCTCGGACCCACCCGCGGGGGGAGGCGTCGCGCGCGGATGCACAGGAGTGAGTCACCCGGCGCGAGCGCCGGTGCCGACACTCCGGCGCGCGGCGCGCGAGCGGCGCGGTATTCCTTCTGCGCGGTCGCGCGCGACGCGGGCGCCGGACGTACGCGGCACCCGGGCCGCCGCACTCGGGCTGGGGTCCTCCGCGCGAGCCGCCGGGGCCGGGGCTCGTGTGCGCTCGCTCCGGCGTGTCAGGCCGTCAGAAGCTCCGGGTGCAGCGCCTCGACCATGCGCCGCATGCCGTCCTTCCAGTGCACGCGGGTCACGCCGGTGACCTCGTGCATGCGGGCGAGGTCCAGGGCGACGCTCGCGATCGTCGCGTCGGTCGCCTCGAACCGCGGCTTCACACCCGTCAGTTCTCCGAGGTGGGCGCACCAGTCCTCGATGCTCACCGCTTCGCTGCCGCCCCAGTTGACGGTGGTCGCGGGCGTCGCGGCGGCGGCGAGCAGCCCCGGCAGGGAGGCGACGATGTCCTGCTCGTGAATCGGGTGGTAGACGCTCGGGGCGTCCCGGTGCACCTCGACCGGCGCGCCCGCGAGCATCATCTCCAGGTGGATCGCCGGCCAGCCGCCGTGGTCGCCGTACGGCACGCTCAGCCGCGCGATCGTGGTCGGCAGGCCGTGGCGGGCGGCACCCCAGCGGGCCGCGCCCTCCGCCGCGATCTTGCAGATGGAGTAGGTCTCCAGGAACGACCACACCCGGTGGTTGTCGCCCAGCGGGTCGGTCTCGCGGAACGCGCGGTGCCCGTCCGGCTGGTAGACCGCCGTCGACGAGCAGTGCAGGAAGGCGCGCGCGGCGCGGTGGTGCTCCATGAGCCACAGCACGCCGCCCGCGTTGGCGTCGAGGTCCGCGTCCCACTCGCCGCTCTTCGCGACCGCGAAGTTGAGGACATAGTCGGCGTCGGCCGGCAGATCCGCGACGTCGCCGGTCGCCAGGTCGACGCGGACACAGGTGACACCGGCCGCTTCGAGGCGCGCGCGGGCGTCGTCGTCGGTGAACCGGGCGGCGCCGTGGACGTCGTTGTCGCGCGCGAGCAGTTTGGCCACGGGCTCGGCCACCTGTCCGGTGACGCCGGTGACGACGATCTTGCGGCCTTCGAGTGCCACGCCGAGCCTCCCCCTGCCGGGCGGTCAAGAGCGGGTCGTACCGTAGCCCAATCGCTTGACCGAAACAACGATCGCGGGCGGGGGACGCCCGGCGCGGTCACGCCGTGATCGCCTCGGCCTCCCGGTCGCCGGGGCCCTCGGCGGCCAGCGCCTCGTCCAGCGTGGGGTGGACGTCGAACAGGCGGCGCAGCCCGAGCGCGGTGAACACGCGGTTGACGTGGTGGTCGCCGTTGGCCGGCATCACCAGTCGCAATTGGCCCGAACACGACCGCAGCAACCGCCGCGCGCCGACCAGCGCGCCGATCCCGGTCGAGTCGCAGAAGACGACGTCGGTGAGCTCCAGGATCAAATGGTGACGCCCTTGGGCCACCGCCCGTCTGACGTTCTCGCCCAGTTCCGGGACGACGGCGAAGTCGGCCTCCCCGGCGACGAACAGCACGGTCCAGCCTTGGTGGTCCTCGGTGGTCACCTGGAGATTCACTCGCGGGCGCTCCCTGGTCGGCGGTCGGGCACCGCCCGTGCGGACCGCAACCCTGGCCGCGCGGCGCGGAGGCCGGGCGAAAAGCCCGGCCGCCGTCCACCGTAGTGGCCGGTTCGCGGCGGAACCCGGCGACCATGGTCACGTACCGGTCTCGGTTGCTCCCCGAAACTGTCACCGAGATGTTCCAAAAACCGCCCCGAGCACGCGGAGTGACGTGCTATCAGACCCGTTGCGCGCCACGGGCCGACGGCGTCGGCATGGGAAAACCCCGACATCCGGGGGGAGTTGCCGAAAGCAACGACGCTGTGACGCTGCGCACCGGCGAATCAGTGCGCACAACCGCGCAGTTCGGCGATGTCCGCGACGACGGTGCAGGAACCGGGGGCGATTTCGGTGAACCCCGCGTCCCGGACGACGGGCAGATCCGCCGCCGTCAGCCCGGGCCACGCGGCGGCGGACGCGGTACGCACGGCCAGCGGAAAGCCGTCCGCGGCCCAGCGTTCGCGCGCCTCGGCGCCGAGCCGGAGCCAGGCCAACTGCGCGCCGTGGCCGGCCTGTGCCATCGCCTTGCCCGCCGACATCGCGAGGTCGGGGTTCAACCACAGCACGGGCACGCCGGGCGCGGGGGGCGGCGGTGCGGCGGGGTCGTCCAGTTCGGTGCCGGAAACCTGGAGCCGGGCAAGCTCCTTGGGCCACGCGTCGAGCGGTACGGGCGGGAACACCCGCACCTCGGCGCCCTCGTGCGCGAGGGTGATGCCGTCCAGCGCCGCCGCACGCCGCCATTCGGCCCCGCGGGCCCGGCGCACCACTTTGCGGATCCGGCCGTCGGTCCACGCCGTGACGCGGGAAGCCCACTCCCCCGCGACCGACCGCTCGTCGGCGAGGAACACCAGCACCGCCCGGGCCGCGGCCTCCAACGCCGCCGTCCGGGCGGGCGGGACGTCCCGCTCGATCCGGACCACCAGCGGAAGGACGAACTGCGGAACGGCGTCGCGGTCGGCGACGGGCGCGGCGGAACTCATGCGCCGATCATGCCGCAGCGCCCGCGGCGGACGCGCCCCTCCGACCGTGCCGCGACGGGCGGCGAGGGGCGGGGAAGAGGCCCCGGCGGGACGCGGCCCATCCCATATATGTCACGCGTGTGTCACAAAACCTGCAAGATGGCGGCATTCGTCACCGTCAGCCCATTTCAGCGGCCAACGTCGAGGAAGGAGATTTGGCACCGAGCGTATCCGCCGGGCAACCTTGAAGCGACGAGCTGACGGTGGCTCCCGGACGCGATACACCCGGGAACCACGCCATTTTGGCGATTTGCGCGCAGGCCCTCGGTCAAAGACTCGACCAGGCATGAGGCGCAATGACCCTCCGTATAGGTAGCATCCCGCGAGTGCCGCCCGGTCCCGACGGGCAAGCCCCCGACAAAGGTTCTCGATGAGTGACGATTCCCCAGCGCCGACCTCCACAGTCGACCCGCCGCGCGGTGCGCGCGTGCGCCTCGCCCGGGGGGCTTCCCCCTGGTTGGTGCCGACGGCGCTGACCGCCGCGGTGACCGGCTGTGCGGCGCTCCGCTCCCGGCGCTGGGCCGTGGCCGCCGTCCCGGCGCTCGCGCTGACCGGCGGAATGCTGTGGTTCTTCCGCGACCCGGAGCGCACCCCCGGCGACGACGGCGTCATCGCCTCGGCCGACGGCGTCGTGCAGAGCATCGACCCCTGGCCCGACGGGCGCACCCGGGTCGCCACCTTCATGAGCCCGCTGAACGTGCACGTGAACCGTGCCCCGCTGACCGGCGTGGTGAAGTCGGTCGAGCACAAGCCCGGCGGCTACATTCCGGCGTTCAACAAGGAGAGCGAGAACAACGAGCGCGTCGTCTGGGTCTTCGACACCCCGCGCGGCGAGATCGAGCTGGTGCAGATCGCGGGGACGGTGGCGCGCCGGATCGTCCCCTACCTCGAACCGGGTGCGGAGGTGGAGGTCGGCGAGCGCATCGGTCTCATCCGCTTCGGGTCGCGGGTCGACGTCTACCTTCCGCCCGGCATCGAGCCGGCGGTCACGGTCGGTCAGCGGACACGAGCCGGGGAGACACGCCTTGACCAGGTCTGACGGCCTTGACGGGTTCGACGGTTTCGAGGGATTCGACAACTTCGACCGATTCGACAAGATCGTCCCGGTCGCGGAGTACGCCGACGAGCGGCCGATTCCGCGCACCGACCCCGACGCGGAGGAGACTCCGCTGTCGTCCCGCATCTCCGCGGCCGACGTCCTCACCCTCGGCAACGCGGCGTGCGGATTCCTCGCCGTCTACTTCCTCGCGGTGGCGACGGTCGCCCAGCACATGGACGGCAACGGGGTGCCCGCCGACCGGCGCAGTGCCGCCGCGGCCGTGGTGCTCATGCTGATCGGCTCGCTGTTCGACCTGTGCGACGGCCTGGTCGCACGCCGGTTCCGCCGCTCGGCCCTCGGTGCCGAGCTGGACAACCTCGCCGACGTCATCTCCTTCGGCGTCGCCCCCGCGTTCTTCGTGGTCACCTGGGCGGCGATCCCGCTCGGCCCGGACAAGACCCCCGCGGTGCTCGTCGCCCTGTCGGTGCTCATCGCGGGAGTCCTGCGGCTGGCCCGGTTCGCCTCGACGCCCGGACGCCCGGGGGTGTTCCAGGGCATGCCGATTCCCATGGGCGCGCTGACGGTGGTCTCCATCGTGCTGCTCAACCTGCCGTTCGCGGTGGGTGCCGCGGGCATCCTGCTCACCGCGTGGCTCATGGTCAGCCGGATCGAATACCCCAAGCCGCAGGGCAAGTTGGCGATCCTGACGATGCTGTTCATCGCCGCGAGCGTCAGCTGCCTGACGCTGTGGGCGACGGACTCCCCGGGCGGCGACTCGATGCTGATGATGGGTGCGTGCCTCCAGGTCTCGCTGGCGCTCAGCATCCCGGTCATGGCGATGACGCGGCGCGGCGCCCGGTTCATCGGCGTCCGCATGATCCGCTAGCACGGACGCGGCGCACTTCGGCCGCGCAGATGTCACGACGGCCCCGGTCTTCCACCGGGGCCGTCGTCGTGTGTGCGCTGCTGTGCCGGGGCGTCCGCTCGGCGCGGCCGGGTGGCGGCTCCGCGTCGACCAAAGTCGACCGCGGAGCGACTTCCGCCGCTGCCGCCGGTCCATGCGGTCCGGTTACGCTCGACGCGTCAGGTCCCGGTGGTCGGCGACGGCGGAGGCCGCCCGGCGGCGCCGGGTCCCGCGCACCGCACCGGCACGACGCGAGGGAGTTCGGGAGATGTCCGGAGCCCCCGGGTCGCCGCCGCTCGCGCGCTTCGGGCGGCGGTTGCGGCGCGACCGGCGGCAGTGGGCCGTCGACGCGGCCGTCGCGGTCCTCGGGTTCGCGGTGGGCCTGCTGCTCCTGCTCGCCACCATGTCCGACGACCCGGTGGTGCGCGAGAACGTCCCCGCGCAGGTCACCGCCGGCGCGGTGGCCGCGGTCGCGATGCTCGTCTTCCGGCGCACCCACCCCATCGCCCTCGCGGTCGCCGGAATCCTCACCGGGTTCGTGGCCGTACCGGTCTCGGGCCTGGCGGTCGCGGCGTTCTTCGGCGTGGCCGTCCACCGCCCGGCCCGCACCGCACTGATCGTCACGGGCGCGCACGCCGCACTCGTCCTGGTCCTCTTCCAAATCGGCGGGACGTCCCCCAGCGACTACTGGCAGGGCGTCGGTACGTTCCTGTTCCTCGACGCCGTCGCCCTCACCACCGGCATGCTGGTGCGTTCGCAGCGCCTGCTCGTCGCCTCCTGGGAGGACCGCGCCCGGCAGGCGGAGAACGAGCAGCGTCTGCGCGTCGACGAGGCCCGCCACCAGGAACGCGAGCGCATCGCCCGCGAGATGCACGACGTCCTGGCCCACCGCGTCTCGCTGCTCGCGGTGCACGCCGGGGCGCTGGAGTTCCGCGCCGGGGCCTCCGCCGAGGAGGCGCGCGCGGCGGGGGTCATCCGCCAGTGCGCGCACGACGCACTGGAGGATCTGCGCGAGGTGATCCGGATGCTCCGCACCGAGTCCGTGTCGGCCGCGGACGACCGCCGGCACGCGGCGGACGCCGACGACGGCTCCGCCGACCGCCCGCAACCGACGCTGGCCGACCTGCCCGCACTCATCGGCCAGTCACGCCGCGCCGGGGCATCGGTCGAACTGGTGATCGACGGGCGCGCCGAGCCCTCCGCCACCCCCGTCGGCGCGGCGACCGGCGACCCGGCCGTCGCCGCGGGCGGCGCGCCCGAACACCGTCCCTTCGGCGCCGAAGCCGACGGCCACCCGGAGACGCGGCTGCTCCCGGACGTCCCGGACCGGCTCGGCCGCCACGCGTACCGCATCGTGCAGGAGGGCCTGACCAACGCCCGCAAGCACGCGCCCGGCGAGCCGGTCTCGGTACGCGTCGACACCGCCGGCGCAGCCGGCCTGCGCGTCGAGATCGTGAACCCCCTGCGCTCCGGACCGCTCGCCACGCCGCCCATCCCCGGTTCCGGGGCCGGGCTCATCGGGCTGCGCGAACGCGTCAGCCTGGTCGGCGGCACACTGGAGCACGGCCGGGACAACGGTGAATTCCGGCTCCGCGCCTGGCTACCGTGGAGTCCGTGAGCCGACCCGAGCACCTCGTCCCCGAACCGCCGCGCGACACCCCCGATCCGGTACGCGTCCTGCTCGTCGACGACGACGCGCTCGTCCGGGCGGGGCTGTCGATGATGCTCTCCGGCCCCGAGGACATCCAGGTCGTCGGCGAGGCCGCGGACGGCTCGGAGGTGGACGCGGCGGTCCGCGAGCACCGGCCCGACGTCGTGCTCATGGACATCCGCATGCCCGTCATGGACGGCCTCGCCGCCACCGCCCGGCTGCGGGCCCGGCCCGAGGCGCCGCAGGTCATCGTCATGACGACGTTCGACACGGACGACCACGTGCTGCGGGCGCTGCGCGCGGGCGCGGGCGGCTTCCTGCTCAAGCACACGCCGCCCGCGGACATCGCCCGCGCGATCCGCCTGGTCGCGTCCGGTGAGCCGATGATGTCGCCCCCGGTGCTGCGCCGCATGATGCAGCTCGTCGCGGTCACCGGCACCGATCCGAGGCAGGAGCGGGCGCGGACGCTCCTCGCCCGGCTGAGCCCGGGCGAGCGAGAGGTCGCCGCCCTGGTGGGGCGCGGCTCGACGAACGCCGAGATCGGGCGCGCGTTGTCGCTGAGCGTCGCGACCGTCAAGGCCTACGTATCGCGGCTGCTGACCAAGCTCGACCTCAACAACCGCGTGCAGATCGCGCTGCTCGTCCACGACGCCCGGGACGGCGGGCCGGCCGGCGACGCACCGACCGACGGACGGGCGCGGTAGCCCTTGGTCGGCCGCGCGTCGACGTCCGGCCGATGCCGGGCCGCGGGCGCGGGCGGCACGCTCGACGGCATGATCACCGTCGAAAATCTCAGCAAGCGGTACGGGGACCACCGTGCCGTCGACGATGTCTCCTTCGTCTGCGAGCCCGGGACGGTCACCGGGTTCCTCGGGCCGAACGGCGCCGGCAAATCCACGACGATGCGCATGATCTGCGGTCTGGCCGAACCGAGCGGCGGCCGGTCGAGCGTGCTGGGGGTGCCGTACCGCGCCCTTGCGAACCCGGGGCGGCACGTCGGGGTGCTCCTCGACGCCGCCGCCCGGCATCCGGGGCGCAGCGGCCACGAGACGCTGACCCTCGCCGCGCTGCTGCTCGGCGTCGAACGCGGGCGCGTGCGCGCGGTGTTGGACGAGGTCGGCCTCGCGTCGGCCGCGCACCGGCGGGTCGGCGGCTACTCGTTCGGCATGCGTCAGCGGCTCGGCATCGCCCAGGCGCTGCTCGGTGAGCCGCGCGTGCTGATCCTCGACGAACCGTCGAGCGGGTTGGACCCCGAGGGGATCCACGGCATGCGCCGGCTGCTGCGCGACTTCGCCGACCGGGGCGGGACCGTTCTGCTGTCGTCCCATCTGCTGCTCGAAGTCGAGGCGGTCGCCGACCGGTTCGTGATGATCGCGCGCGGTCGCGTGGTCGCGCAAGGTGTCAAGGACGAGCTGCTGCGGGGGCGTTCGGGAACCGTGGTGCGGGCTGAGGAACCCGAGGCGCTGCACCGCGCGGTCACCGGGGCGGGGCTGACGGTACGCCAGGCGCACGCCGACGGCGGTCTCGTGGTCGACGCGGGCCCCGCCGACGTCGGGCGGGCGGCGGCGCGCGGCGGCGTCGCCCTCGTGGAGTTGCGCGGTGCCGACGATTTGGGGCTGGAGGAACTGTTCCTGAGCCTGACGGGGGCGGGGGCGGAATCCGGCGCGGGCCCGTCCGCGCGGACGGGCGACGACGCGGAGACGACCGCGAGTGCGGTCGGGAGGGCGGGGCGATGAGTGCGACCGATATCGGGACCGCGGGTGCGGGGCCGCGCGGTGCCCGTACCGAACCTCCCTCCCCGCACGCGGCGTTCGCTCCCGGCGCCGCCCCGGCCGCGCCGTCGTCGCGGCTGCTGACGCTCGTGGAGCTGCGCAAGATGACCGACACCCGCTCGGGGCGCTGGGTGCTCGCCGTCATCGGTCTGACGATGGTCGGCCTGACCTGCCTGGTCGTCTTCGCGGGCGACGCGGGCGACCGCACGTCGGCGGACATCTTCCTCGCGTCGCAGACCGGGCTGTCGCTGCTGCTGCCGGTCGTCGCCATCGTCGCCGTCACGGCCGAGTGGTCGCAGCGCGACGGGCTGACCACGTTCGCGCTGGTCCCCGCCCGTGAGCGCGTCGTACGGGCGAAGGCGCAGGCCGGGCTGGTCCTCGCGGTGTGCGGGATCGGCGTGAGCGCCCTGGTGACCGTGGGCGGCCACGCGCTCGGCCTCGCCACGGGCAACGCCGACGGCGGCTGGTCGATCCCGCTCGGCCTGGTCGCGACCCGCGTCCTCGACTGCGCGATCGCGGTGTTCGCCGGCCTCGCCTTCGGGATGCTGCTGGGCAATCCGACGCTGTCGATCCTGGGCTTCTACGCCGTGCCCCTCGTGCTCGGCATCCTCGGCGACACCGTCTCGGCGCTCGACGCGACGATGACCTGGATCGACCCGGGGCGCGCGCTGACGCCGTTGAGCGAGGAGGGCGGAATCACCGGCGCGGAGTGGGCGCATCTGACCACGTCGACGGCGCTGTTCACGGCCCTCCCGTTCGCGGGCGGCCTGGTGCGCACGCTCCGCCGCGAGATGCTGTAGCCGACGGCCCGTCAGCGGCGACCGAGCCGGTGGTCGAGGCCGGTCCAGCGCTTGCCCGCCGAGACGGTGCGCACGGCCTGGCCCAGCGCGCGGCGCGAACCGACCAGCACGACAAGCTTCTTGGCCCGGGTGACCGCGGTGTAGAGCAGGTTGCGCTGGAGCATCATCCACGCGCTCGTGGTCAGGGGCACGACCACCGCGGGGTATTCGCTGCCCTGCGAGCGGTGGATCGTGACGGCGTACGCGTGCGACAGCTCGTCGAGTTCGGTGAAGTCGTACGGGACTTCCTCGTCCTCCTCGGTGCGCACGGTGAGCTTCTGGTCGTCGAGGTTGATCGAGGTGACCACGCCGCCCGTGCCGTTGAAGACGCCGGACTCGCCCTTGTCGTAGTTGTTGCGGATCTGGGTGACCTTGTCGCCGACCCGGAACGCCCGCCCTCCGAAACGCTTTTCGGCGAGCCCCGGGCGACCGGGCGTGAGCGCGTCCTGCAGCAGCTGGTTGAGCGCGCCCGCGCCGGCCGGGCCGCGGTGCATCGGCGCGAGCACCTGGACGTCGCGGCGCGGGTCGAGGCCGAACTTGCGCGGGATGCGCTGCGCGACGACGTCGACGGTGAGGGTGGCGGCGTCCTCGGCCTCGTCGACGGGGAACAGGAAGAAGTCGGCGAGGCCGTCGGTGACCGGCGGCCTCCCCGCGTTGATGCGGTGGGCGTTGGTGACCACACCCGACTGCTGCGCCTGCCGGAAGATCCTGGTGAGGCGCACCCGCGGCAGCGGCTCGGCGGCGAGCATGTCGCGCAGCACCTCGCCGGCGCCCACGCTGGGGAGTTGGTCGACGTCGCCGACGAACAGCAGGTGCGCGCCCGGCGGGACGGCCTTCACGAGCCGGTTGGCGAGGAGCAGGTCCAGCATCGAGGCCTCGTCGACGACGACCAGGTCCGCGTCGAGCGGCCGGTCCTGGTCGTACGCCGCGTCGCCGCCGGGCCGCAGTTCGAGGAGGCGGTGCACGGTCGCGGCCTCGGTGCCGGTGAGCTCGGCCAGCCGCTTGGCGGCGCGCCCGGTGGGGGCGGCGAGGACGACCTTGGCCTTGCGCGCGCGGGCGAGTTCGACGACCGACCGGACGGTGAAGCTCTTGCCGCAGCCCGGTCCGCCGGTGAGGACCGCGACCTTCTCGGTGAGCGCCAGGCGCACGGCGGCCTCCTGCTCGGGGGCGAGGTCCGTCCCGGTGCGTCCGCGCAGCCACGCGAGGGCCTTCGCCCAGTCCACCGTCGCGAATCCGCCGAGCCGGTCGTCGGGCGCGGCGAGCAGCGCGCGCAGCCGGGACGCGAGCGAGATCTCCGCGCGGTGGAACGGCACGAGGTAGACCGCTTGGACGGGATCGCCCTGCGAACCGGACGGCGTCACCGGGCCGGGCATCTCCTCGCGGACGACGCCTTCCTCCGCGGCGAGTTCGTCCAGGCACGTGCGCACGAGGTCGGCCGGGACGTCGAGTATGCGTACGGCGTCGTCGACGAGTTGGTCCTGCGGCAGGTAGCAGTTGCCGTTGTCCGCGCCCTCCGAAAGCGTGTACTGGAGGCCGGCCTTGACGCGCTGCGGCGAGTCGTGCGGGATGCCGACCGCCCGCGCGATGGCGTCCGCGGTCTTGAAGCCGATGCCCCACACGTCGGCGGCCAGGCGGTAGGGCTCGGTGCGGACGACCTCGATGGAGCGGTCGGCGTACTCCTTCCAGATCCGCACCGCGGGGGAGGTCGAGATACCGATGCCCTGGAGGAAGACCATGACCTCCTTGATGGCCTTCTGCTCGACCCACGCCGCCGCGATCAGGTCGCGGCGCTTGGGGCCGAGCCCCGGCACCTCGATGAGGCGCCGGACGTCCTCCTCGATGACGTCGAGCGACGCGACGCCGAAGTGCTCGACGATGCGGTCGGCGATCTTCGGGCCGATGCCCTTGATGAGGCCGGATCCGAGGTAGCGGCGGATGCCCTGGACCGTCGCGGGCAGCACGGTTTCGTACGCGTCGACGAGGAACTGCTTCCCGTATTGCGGGTGGCTGCCCCAACGCCCCCACAGCCGCAGCGACTCGCCGGGTTGCGCGCCCAGCAGCGGCCCGACGACGGTGAGCAGGTCGCCGCCGGAGCCCCGGCCGGTGTCGACGCGGGCGACCGTCCAGCCGTTTTCGTCGTTCTGGTACGTGATCCGCTCCAGCACCGCCTCCAGGCGGGCGGGCGAAACTCCGCCGGGGCCTCCCGTCGCCGAGGGCGGCCCGGCCGCGGTCGATCGCGTCCCGGCAGTCATGCGGTGAGGCTAGCCGGTCCGCCGGACACCCGGACGGGACGCGAGGCGGCCCCGCGGACGCCGGGCACGGGACCGCGACCGGGCGGCGCGCCCCCGCCGAGCGCACGGCCCGGGGCGGCGGGCCCCGCCGCGGCCGGGGGCCGGAGCGGGGTCACGGCCGCGCGACACCGATCGGATTCGGTACGGGGACGGCACCGGTGTCGATCAGGTGGCGGGCCAGGGGAACCGAGAGGACGACCGCCTCCTCCACCGCGTATTCGCCCAGCGCGCGCAGCGGTGCCCCGGCGAGGCGGTCGGTGGCGTCCTCCACGGCGGCGCGCAGGGCCGTCCCGTTCTCGGTGAGGTTGCCGTCGGTGTCCAGGACGCCGCGCCCGATCAGGGCGACGAGGGCCTTCTCCCATTGGGCCTCGGTCCAGCCGCGGCTGATCTGCAGGCGTTGTCCGGGGGCACGTCCGGTGGCGGCGTGGGTGATCGACGCCTGCAGTCCGTCGAGGCCGCGGTCGACGCACGCCAACACGTGGCCGTCGCCGCGGTGTTCGCGCAGAACGGTGGCCGCGAGCCACGCGCGCAGACGCGGCGGGGCGTCGTCCGGAAGGCGTACGCCGGACCACGCGGCGGCCAGCGGTCGGCCGCCGAAGTCACAGGCGGCAGCGGCGTGTTCGAGAAGCGTGGCGAGGCGCGACAGATCGGCGTCCGGCGGCAGCGCGCGGTCGAGTGCGCGGTCGACGGCGGCGAGCCGGGAGGCCAGGACGTCGCGCGGCGGCGCGAAGTCCCACGCGTCGGGCAGCGCCCGCGCCACCTTGTGGGGTGCGAATCCGAAGAACATCGAGGTGACGGCCTCGGGCCCGACCGCGCCCAGCGGCGCCGCGCGCCCGGCGAAGTAGCTCATGAACCAGCCCTTGAGGCCGACCTCGGTGGCCGCGTCGGCGACCTCGGGGGCGAAGTAGACCAGCGCGTGGAGGGGTTCGATCCCGGACCACAGGCGGCGTGCCGGGTTCTCGTCGATGGCCATGTCCCCTCCGTTCGGGCCCGAGGCCCGTCACGCGGTGTCGTCCGGGCCCCGCCGTGCGCGGGCGGCGCCTCCCGGCACAGTACGCCGCCGCGGGTGCCGGCCCGCACTCCGGTCGGGGCCGCCGGGAACTCCCGGGCGATCGGCCGGCGCGGCCCGCAACACCCGGTTGGATCCCGGACACCGACACCATTGACTGTGCCAAGCATCGGGGGTAGCTTCGCGGCACCCGGTTCCGCCGGGTCTCCGCGCTCCACCGCACCTCCCGCTCCGCCTGCGCCACCCCGCGTCACCTGCCACGGCGACAACCGCACGCGGCGGCACGCCCGCCCGTGCCGAGCAGAAGGACCTGCGCATGCCCGTGATCAACGAGCACATCGAGATCCCCGCCAAGCCCGACGCGGTATGGGCCCGGCTCGTCAATTTCGACGAGTTCGGCTCGTGGATGACCCCGCATGTCGGCTTTCCGGGGGGTGGTCCGGACAAGCTCGAAGCCGGCGTCGAGTACGACGAGAAGATGAAGCTCATGGGCTTCCCCGCGGACATCAAGTGGACGGTCAAGAACGTCGAGCAGGGCGCCCGCCTCGATCTCGACGGCAAGGGCCCGATGGGCGTGAGCCTCACCGAGTCGTTCGTCGTCGAGGCCGCCGCCGACGGGAACGCCACGGTCTTCCGCATCGAATCCGAGGTCAAGGGCGGCGCGGTCGCCATGATGGCCGGCAAGGTCACCCAGGCCACGCAGGAGGCGTTCGTCGAATCCCTCGGTAAATTCAAGGCGTTGTTCGCCTGAACACGGTGATCGGCCCGTCCGGTCCGCCCGCCTCGTGCCGGGCGGCCGGGCGGCTTCGCCGTCCCCGCGCCGACCGCCGTCCGCCCGTAGGATGATCGACCGAGAAGACATCCGTCACACGGTCGAGGCGGGTTCGCCGACACGGGCCGCGGTGCCCGCGTCCGGCACCGCCGGGGAAGGACACACCGTGCCCGCTGCGTTCCCGTGGCCCATCCATCAGGAGACGTTGGGCAACGGCCTGCGCGTGGTGGTCTCCCCCGACCCGTCCGTCCCGCTCGCCGCGGTGAACCTCTGGTACGACGTCGGCGCGCGCCACGAGCCGCGCGGCAAGCACGGGTTCGCGCACCTCTTCGAGCACCTGATGTTCGAGGGGTCCGCGCACGTCGCCAAGAGCGAGCACTTCGCGCTGATCCAGGCGTGCGGCGGCGACGCGATCAACGCGTCCACCAGCCCGGACCGCACGAACTACTACCAGACCGTCCCGTCCGGCAGCCTCGAACTCGCGCTGTGGCTCGAAGCCGACCGCATGGGCTCGCTCGCGCTGACCCAGGAGACGCTGGACAACCAGCGCGAGGTGGTCAAGAACGAGCGGCGGCAGCGGTACGACAACGTGCCGTACGGCCGCTGGGCGGAGGTCATGGTCGGCCTCGCGTACCCCGAGGGCCACCCGTACGCGCACGCGACGATCGGCTCGATGGCCGAACTCGACAGCGCGTCCCTCGCCGACTTCACCGAGTTCCACGCCACTTACTACGCCCCCGACAACGCGGTGCTGACCGTCGTCGGCGACGTCGCCCCGGACCAGGTATTCGCTTTGGCCGAGCGCTACTTCGGGCGCCTTCGCGCGCGGGGGTCGTTCCCCGTCCCGCAACCCGCGCCGCTGGCCCGGCAGTTCGGCGCGGACCGCGCGGTCGCCGTCACCCTCGCCGAACAGGTCCCACTGCCACGGGCGTTCCTGTGCCACCGCGGCCCCGCGTGGGGCAGCGCCGACTCGGCCGCGACCGAGATCCTCACCACCGCGCTGGGCCGGGGCCGGGGTTCACGCCTCTACCGCGCGCTGGTCACCGAACGCCGGATCGCCCAGGCCGAAAGCGGCTTCATGGCCGCGTGGAGCCTGATGTACGACGCGTCCATGGTGATGGGGGCGTGCACGCCGCGCGACGGGGTCGCCCCCGACGACGTCGTGGCGGCGTACACCGAGGAGTGCGACAAGGCCGCCCGGGACGGCATCACCTCCGACGAACTCGACCGCGCACGCGCCGTGTTGACCGCCGACTGGCTGCGCGAACTGGCGAGCGTCAACGGCCGCGCCGACGCCATCGGGCAGTACACCACGCGCTTCGGCGACGCCGAGGCGATCCGCACCCGGGTCGCGTTGCTGGACGCGGTGACCGGGGACGACGTGCGCCGCGTCGCCGCCGACACCTTCCGGCCCGACAACCGCATCGTGCTCACCTACCTGCCGGAGGACACCGCCGGCACGGAGGCGACCGAACAGACCGCAGCGACCGACGAGGAAGACGCCGCATGACGCTCGGACATCCGGCCCCGGAGCCCTTGGCCGACACCCTTCCGGACGGCGAACTCCTCGTGGCGACACGCCCCGTGGGGACGACGCCGCGCCCGTACGCCTTCCCCGCGGTACGCCGCCTCAGGGTCGCCGGCGGTGAGATCGTCGCGGCCCACCTGCCCGGCCGCGCGCTGGCCTGGGCCGGCCTGGTCCTGGAGGCCGGGGCACTCCACGAGCCGGCCGGCCTCGAAGGGCTCGCCCGGGTCACCGGCGGGCTGCTCGACGAGGGCACCGCGCACTACACCGCCGACGCGTTCGCACTCGCCGTCGAAGGGCTCGGCGCGCGCTGGACGTGGGCGCACGACTGGGAGACGCAGGGCGTCGGCGTTGACATCCCGGTGGCCGAACTGCCCCGCGGCGTCGCCCTGCTCGCCGAGGCGGTGCGCCGCCCGGCGTTCACCGACGATGACGTGGAGCGCTTCCTCGCGGACGTCGCGGGCTCCCTCAAACACACCTGGGCGCAACCCGGCACGCGCGGCCAAGAGGCGTACCGGCGACGGCTGTTCGGCGAAGAAAGCCGGTACGGGCGGCTCCTCGACGGCTCACCCGCGTCCAACGCGGCCGTCACCGCCGACGACATCCGCGCCTTCCACGCCCGGCGCATGACCGCGCCCGGGACCCTGCTGGTGGCCGCCGACCTGGACGCGGTGGACCTCGCCGCACTGGGCGAAGAGGTGTTCGCGGGCGCGGACGGCCCCGACGACCGCGCGGAGGCGCCGCCCGCCGTCGAGGACCCCTCGCACGTCCGGGTGTTCGTGGTCGACCGGCCGGACGCCGTGCAGTCCGTGCTGCGCATCGGGCACACCGGGCCGCCGCGTTCCACCCCCGACCTGGTGGCGATCGACCTGTTCACGGAGGTCCTGGGCGGTTCGTTCACGTCGCGGCTGAACCACACGCTGCGCGAGGTGAAGGGCTACACGTACGGCGCGGGAGCGGGGTTCGCGCACGGCCGCCGGGTCGGCACGTTCACGGTGGCCTCGTCGGTGCACACCGAGGTCACCGCGGACGCCGTCGCGGACGCCCTCGACGAGGTGCGCCGCATGCACGAATCAGGCGTCACCGACGAGGAGTTCACGGCGGCCCGGGCGCACGTGCTGGGCAGCATGCCGATCCGCCTGCAGACGCCGCGCGGCATCGGCGCACGGTTGCGCGAGGCCGTGGTCCACGGGCTGCCGGACGACCACGTGACGCGCGAGTACGCCGAGATCGCGGCGGCGGAACCCGCGGACGCCAACCGGGCCGCGCGGGCGCACCTGCGTCCGGACGCGCTGACCGTGGTCGTGGAGGGCGACGCGGCCCGCGTGGTGCCGGATCTGGAAGCCAAGGGCTTCGACGTCCGACGCGACGCGCCCTGATCCCGGCGGGGCCCAAGGTCGGGGGCCTCGGGGACGTCGGCCGGGCGGTCACTCGCCCGGTGCGTTGCGCATGTACTCCTGGCGGTAGGCGCTCCACACCGCCGGGCCCAGATCGGTGGTCACGCTCGGCGGCAACGGCCAGAGCGGCCCTTGGAGTTCGCACACGACGATGTGCCGCCCCTCCCCCGCGTCGAACCACCGGACGCCGACCGCGCCGACCGCGGGCAGCAGCGCGGGCACGGCCTCCGACGTCAACCAGCGCTCCACGGCGGTGTCCTCGCCGCCGACCGCGAGGTGCAGCAGCTTGTCGCCAGCGGGGAACAGCCGGGCGATCGAGACGGACGGCCAGCGCCGCCGCTCGCGGCAGACGAGGCGGGTGCCGTTCAGCTCGCGTGCCAGCGGCGAGGGCGCCGTGCCGCCGGCGTCGATGGCCGCGAGGGCACGGAACTCCGGGGTGTCGAGTACTCCCGGGTGCTTGAGGTCATACAGCGTCAGAAACCGCGTGGGGTCGGAGGGTTGCCCGTCCTTGCCGGAGCCGGGGGTGTCGCCCGCCGCGAACGCGCCGACGAGTTCGAAGCGCCGCACCCGGCGAATCCCCGGCACCCGGAGCACGAGCCCGTGATAGCGGTCGCTCCACGGGGTGAACGAACCGTCGGTCGCGTTGGGCAGATCGGAGCGTACGTGCAGGAGCCCCGCACCGAACTCGAACCGTGCGAGGGCTTCCCACGCGCCCGGTTCCCCTCCGCCCATGCCCTCCGCCTCCCCGCCCCCCCGGCGAAGGCCGTTCTACCCGGCGGGGCGTGAAAGCATGTCCTCCTTGCCGAAGTACCGGGCGGTCTCGGCCGCGGAGGGGCGGCCCGCGTCCGGGTCGGCCCCGGCCTCCAGCAACGCCTGGACGATCTCCGGCTGCCCCTTGAACACCGCGCCCGCGAGCGGGGTCATGCCCTTCGCGTTCGCGCGGTTGGCGTCGGCGCCGCGCTTGAGGAGGACCTGCACCGCCGCGAGGTGTCCGTGGTAGGTCGCCAGCATCAGCAGGGTGTCGCCCGCCTGGTTGCCGGTGTTCACGGGCAGCCCCGCGTCCACGTAGCTCGCCAGCATCTCGGCGTCCCCGCCCCGGGCGGCGGCGAAGACCCGCGCGGCGAGTTCCTGCATCGCCGCTTCGTCGGCGTTGTTGTCGGCGGGCCGCTCATTCGACGGCTCATTCGTGTCGGTCACGGTCGCTTCCTGTCACTCGGCGGTTGGGGGCGGTCGCATTCTGGCAGGATCAAGCTCACGACACTCTGCGGAGGCTCACTATGGCATCGTCGAAAACCGTCCCGATGACTGACGAGCTCTACTCCTACATCCTCGGCCACTCGACGCCCCCGGACACGGTCCAGGAGGGGTTGATCGCGCGCACACGCGAGTCGCTGGGGTCGACCGCGGTCATGCAGATCCCTCCTGAACAGGGCACATTTCTCACCCTACTCACCAAGCTCGTCGCGCCGCGCTTCGCGGTCGAGGTCGGCACGTTCACGGGCTACTCCGCCCTCGCCATCGCCCGGGGTCTCCCGGACGGCGGCCGGCTGCTGTGCTGCGACGTCTCGGAGGAGTGGACGCGCACCGCCCGCGAGGCGTGGCTGGCCGCCGGGGTCGCCGACCGCATCGAGCTGCGCATCGCCCCGGCGATCGAGACCCTGGGCGGCCTCGTGTCGTCCCCGCACATCGATCTGGCCTTCGTCGACGCCGACAAAGGCGGCTACATCGGCTACTGGGAGGCGCTGGTCCCGCGCATGCGCCCGGGCGGGCTGATCCTCGCCGACAACGTGCTCTACGGCGGCGACGTGGTCGACCCCGGACGCGACAGCCCGGCGGAGGCGATCCACCGGTTCAACGAGCACGTCCGCGCCGACCCGCGCGTGGAGGTGGTCGTCCTCCCGATCGCCGACGGCCTGACGTTCGCCCGCGTCCGCGACTGACCGCGGGCCGGGCGCACCGGAGTCGGCCGCGGGCCGGCGGCGCGCACGGGACGGTCCGCGGGATCCGCCGCCCGATCGCCCGGCACGCGACTCCGGGCTTCCGTGGGCCCGGCCGCGTCGTGCGGCCGGGCCCACGCGCCGCCCGACCGCCTGCCCCGTGTGCCGACCGCGCAGCCGAAGCAAGTGCCGTGGCCCGAGCCCTGGTTCGGGGTGGCGACGGACTCGCGTGCGGTTGCCGTCCCACCCGGCCCCGAGCGCGCCCACCGGGCTCGCGCGGCCGAGCCGGTTGCGACCACGCCCGTGCATCGGGGTCGCCGCCGAGGCCGTCCGGTGCGGCGGCGGTGCCGATCACGTGCCGGACAGCACCGCGCACAGGCGCCGCGCCTCGACCGTGACGCGCGACGAGCCCTTCGCGGTCGCGCGGCCAGGGCCTCGGCGACGCGCTCGTGCAGCCACGGACGCGGGGACGTGCGCAAGTCGGCGCGGGTCGGCCACGGGGCGATCGCGGCGGGTCCGCCGAGGCACGCAGCCGGGCAGATCTTGAACAGCCCTTCGTCGGCGAGCCCGTTCCGGCGGTCGTTCCAGGGCGCGGCGTTGCGCCGGGTGAGTTCCGCCTTGAGGTCGGGGGCGAGCGCGCGGCGTTCCTTCTCGCCGTGGCGGGTCGGCAGGGCCAGGGCCTATCGGGGGCCGCCGCGCCGCTTGGCGGCCAGGACCGCGTCCCAGGTCAGCGCGTCAGTGCCGTCGCCGGGCGCCGTCATCGCGCCGCCTCCGCCGTGCGGGTGCCCGCCGACCGCGCGTCGGTCGCGGAACCCGGTGGTTCCGGCGCGGCCGTTCCGGCGGCGTCGCGCCGCACGTGGATCTGCGCGGCGAGCACATGCTTGCACGGGCCGCGTCCGCCGCGGTGCTTGGCCCACCACTCGCACGTGCACGTGCCGCCGGACGCCAACCGCACCTGGTACGCGGCGGTGGTGCCGACCACCCGGAAGCGCTCGCCGTCGGCGGTCACCCGGCCGCGCGCGACGAGTTCCCGGGCGTGCCGCAGCCGCGGGTTCATGCGCTCGACGCGGCCCCCGTCGTACGGGAGTTCCCGGTGGAAGTAGGCGGCCTCGGCGACGTCGTAGCCGATGCGGCCCGCGGTGCCGAGCCGTACGAGGGCTCGGCGGACGCGCTCGGGGGTCAGCCCGGTCCGGCGGGCGAGGTCGCCGCCCTCGAGGCGCGGCTCCCACGCCAGCGGGGCCGCGACCAGGTCGGCGTCGCCGGTCGCCTCGTCGGTCGCCAGGTCGCCGAGGACCGCGCCTTCGCCGGAGAATCCGCGTGCCGCGTCCGGGGACAGCGTCAACGTGAGGCGCATGCCCGGCAGTTCGACCTCCCACGCGGACGCGACCGGCACCGCCCCCGCGCCGAGGCCGCCGCCGGAGACTGCGGGGCCGTAGACCCGCGGTGCCTTGGCGTGCCGCGGAGTATTCGGGACAGGGCCCGGAGCCGGTCCGGTCCGGCGAGGCAGACCGCGCCGGGCGCCGGGCCGGGCGAGACGCCCAGCGTCCGCCCGAACGGGCGCACCCACAGGAGCTGGCGGCCGTTGCGGGGCAGCGATCGCAGGCAGCGCACGGCCTCCACCGCGGGGATCTCGGCGCGCAGGTCGAACTTCGAGGCGATGACCTGGACTTGGGCGAAGCCGCACAGCCAGCGTTCGGGCAGCGGCACCTTCTTCTCCACCACCGGGCCGTCGAACGTGGTGACCGCGACGTCGTCGGGGCCGACCGCGACGTGCAGCGGATCGGAGGCACCGACCATGGCGAGGGCCGCCCGCAGCGGCGCGTTCACATCGACGTTGGTGGTGCCCGTGCCGAGCATGTCGCCGTCGATGCCCGCGGGCAGCACGTCGAGCCGGGCGTACACGCCGCCGCACCCGCTGAACGACTCGAAGCGCAGGCGGTCGCCGTTGCCGGTGACCACGGGGTCGAGCCACGCGCGGTTCCGGGGCTGGTGGTAGCGGGTCGCCGCCACGTCGGCGACCGCGAGCAATCCGCCGGCCGCGGCCTCGGGTGCGGTGAGGAAACCGGAGAAGAAGCGCGGGAACGGCACGAGCCCGTGCGACGTGAGGCCGCCGCTCGTCTCCAGGGAGAGCCGCGGGGTGCCTTCGTACGTGTGCATCGCCGAGGCACGCCGGTACGTGAAGGATTGGACGCTGGACGACATGGCCTCAACGTAGGCCGGTGTGCCGAGACCGGCCGCTCTCGGAGGTCGCGGGGCCGCGTCCGTCTTCCCCGCGTTTCGCTCGATTTTCGGCCGCGGCGTTCGTATGTGCTTCGCGCGGACGTTTGTTCGCCGCTCATGCACACCGAGAGGCCTATTTACCGCGGGAGTTGCGCGTTGGTCGGTCGGATGGAGAAGATGCCCCGGGGTGTCGGGCACAACCTTTGGCCCCGGCGGTGAGTCTCACAATGCGGCACAGAGAGTACCGGGATCGACACACCGTCAACTCGGTGCTCCCGTACCGTGATCGACGGGCGTAGCAAGATGGCGTGAAGCAACCGTTGATCGTGCGTTTCGGGCGACACGCACGATGGCGCTGTCATACTATGCGCTGGTCCATTCTGCCGGAGGTAGGACGTATGCCCACAGCGCAGCCGGGGAGCGGCTCGACGGTTCGCCGTATTCTCCTCGGTTCCCAACTCCGTCGCCTGCGTGAGGCCAAAGGCGTTTCACGCGAGGAGGCGGGGTATGAGATCCGCGCCTCCGAATCGAAGATCAGTCGAATGGAGCTGGGTCGTGTCAGCTTCAAAGACCGCGATGTGGCGGACCTGCTGACCATGTACGGCGTGACGGACGAGACGGAGCGCGAGGCGCTGCTGAACCTGACCCGGGAGGCGAACGCAACGGGCTGGTGGCACAGTTACGGTGACATCCTGCCGAGTTGGTTCCAGGTGTATGTCGGCCTGGAGGAAGCGGCCTCGGTCATCCGTACCTACGAAGTCCAATTCGTTCCCGGGCTGTTGCAGACCGCGGATTACGCGCGGGCGGTCATCGTCGCCGGGCAGCCGAACGCCTCCGCGGCCGAGGTCGAGCGCCGCGTGGGGCTGCGCACCCAGCGGCAGTTGATCCTGAACCGCGAGCGACCGCCGCGCCTTTGGGCGGTGCTCGACGAGGCGGCGTTGCGTCGTCCCATCGGCGGACGCGAGGTGATGCGCGGTCAGATCCAGCACCTGATCGACTCGGCGGCGCACTCACACGTGACGATCCAGGTGATGCCGTTCCGCTTCGGCGCCCACGCCGCCGAGGGCGGTCCGTTCACACTGCTGCGCTTCCCGGAGCCCGATCTGCCCGACGTCGTCTACCTCGAACAGCTGACGAGTGCGCTGTACCTCGACAAGCGCGACGACGTCGATCAGTACACCGAGGTGATGGAGCGGCTGAGCGTCGACGGCCTGCCGCCGGATCGCAGCGTGGATCTGCTGGCCAGGATTCTCAAGGAGACCTGACAAGCGTGGTCCCCGGGGCCGCACGGTTTCGCGTGCGGGCCCGGGGATCACGCTTGTCGTCGTCCGGCGACCGGAACGTCGGTCGCCGCTTCCGGGCGACGCGGGAGTACGGTGCCGCGTCGAGCGTCGTGTCGGCGCGGCCCGGCGGGGCTCCCGGCGCCGCGGTCGCTCAGGCGATGAGGTTGTCGAAGTCGCCGTCCTTGGCGCCGAGGATCAAGGCGACGATCTCGGCCCGGGTGTAGATCAGTGCGGGCCCTTCCGGGTACCGCGAGTTGCGCACGGCTATGTCCCCGCCGGGAAGCGCGGCCATCTCGACGCAGTTGCCCTGCGAGTTGCTGCGTCGACTCTTCTGCCACGTCACCCCGTGCAAAGACTCGGCCGGCATCCCGTTGTGCGTTCCGTGCATGACATGTCTCCTGGACCTCTTGCCGGGCGAACCGGCGACGATTGCCCACCCCCGGTGGTACCACCTGTGCCGTTCGTTGTGCTTGGCACCGCACCCGCGGGGTTTCCCCGTGAAGGGGCCCCGCCGCGCGCCCGGCACCGTTCGCCGTGTCCTGCGTTTGTATCTGCACGTGCATCAGACCATGCAAATGCAGCGTACTGGAGTGATGATAGCGCACGCCCACGAGCCCCAACACAGTGTCCGGAGACCGGGAATCTGCGATTAAGGCGACATCGCGAGAATGGGTCGGGAAATGGCCGCACGGAGGCGGCATAAAAAGTTCACAACGATCTGGGGTCGGCAAACCGCCCATGCCGGTCAGGCAATTCGGGACGATCGCCGCGATGATTGTCGGATTCGTCCTGGGAATCCGAGGAAAAAGTCGACGAATATCGATGGGGAGGAGCGGCGCACCGCTTCCCCTATACGCGTGGGAAGCACGACGGGTTGCCGTACTTCCGGGCGTCGTCGAAAATTCGTGAAGTATTAGCCGCTGTGCGCCGGGGATTGGCCGGGGATCTGGAACATCGCCCAGACCACTTTTCCACCGCGTCCCGCGACGTTCGACAACGGAAACCAGCCCCAGGCGCTGCTGAAGCATTCCACGATATGCAGCCCCCGGCCGGTCTCGGCTCCGTCGCCGGCCTCCTGGGGTGCCGGGAGGCCGTCACCCGGGTCCTGCACCGCGCACATCACCCGCGCACCCTTGCGGAGCAACGCGAGTTGCACCGGGTGACCCGCGGGACGGCCGTCGGGCTCCTCGTCGGACCGCGCCTCGCCGCCGACACCGTGGCACAAGGCGTTGGTGACCAGCTCGGAGACCACGAGCGAGAGATCGTCGAACAACTCGGCGGCTCCCCAGCGCGCCAAGGTGTCCCGCCCGAAGTCGCGTGCGGCCTTGACCGACGCGCGCTGCGGCGCGAGCGCTCGCACGGCAATGTCGGTCATGGCCCCGTCTTCGGTCACCAGGGAATCGCCACCCGGTGGGTCCATACGGAAAAGCGTTGCCACGGAGAAACCCGTGGCGCTGACGGCAGTCACGCGCACCTCCGGTCGGGCCGCAGACTCGGACTCGCCACCCGTGTCCTCAGTAAGCGCACCGAGCCCGCTCCGGTGCAGCGGTGGGAGCTACTGACCACCGTCATGCCTCCCGCGAATCGAACCGGCCCGTCGATGCGTATCCACGCGCTTACCACGTTGCGCGTGCACCCTGTTCATTATGTCGATGCTCACGGCGTGTGCAAGACCAGATGCACGTGCAGTCTCGATTTATGCAGCTGCAAGCCTCGGATGCACGTGCATCGAGGGGATGCACGTGGCAGAAGGCCCGTTTTTCCTGCGAGATATCCGATTTTGGAAAGGAGTGGCGTCCGTCACACTGCGTAGGTAACGGCGGCCCCGCCTCCGGTTCACTGTCCATCCCGCGCGACCGCGTCCGGCAAACGCGGACGGGCGGCCCCGCGGGGAGCGGGACCGCCCGTGGGCACCGCCCGGTCGGGGATCGGACCGGGTGGTGCCGACCGCAACGATCAGACGGCCGTGGGCGTCCCGGACGGGGCCTCGGGACCGATGGGGGCGCCCCCGTCGCGACGCCCCAGCGGCAGGAGCGCGGCACCGGCCACGGCGATCAGACCGATCCCGGGGATCAGCAGGTACCACGGCACCTGGCTGACCGGGGTGTCCGCGGAGGGGATGCTGTCGGCGTGCTTGAACGACTCGATGTTGGAGCCGATGTCCTCGATCATGCCGTCGAAGCGGCCGAGGATGCGGGGAGTCTCCTGGAGCCCCGTGCCGACCTGGGGGTAGCGCGTGGCCAGGCTCGCCTTGTAGGTCGGCACGTCCTGCTGGGCCTGAGCCGCCAGGAAGGGGATCGTGTCGTTCTGCATCTCGGCGGCGAACGCCTTCAACGTGTCCATGTCGGAGCGCATCTGCTGGTAGCGCGCGTCGGTGAACGTGGGGCGGAAGGCGTCGAACATCTTCTCCGCGGACTTGGTCTTCCCGATCTGGTCGGTCACCAGCGTGCCGATCACCAGCACCGCCCCCATGGCCACGGCGACGGCCAGCGCGACGGTCGGGATCATCGACCGGCCGCCGCGGAACGAGAAGAACAGCCCCGTCCCACCGGCGACGGCCAGGATGACGCCGGGCACCAGGAAGAGGTACGTCACCGCGGTGTTGGGCACGTCGGCGGTCGGAATCTCGTCCGCCTCACGGAAATTCGACCCCTGCTGCTCCATGACGGAGACGGTCTCCTCGAAGCGCGGCATGATGACGCCGACTTCGTTGAGGCCCTTGCCGACCGCCGGGAACCTGAGGCCGAGCAGCCCCTTCAGCTGGTCCGTCTGCATCCCTCTGCTCTGCGCGAGCTGCGGCAGCGTCTCGGACTGCAGTTGCGCGAGCATCGCCTCCATCGTGACGAGGTCGTCGCGACTGGTCTGCACCCCCTGCTTCGACATGGTCTGCCGGAAGGTGTCCTGCACGTTGTCGACGCCTTGGGTCTTCTCGGGCATGCCGTCCGCCAGCGGGAAGACGATCAAGCCCACCCCCAGCAGCAGCACCAGCGCCAAAGCCACGCGGCGGAACGTAAGCACAACCGATCTCCCTTCACTCACCGCGGGTCGGCCGCGCCGATTCGTGCGTGCGACGGGTCCGGCAACCGCGGGAGCTTTCGTTTCGGATTGTCCCCAGGCCGGAGATCCTGTCAGGTGTAAACCGAACAGTAACCTACTGGCCAGTAATGTGACGCGATCGAGACCTTTTCCCTCGGGCACCATGCCCGCAGAAGCCGCCGACTACCAGCAGAAACGGGAGGCAATACCGCCGACCGCCCCATTCGGCCGCCCGCCGCGGCCCGCGCCCGCGTGATCGCCGCACCACGGACCGCGACCGCGCAGATGCCGATCCGGACACACGGCGCACCCGCCGGGCGCCCGTCCCGGGCTCGCCCGGACCGCCGCGCCATGTCGGGAAAAATCGGTCCGCGGCCCCCCGCCGCGTCGCGGAGCGGCTTCCTGGACTCCCCCGGATTTCTGGCAGACTGCCTGCCCATCCGGTGGAACGGGCATGTCGGCCTGGGCCCGTTGCCGTTCCCGATGGCGGCCCACCCGCGGACGGCGACGCGCAGGCGCCACGGGGCAGGGCATTGACGAGGAGTGCGATGCGGCCCCTGGACAAGGACGACCCGCGCCAGATAGGCGGCTACCGGCTGGTGGCCCTGCTCGGCGAGGGAACGACCGCACAGGTCTTCCTCGGCGCGTCGAACGAAGGGCGCCCGGTCGTCGTCAAGGCGGTGCGCGACGACGCGGTCCGCGACACCGCGTTCCGCTCGCGCTTCGCCCATGAGGTCGCCGCGGCGCGTCGCGTCGACTGCCCGTTCGTGGTCCCCGTCCTCGACGCCGAGACCGGCGGCTCCCGGCCGTGGATCGCGACCGCGTACGCCCCCGGCCCCGCCCTCGCCGAAGCCGTCGAGCGCCACGGCCCGCTGCCCGCGGAGACCGTGCGCACCCTCGCGGCGGGCCTCGCGGCCGGCCTGGAGGCCCTGCACGCCCGGGAACTGACACACGGTCGGCTCAGCCCGTCCGACGTGGCCCTGGCCCCCGACGGCCCGCGCATCGTCGACCTCGGTGTCGCCCGCGGCCCGGACGGCCCGTCGATCGAGGAGGGGGGCGTCGTGATCGGCACCGCACTGCCGTCACCGGCGTTCCGCGCCCCCGAGCAACTGACCGGTGGCGACGTGGGGTTCGCGGCCGACGTCTTCTCACTCGGCGCCGTGCTGGTGCACGCGGCGCGCGGCGACGGGCCGTTCGGTACCGACACGGATCCCGGCGTCGGCGACCGCATCGTGCACGGGACGCCGGATCTCGGCGGACTCCCGGCCTGGCTCGGGCAGTTGGCCGTGGCGTGCCTGGCCAAGGACCCCGCCGACCGGCCGACGCCGGGACAGATCAGGACCGCGACCGCCGGAGAACTCGACGGCCCCGGCTGGCTCCCCGCCCGCGTGGGCGCCGAGGTCGCCCGCCGCGCCGCGACATCGTGGGCCCGGGCGGGGGGTCTCCCCCCATTCGTCACCGGCGCGTCGGCGGGGGGCACGGGAGGCGGGCCGCGTGACGACCGCGCGTCCGTCCCGCCGCCCCGGACCGGGGGACGCAGGCGGGCCGGCGACCCGAGTGCGACGGCGTACGCGTCGGGTCGGCCAGGTCTCGCCTTCGGCGCGGGTGCCGACGCCGAAGCCGCCCACACGGGCGGCTCCGGCCGCCGCCGCAAGCCGAGCACACCGCCGGACGCGCACACCGCCGCCCAGGTCCCGCTGGCGGCCTCCGACGGCGCGGCCCCCGACGGCCCGGCGACGCCACCGCGCGACAGCGGCGGCGCGGGACGGCGCCGCAAACCCGCCGAGGCCGAAGGTATCGCGCGCGCCACCGCCGCCGACGCCGCGCCGGGAACGCCGGGCGGGCCCGTGGCGGTACCCGGCGCGACCGGCGGCACGGGTGGGCACGACGGTGCGGGGCGGCGGCGCGTGCCGAACGCGGCCGACGGCACGGCACGCGAATCGGCCGCCGAGGCCGCGGGGACCACTCCGGCGGTATCGGGACGCGCCGACGACTCGGCGGGCCCCCGCGAGGACGTGCCCGGGACGGCCGGGAGTCCGGCGGACGCGGGCGGCGCGACCCTTTCCGGGGCCCCGGGCGGGGCCGGAGCGCCCGGCCCGGGGCCCCGGGGAGAGGCGTCCGGGGCGCGGTCGGCGTCGGACCCCACACCGCCGCCGGACCCTCCCTCGGAGGGCGCGGTCGAGCAGCAGATCGTCGAGGCGGAACTCGTCGACGACGACGCGCCGTTGCCGCCCAGGGCGTCGGCCGACGCGGCACCGGGCGAGACCGACCTCCCCGGACGCCCGGCCACGGCTCCGGCGGGCGCCGCGCCGCCCCCGCCCGCCGGAGCCCCGGGGCACGCGCCCGGTGGACCGGCGACCGCGCCGCCCGCCCCTCCCCCGTCGTCCGTGCGCTTCATCCGTCCCGGCCCGGAGCGCCGCAGGTTCCTGGCCTGGGTCGCGGCGGGGGGCGCCGTCCTCGCGGGAGCCGTGACGGGCGCGGCGCTGTGGGGCAGCGGCGGCTCGGACAAGCCGGCCCGGGCCAATCCCGCCGCGCCGCCCGTCCCGCCCGTCCCGTCCGGGCCGTCCGGGCCTTCCGGCCCGAAGTCGATCCGCGCGTGGGTCCGCGAGGACACTTTGGATGCCGGGCAACTCTCGCTGCTGTCCGAGGAGTTGCCCGCGACGCTGGGCAAGTCGGTGGAATACACCGTCGAACGGCGCGCGGAGTCGGCTCTCTCCCAGGAGTTCGTGAACGCGTTCAACCGCCGGGACACGATCCCCGACGTCTTCGAGACGGACCTCCTGTCGCTGGCGGCGCACGCCGCCGCCGGGCGCATAGCGGACTTGACGTCGTATCAGGAGCGCTTCGAGACCGGCTCCTGGCTGCCGGCGATGCGTTCGGCGGTCAGCATCGACGACGCCGTGGTCGGCGTGCCGGTGACCGCGTCGGTGCCCGTGGTCCTGTTCCACCGGGGCCTGTACACGACCGCGGGGCTTCCGGTGCCCCGGACGCGCGAGGAGTGGGTGGACGGCCTCGAACACCTGCGCACGCGCTTCGGGACGAACCCCGCGTTCCGCAGCCTCCACCTGCCCGGCCGGGCGTGGCAGGTGCTGGCGTCGTTCATGTGGGAGACCGGCGGGGAGGTCGCCCTGCATGTGAAGGACGACTCGCGCCGCGACGGCGGCTCGTGGCGCGGCGGGTTCGATCTGCCCGGATCCACCGACGCCGTGCGGTTCTTCCGGCAGTTGCAGCAGTACGCCCCCGAGGGGGCCGACGCCGCCGAATCCGCACTCCGGCCCGGTGAGCTGTTCGCCCGCGGCGAGACCGCGTCGGTGATCGGCAGCGCCGCGCTGTACTCCGCCGCGACGGCGGCCGACTCCCGGCTCGCCGGGCAACTCGACGCCTTCCCGCTGCCGGGCCACTCCCCCGATCGACCGGGGGCGGTCGGCGTGGGCGGCACCGCGCTGGTCGTCTCCGCGACGTGCCGCGACATTCCGGCAGCGGTGGACCTGCTGACGACGCTCTCGTCGGCGCGGTGGCGCTCCCGGCTCGCCGAGAGCGGGCGCGCGCTGTCGCCCTACCCGGCCGACGCGACGCAGGGGCCCAACCCGATGGCGCGCGCGGGCGCCGCCGCGGCGGCTGCGGTCGGGCACGCGTACCCGACGGCACCGGGGTGGTCCGAGAAGCCGCTCGTCGAATTCGGGCGCGCGGTGCTGGGTGGGACGGACGCGATGGCCGCCGCCGCGGCGTCCAACCAGATCGTGGCCGCGGAGTTCGGGCGCGCGACGGGCTGACGTCGTACGCCGCCCTCGCCTTCGTACATGCATGCGACTCAAGGAGGCCGAGGCCGCTCCCCGGGGTGAAGCTCGTTCCGGCGGTCGCGTGGTCCGGGCGTACCTTGGGAGGCCGGGCAGGAGGCCGTACGAGAGAGCGGGCGGGCAGATGGTCAAGAAGGCACCGGTCGGCGACGCCGATGACAGCGGTATGACCGTCGGCGCGCCGAAGCGCTACGCCGCCGGGATTCCGGCGATCGTGTCGACGCTCCGGCACACCGGGCGGCAGATGGGTGTGCGCCGGGGTGCCCGGACGCTGCTCAAGGTCAACCAGAAGGACGGCTTCGACTGCCCGGGCTGCGCGTGGCCCGAAGGCGAGCACCGCAGCCCCATCGGCGAGTACTGCGAGAACGGGGCGAAGGCCGTCGCGGAGGAGGCGACGCTGCGGCGGGTGACGCCGGAGTTCTTCGCCGCGCACCCGGTCGCCGGGCTCGCCGGGCGCACCGACTACTGGCTGGGGCAGCAGGGGCGCCTGACGCACCCGATGTACCTGGCCGAGGGGGCCGCGCACTACGTGCCGGTGACGTGGGACGAGGCGTTCGGCATCATCGCGGACGAGCTCGGCGCGCTCGATTCGCCGGACGAGGCGGCGTTCTACACGTCGGGCCGCACGAGCAACGAGGCCGCTTTCGCGTACCAGCTCTTCGTGCGCGCCTTCGGGACGAACAACCTGCCCGACTGCTCGAACATGTGCCACGAGTCGAGCGGTTCGGCGCTGACCGAGACCATCGGCATCGGGAAGGGCAGCGTGTCGCTGGAGGACCTGCACCGGGCCGACCTGATTCTCGTCGTCGGCCAGAACCCCGGCACGAACCACCCGCGCATGCTGTCGGCACTGGAGAAGGCGAAGCGGGCGGGCGCGCACATCGTCGCGGTCAACCCGCTGCCCGAGGCGGGGCTGATGCGGTTCAAGAACCCGCAGCGGCCGAACGGCATCGCGGGGCGCGGCACCGCGCTCGCCGACGAGTACGCGCAGATCCGCGTCAACGGCGACCTCGCGCTGTTCCGCGCGCTGAACCGGCTGCTGCTGGAGGCCGACGAGGAGTCCGCCCGGGCGGCGGCCCCGGCGTCCGGCCCGGCCTCGGAGGCCGCGGCCGGCCCCGCCGCGCGCGGCACCGTGATCGACCACGCCTTCGTCGACGAACACTGCGGTGGATTCGAGGAGTTCGCGGCCGATGTGCGGGCCACGCCATGGGCGGACGTGCTGGCGGCGACCGGGCTCCCGCGCGAGCAGATCGAACGCATCCACGAACGCGTGCTCGGCTCGCGGCGGGTGGTGGTCTGCTGGGCCATGGGCCTGACCCAGCACCGCAATTCGGTGGCGACGATCCGCGAGGTCGTGAACTTCCTGCTGCTGCGCGGGAACATCGGGCGGCCCGGCGCGGGCGTGTGCCCGGTGCGCGGGCACAGCAACGTCCAGGGCGACCGGACGATGGGCATCCACGAGAAACCGTCGAAGGCGTTCCTGGACGCCCTGGAGGCCGAGTTCGGATTCGCGCCGCCCCGCGCGCACGGGCACGACGTGGTCGACGCGATCCGGGCGATGCGCGACGGGCGCGTCAAAGTCTTCATGGCCGTCGGCGGCAACTTCGTCTCCGCGACGCCCGACACCGCCGCGACGGAGGAGGCGCTGCGCCGCACGTCGCTGACCGTGCAGGTGTCGACGAAGCTCAACCGCTCGCACGCGGTCACCGGGCGGCGCGCGCTCATCCTGCCGTGCCTGGGCCGCACCGAGGCGGACGTCCAGGCGACGGGCACGCAGTTCGTGACGGTCGAGGACTCCATGAGCGCCGTGCACGCCTCGACGGGCACCCTCCCGCCCGCCTCGCGGGAACTGCGCTCCGAGGTGGCGATCGTGTGCGGCCTCGCGGAGCGCGTGCTCGGCGACCGGACGACGGTGCCCTGGCGGGCGTTCCGCGAGGACTACGACCTGATCCGCGACCGCGTCGCGCGGGTCGTGCCGGGGTTCGCCGACTTCAACGCGCGGGTGCGGGCGCCGGGCGGCTTCGTCCTGCCGCACGGGCCGCGCGACGAGCGCCGGTTCCCGACCGCGACCGGCAAGGCGAACTTCACCGTCAACCCGCTGGACGTGCTCCGTGTCCCGCCCGGGCGGCTGATCCTCCAGACGGTCCGGTCGCATGACCAGTACAACACCACGATCTACGGGCTCGACGACCGTTACCGGGGCGTCAAGGCGGGCCGCCGCGTGGTCTTCGTGCATCCGGCCGACCTCGCGGAACTCGGCATCGCCGACGGGGAGGCGGTCGACCTGGTGAGCGAGTGGACCGACGGCGTCGAGCGGCGCGCACCCGGCTTCCGGGTCGTCGCCTACCCCACGGCCCGCGAGTGTGCGGCGGCCTACTTCCCGGAGACCAATGTGCTGGTGCCGTTGGACAGCACCGCCGAGGTCAGCAACACACCGACGTCGAAGTCCGTGATCGTGCGGCTGGAACCGACCTCGGCGTAGCCCCCGGGGGTCAGCAGTCGCAGCCGCAGTCGCACCCGTCGCAGCACTCACAGCAGTTGCAGCAGTCACAGCATCCGCTGCAGTCGCAGTCGCACCCGTCGCGGCACGCGCCGTCGCGCTGCTGTCCGGTGCAGGGGTCGGTGTAGTGCTCGCGGCAGCAGGCCTGGCAGGTGCAGCACAGGCCGACCCAGATGAAGCAGCCGACGATCGGGTTGTGCCGACGGCCCGGCGGGCGGCCGGAGCCGCCGGGGCCTCCTGGACCGCCGGGGTGCAGCGGCTCCCAGTTGGGGTTGCGGCCGGGGCCGAAGGGGTTGCCCGGGTTGCCGGGGCCGGACGGGGGCGGCTGCCATCCGGGCGGGCTCTGCGGCGGATACGACGCGACGGGATCGGCGGCTTCCGGGCCCTGGGCACGGGTGAGGCCGGCGTACGGGCGTCCGTCGGTCATCGGGCCGGGAAGCGGGGGCGCATCCGGTGCGGACAGGGCCGCGAGTGCCGACGTGGCGTCCGTGCCCGACTTCTTGCCCGCCTTGCGATTCTTGCCCGCCTTGCCCTTCTTCGTCCCGGTGGTGTCGTGCGACGAGCAGCCGCGCCGGCCCGGCTGCGCCACCGGGAAGCCGGCGTGCTGGAAGGTGCGGTCGACCGCCTTGTCGACCTCGTGCACGAGCAGCACGTGGGCGAGGCGGCTGTCGGTGAACGCCACGTCCTTCAGGGCCAGGCGTATGCCGTGGGCCGCGTCGCGGCACAGCCGGTACGCCTCGTCCGGGCCGGTCTCGGTCGCGAGCAGGGGGTTCCAGGCCCCGGTCGAGCGGTCGTCCCAGACGTCCTCGACCGCGTCGAGGAGGTGGGCGAGCCGACCGAACAGCCGCCCGGCCTCCGCGAGCGCCTCGGCGTTCTCCGGGCGCCCGGCCAGCGTCGCGGTGTGGGCGAAGGCCGCGGCGGTCGCGGTCTCGGTGGGCTCGGTGACCGTGAGCACCGACGTCCCCGGGCCGGCCAGCGCCTCGATCTCGCCCTGGCGGCCGACGGCCTCGGTGAGCACGGCGGTGTCGAAGCCGACCGCGTGCCCGGTGCTGTCGCCCTGCCGGGCCCAGCGGGCGGCGACTTTGCGCGCGCCTCCCGCGACGGGCTTGCGGGCGAAGACGCCGTCCCGGTCGTCGACGTGGTCCTCCATCTTGGCGGCGGCCAACACGAGGGAGACCGCGGCGGCGAGCCGGGCCCCCTCCCCGCGCGCGACCTCGGCGGTGCGCATGCCGCGCAGCGCGCACGGCCCGGCCTTGCGGCGCCCGCTCTTCGCGGCCTCGGGGGCCGACTGGGCCTCCACCAGGACGGAGATGATGAGCCCGTCGTAGTTGGTCGCGACCCGGGCCGCGTGCCCGTGGTCGTCACGCAGCGCGAGGCACAGCCCGCACAGATGCGCCGTCCAGGAGTCGCGCAACCCCTCCGCCAGCGAATGCCGACATGGCCTGATGATGCCGAACACGCAACAACCTCCCCGTTCACCCGTTTTCGTACCGGAGTTGTGCGTCGCCCCCGCCGCATCGACCTGCTCACCGGCCCTTGCCGCGGATCAGGTTAGCGATCCGCGGCGCTTCCCGTCAGCGTCGCGAAAGCGCCGGCCGGCTCGGGCGAGGACCTCGCGGAATCGTGCGCCGGCCCGGGGAAGAGGGAAGAGGAGGGCACCGCCGATCGAAGACTCCCGCACGACGGATGCGGCCGAACGCCCCCCGCCGCGGCGACCCCCGCGGTGACGTGCCCGCCACGCCGGGTGTCCGCCCGCCCGGGCGGGGATGCGCGGAGACCGGCTCGCGGCCGTGTCTGACACGATGGCCCGGTGAGCGATCTTCCAGGGGACCACAGGTCCGAGTTCAATTTCGGCCGGGCCGAGAGCTTCGTCGACCTGTTGAGCCTCGACGAGATCGAGCAGAACATCTTCCGCGGCACCTGCCACGCCGGGTCGCCGCTGCGCGCGTTCGGCGGGCAGGTCGCCGCGCAGGCCCTGGTCGCGGCCGGGCGCACGGTGACGGCGGACCGGCACGTCCACTCGCTGCACAGCTACTTCCTGCGGCCGGGGCGGACGACGTCGCCGATCATCTACCTGGTCGACCGCGTCCGCGACGGACGCTCGTTCACCACGCGCCGCGTCTCGGCCGTGCAGAACGGCGAGACGATCTTCACCTTGTCGGCGTCCTTCAAAGTGCCGGAGACCACCACCGAGCACCAGCGCACGATGCCGGACGTGCCGCGGCCCGAGGACCTGCCGGGCCCGTACGGATCACCCCCGCGCAAGGCCCGCGAGAACTACGGGGCGACGCAGACCCGCCTGGTCATGGACATGCGGTTCGTACCCCAGGAGCACGGGCAGGCGACGCGTCCGAACGGCGGCGTCCCCCACACGCGCGTGTGGATGAAGGCCGCGGAGCAACTCCCGGACGACCCGCTGCTGCACGTGTGCGCGCTGGCGTACATGTCCGACCTCACCCTCGCCGGCACCGCGGCGGCACCGCACGTCACCGACCCGGAGAACCTGCAAATGGCGTCGCTGGACCACGCGATGTGGTTCCACCGGCCGTTCCGCGCCGACCGGTGGCTGCTGTTCGCGGCCGAGTCGCCGACCGCGCAGGACGCCCGGGGGTTCGCCATCGGGGAGTTCTACGACCACGAAGGCGTCCTGGTGGCACACGCCGTCCAGGAGGCCGTGATCCGCCAGCACTGAGCCGGACTCACGGACGGTGTCCGGCCGTTCACCCGGGCGGTGCCGCAACCGGCCGCGAGAATTTCGCTCGTGACGGAGTTTCAGGCTTGCGATGTGGGTAGGTGACCCGTCAAGTCGCCGAGCCCGCCTGCCGGGCCCGACCGCAGGGCGGTATGTGTGCCGCCCGCCAAGGCACGCCTCATGTGCCGGGGCACCGCCCGCCTGAAGAAGCCGGGCACGTGCGGAGCCCTCGCCCGCGCCATGCCGTGTGCGCACCGGCGTCCGGCCGTTCTGCCGCGCCCCGCACCGGCCGCGGGTCTTCGGACTCCGAGGAGCCGAACCATGTCCGCGCCCACCAGCATTGCCGCCCTGTCCCCCGTGCCCGACGGCAAGCCCCCCGCCGCGCATCCCTCCGTACACTCCTCCCTGCCCGGATGGTCCGGTCCGGAACTCACCCGCGAGGAACGGTCGCTTGAGGCGCTGTCCCACGAGGAGATGCGCCGCCTCGACAAGACCGAAATACGCCGGCTCACCGAGCAGTTGCTGCGCCGCATGCGCGACGTCGACCGCGAGAGCGAGACGTACGGCAGGCTCCGCGCCGTCGTCGTGGCCCTCAACACCGCTCTCGTGCACTACGTCGCGCGCGGTTTCGGCCGCCGCCGCGCGCCGTACGACGACATCTTCCAGACCGGGACCGTCGGCCTGCTGAAGGCCATCGACGGGTACGACGTGGACCGCGGCTCGGAGTTCGCGTCATTCGCGCTGCCCACCATCTCCGGCGAGATCAAGCGGTTCTTCCGCGACACGTCGTGGGGTGTGCACGTCACGCGCACCCTCCAGGAGCGCTTCCTCGCCGTCACGCGCGCCGTGCACCAGCTCGAACAGGAACTGTCGCGCGAGCCGACCGCGTCCGAGATCGCCGCGTGCCTGGACATGGATGTCAAGGACGTGCGCGAGGCCCGCGACGCGGGGCGCGCGTACATGGTCGACTCGATCGACGCCGCGCCCGGGGGCAACGACCCCTCGGGACGCAACCGCACCCCCTTGGCGGAGCTTCTGCCCTACGAGGAGCGGGAGATCGCCCTCGTCGACTTCAGGGAATCGGTGAAACCGCTCCTCAGCGCGCTGCCCAGGCGCGAGCAGATGATCTTGGAGATGCGCTTTTGGCAGGACATGCCGCAGCGGGAGATCGGCGAGCGCCTCGGCGTCTCCCAGATGCACATATCGCGGCTGTTGAACGGCACGTTGTCGCGGCTCCGCGAGCAATTGGAGTCGGACGGGCCGGCCCGGCGGTTTCGCAAAACCGCGGCATAAACCGCGCGTGTGCGCGACGATACGAAGCGGCCATGGAGAACGCAGCCGAGACCCTGGTGATCGACCTCGACGGTTCCGCGGGGTCCGTGCGCGGCGCCCGGCGCGAGGCCCACCGGTTCCTCGCCGACCCCGGCCGGCAGCCGCCGGTGGGTGCGGACACCGCCCGGGACGTCCTCATGGTGGTGGGCGAGCTTGTCGCGAACGCCTGCCGACACGCCCCCGGCCCGTGTCGGCTGAGCGTCGCCGTGGATCCCGAGTTCGTCGATGTCGCCGTGCGGGACACCGGGCCCGACCGGCTCGGTCCCGCCCGGCGGCGCCGAGCCGGCTACGGGCTGTGGATCGTCGCCCGTCTCACCAGTGGCATCCGGGTGCTGCCCGCGCCCGAGGGCAAGGTCGTCCGCGCCGCCGTACCGCGCACCGCCGCCGGACGCGCGGGCGGAGGCGAGGAACACCGCCGCCGACCCGGCGACGCGGACCCAGGAGGCGAATGACGATTGCCCGGGGCGACGGCTGGGAGCGCGGCGTGACCGAGACACCGGAATCCCCGGAATTACGGGACGCACCGGACCCCGACGCGTCGGCGGTCGGCGGCTTCCCGGCGGACCGCCCCCGCGGGCGGCACCCCGGGGAGGGCCCTCGGCCCGGCACGTGGACCGTCGTCCCGGTCACCGGCGACCTCGATTTCGCGTCGGCCCCGGCACTGGCCGAGGCGTTCCGCGTCCTGACGGGCGACGCCGCGGGGCCGCAACGCGTCGTGGTCGATCTTCACGAGGTCGAGTACATGGACTCGACCGGGTTGCGTATTCTCCTCGGCATGGCGAGAGACCTGCGGGAGAACGGCGGCGCGTTGCGCCTGGCGGGGCCTGGCGACCTGGTGGTCCGCCTGTTGGACGTGACCCAGGTCACGTCGCTGCTGCCGACGTACGCCGACGTCACCGCGGCGTGCCGTGACTGATCGAATACCGCCGCGCACCCCGTCCGACCGATCCGCGGCACCCGAGACCGCCACGCTCGCCGCGACCGTGGACCGCCTGCGCGCGGAAGTGGACGGGCTGCGCCGGGCGATGCGCTCGCGCGGGGTGATCGAGCAGGCCAAGGGCATGCTGATGGGGCGCATGTCGTGTACGGCGGACGAGGCCTTCTCGCACCTGGCACAGCTGTCGCAGCACACGAACATGAAGCTCGTCGAGGTCGCGGCGGGGTTGCTGGGTGTCGCGGCACCGCCGCCCCGGCCCGCGTCGCCGGACACGCCGCCCGGGTCGGCGCGGCGGGTCCCCGGCGGCACGGCGCCGTCGGCCGACGCGCGGCCGAGCGACCGGGCCGCCGGCGCTCGCGGCTCCCGCGCCCCGGGCCCCGGAGCGCCGCCGGTCGTCACCGGGCTCGACCTCGGTGTCCCGGCGCGCGCGGCCACGGAGGCGGCGCGGCCGGAGGCGCCCGCCCCCCTGTCGTCCGAGGAAGCGGCCCGCTACCACCTCACCGCGTCGGCCCTGGACACCGCGGCCGACGGCGACGACGTCGCGCGGCTGATCGGCACGGAGGCGCTCGGCGGCGCGGACGCCGTGGCGATCGCCCTGCTGGAACCGGACGGCGCGCTGCGGCTCGCCGGCACGTACGGCATGTCGGCGCACCACGTCAGCCAGTGGCGGCGCATCCCTCCCCAGGCGCCCCTCCCCCTCACCGAGGCGCTGCGCGAGCACCGGCCGGTCCTGGTGCACAGCCGTTCCGAGTCGGCGCGGCGCTACGCGCGGGCGACCGAGGCGCTGGTGCCGGGCGAGGTGATCTGCGCGGTGCCGCTCACCGACACCGACGGGACCACGCACGGTGCGATGTCGGTGAGCTGGCCGCACCTCCCCGAGGGCGGTGTGCCCGAGGAATTCACCGCGGCGCTGGGGCAGTTGTGCGTCGGTGTGGTGCGTCGCCTGGACGCGCGCGCGGACCGGGCCGGCCTCGGTGCGGCGCCCGGCGACGAGATGTGGTTCCAGGCACTGCTGGACGCCCTGCTCGACCCCGTGGTGATCCTCACCCCGCTGCGTGACGGCGAGGGGCGGGACGTGGCCGACTTCCGCGTCGACCACGCCAACGCCGCGACCGTGGACCTGGCCGGGCGCACGGGCACGGACGTGCTCGGGCGGCGCATGACCGAGCTGTACCCCGGCATGGTGGTGTCCGGGGTCTTCGAACGGCTGCTGGAGGTGCAGCGGACCGGTACGCCGTACGAAGGCGACGCCGAGCAGTTCATCGAAATGGTGTCGGGGCACCTGCGCTCGTCGACGATGACGCTGCGCGCCGTGCGCTTCCTCGACGGCGTGCTGCTGAGCTGGCGCATCCACGACGAGGACGAACGCCGGGCCGCGCAACTCGCGCAGGCGCAGCGGCTGGCCCGGCTGGGCACGTGGCAGTACGACATGGGCACCGGCGAAATGGCGTGGTCCCCCGAGATGTTCGCCATCG